>CAZNRY010000084.1:0-17999 GCA_964575675.1 uncultured bacterium
TTCTATCTGATCAACCAGTTGATCACCCCGCGGCCGCTTCCTCGCGGCGTCGTTAGCCTCACGTGGATTCTGTCAATCATGCTGATCCTGGGGGTTCGCCTCTGCTGGAAGATCCTCCGGCACACTGCACGGCGCGCCGCCAAGGACGGCCGACGGATTCTGATCGTCGGCGCAGGAGACATCGGCGCGATGGTCGCCCGGGAAATCGCGCGTAGTCCCGGCTATGCCGGGCGTCCCATCGGGTTCGTGGATGATGATCCGCACAAACTCGGCGCGCGCATTGAGAATCTCGAGGTATTGGGGAAGACCTTTGATCTTCCGCGCTTGATCGTCGAGCGGCAGGTCGGGGAGGTCCTCATCGCCGCCCCCTCCGCGCCCGGGCCGCTCCTGCACCAAGTCGTGCGCGTCTGCATGGAGGCGGGGGTTCCCTGCAGGACGGTGCCGGCGTTAGCCGACTACATTGAGGGCAGGGGAGCGCTCGATCAGGTCCGAGAGGTACGCATCGAGGACCTTCTGGGCCGCGACCCAATCGAGATCGACCTGCCGGGCATCCGGCAATGGGTCGAAGGACGAGTAGTGCTGATTACAGGAGCGGGAGGCTCGATCGGATCCGAGCTCTGCCGGCAAATCGCTCGCTTCGGCCCGCGACTGCTCGTCATGCTCGACCACAACGAGAACGGCTTGACCTATATCGGACTCGAGTTGCGCGAGAGCCATCCGAACGTCCAGATCCTCCACGTCGTCGGGGATATCAAGGATGAAGCTGGAATGTCCGCGCTCTTCTCCGATCAACGCCCCGACGTCGTCTTCCACGCCGCAGCGCATAAGCACGTAAATCTTCTCGAAGGCAGTCCTCGCGAGGCGATCTTGAACAATGTCCTCGGAACGAGGAATGTCGCGCGGGCCTGCGACGCCAATGGCGTCGAAACCCTCGCCCTGATCTCGACCGACAAGGCCGTCAATCCAACGAGTGTAATGGGCGCATCCAAGCGGCTTTGCGAGATGGTGCTCCAGGGCCTTGCCCGGGGCTCGAAGACGACCATGGTCGCAGTCCGTTTCGGGAACGTGATCGGTTCGGAGGGGAGTGTGCTGCCGATCTTCCGCCGCCAACTCGCGCGCGGCGGGCCGCTGACCGTGACGCATCCGGAGGCACGGCGTTACTTCATGACAATCCCCGAGGCGAGCCAACTCGTGATACAGGCGGCAATCCTCGGGACCTCGGGCGACGTGTTCATCCTCGACATGGGGGAACCGGTACGAATCTTGGATGTCGCCCGGCAACTGATCCGCCTGAGCGGCTTGGAACCTGACAAGGACGTGCGAATCGACTTCATCGGGCTTCGCCCGGGCGAGAAGCTGCAAGAGGAGCTTCTTACCCACAGCGAGCGGACCCGTACCACGCGGCACGCGAAAATCTTCAGGTGCGTCCTCGAGGATGTCGATCCTGAGAGTCTCGAGAGAAGAGTCGATGATCTGATCATTCTCGCGGGCCATGGAACGCGGGATTCGGTCCGCAACGGACTGCAGAGCCTTGTCCCGGACTTCCTCCCGACGCCGCCTCCGCCTCTGCCCGCCAGCCGTGCCACAAAGGAGGTCGAGCCGGTCCCTACCGCAGGACCGTCCCGCGAGGAGTCGGGCGGCAAGAGAGTTGTCGATGTCCTGGCTGCATTGATCAGCCTCGTCGTTCTGTCCATTCCGGCTGCGCTCGCTTGGGCCCTCATCCGCCTGAGCGGACCGAGCAGGGTCGTTTTTCGGAGGGAGGAGAGGATCGGCCTGAATCGCCGCGCGCTCCATCGCCGTCTGCAGCCCGGCCGCGTCGGAATCGACCGTCGATACACAGACCGGCGCCGGCGCCGGCTCCCGGGACGTCCCTTCGTGACCTACCTGATCTCGTTCCGGTCGCCCGAACACCTATCGTCCTTTCAGGGGCGATTGGCCCGCTCAGTGCAGGCCCTCCATCTGGACCGGATCCTGTACCTCTGGAGTGTCCTGCGGGGGGACATGAGTCTCGTCGGGCCTTCGTCGCATCTTCTCGAGAGCGAGTCCTGGCAGCAGGACGAAATCAGCGCATGGTGCTTCGCCCGTAGACCCGGTCTGACGGGACCGGCGCAGCTTCTCGGAGGAGTCGGGGAAGAGGCCCTTCACTACGACCGCTATTACGGCAGCCACGGCAACTGGAAGCTCGACTTGGATTCGCTTCGTCACGCCCTTCCCCGGCTCTTGCGTTCGCGCGGCGCCCTCGGGGAGCCCGTCAATGACCTCCAGCAGATCCCGGTCGACTCGGGAGGCTGGCAGAAACTGGAAAGGAGATCCTGATGCGGACGGTTGCCGTCATGGCATGGATCACCCTAGCGCTCGCCGCTGCAGGGCCAGTCCTCGCGGTCGAGGAATACACATTGAATCCGGAAGATGTGATCAGCATCTCGGTCTGGAACCGCCCCGATCTCAGCCGAACGGGGCCGATCCGCAGCGGCGGCGAGATCACGTTTCCTCCCCTCGGCGACATCCAGGCGGCGGGGCAGTCGGCCGCAGCCCTCGCGCGCACGATCGAGCTCCGCCTGACAGAGATCCTGAGAACGCCGGCGCAGGTGACCGTCGAGGTCGTCGCATTCAACAGCCGGCGTGTGACCGTCTCCGGAGCGGTGACCTCGCCGGGGCGCTACAGCTTCGAGACGATCCCAAGCATCATCGACGTTCTCGGCGCGGCGGGGGGACTTGGCGCGGGCGCGGATCTTTCCAGAGTGCAAGTGTTTCACAAGGACGCAGGAGGGCAGGGCGCGCAGACCGTGGACTTGACGAATGCCCTCCAGTCGGGCGATTTCAGCGGACTGCCGACTCTGGCGCCGGGCGATGTCCTCTATGTCCCGACTGTGGTCGGGCCGGGTGGCGCGGAGTCGCTGAACTCGGTCTATGTCGCGGGGGATGTATCCCGGCCGGGTCCCTACGGCATCGGCGCGGGCTTGGATCTGCTCAAGGTCATCAGTCTCGCCGGAGGAACCCTCCCGACCGCAGACCTGAGCGGCATCCAGGTCGTGGGCAAAGACGCCGCCGGGCGGAGCTTCGTCGTCGTCGTCGACCTGCAGCGCTATCTAGACAGCGGACAGACCAACTTTCTCGTCCAGCCGGGGGACGCCGTACGCGTGCCGAGTCGGTCCCACGCCAGGTTCGGCGTAGCCTGGATCGCCGCCCGCGAGGCTCTCGGTCTGTCGCGCGATGTCCTCAACCTATTCCTGATCAAGGACGTCCTCAGGAACAACTAGCAGGGCGGGAGGCTTCTTCAGATGGAATCAACGTCCCCTACCAGGGAGGGTCGGGACCTCAGGAGTCTCGCGGCCACTGCATGGCGCCGGCGCTGGGTCGTCTTGCTGCCGGCGGCCGCGGGGCTGCTCGCCGGCCTGATTATCGGGCATCCAAAGGTGCTGCACCCGATCTACCGGGCTTCGGCAACGCTCCTTCTCGAGTTCCCTCAGCCGGTGAGCCGCGAGCTTCAGGGGATCCTGCCAGAGAGCGGAATGCAGGAGCAGCTCGCCCGGCTGCAGTCGCTCATGCAAAGCAACGACTTCCTCCTCAAGGTGGGGGACAAGACGGGGCTGCGCAACGACGCCGGTCTCAAGAAATGGGTCGCCAAGAGCCGCAAGCAATATCCCGACATGAGCGTCCAGGAGCTGCAGGACCTCCGCCTCACGCAGTGGCTTCGCGAATCGATCCGGATGGGCCGAGGGCGGGCCGGGGAAAACGTAATCGTTGTCAGCGTGGTCGACTACTACCCTGATCGCGCACGCCTGATCGCCCAGAACCTGACGACCGGGGTGATCGAGGCTAACCGCAGCGCCCAGCTCGATCGCGTGCGTTCGCTGCACGACTTCAGCGTCGAGCAACTCGTCGTTTACAAGCAGCGCCTCTCGGAGGCGGAGCAGAGGCTCCAGGAGGCCCAGAGGGGCTTGGCCGCGGTGCAGGTCAACACGAGCCTCGTCAACGAGACGAACCTGGGCGAAACCCGCCGCCTCCGGGGTGACGCGGCCTCCGACCTTGACCGGCTCTCGCGCGACCGGGACGATCTGCGCTCCTCCCTCGAAGCGCGTTCGCCGACGGCAGCGGCCCAGCTGCGCAATCTGGCGGGGACGAGCTGGAGCGGCGTACTGAACGAGATCCGGGACCTCGAGAGGAGCTATGCCGAGGCGACGATTCCGACGGCGAGCCGCGCGGTTCAGGCGAGCGAGACGATTGCGCTCGTCATCGCGCGCAAGATAGAGGAGGTCTACGGCGACGCGGCCCGGCTGGTCGCCGGGTCCCAGCTGGGCATCCCGGCGGGGCTGCAGCGCGACGCGGCGGCGCTCCTCGTTGCCGAGGCCCGCGTGGCGGGGACTTCGACCCGCCTGTCGGCTTACGATGCGCTTCTGGACGCCTACCAAGCCCGGGCCAGCGGCACGCCCCAGAAAGAGACCACGCTCAAGCGGCTGATGGAAGAGGTGGAGACGGACCGCTCCCTCTACAATGCGTTCGTTCAGCAGCTCGCTTCGAGCCAGATCAGCGAGGCATTCGAGACGACGAAGGCCGCGGCCCGTCTCACCGTGATCGAGCCTGCGTCTCGCCCCTTGGCGCCCGTGAAGCCAAATCGGGTCGCCGTCGCGATCCTCGCGGCGATCATCGGTCTCGCCTGCGGCATCGGCGCGCTCGTGGTATTGGAGCGGCACGACCAGACGTTTCGCGACGCGCGCGAGACAGAACGCTCGCTGGGGTTGCGGGTTCTGGGCACGCTTCCCCAGATCGATGCCGTCCGCAAGGGCGGACGCGGGGAATCGTTCACCTGGAACAGCGTCCGCCTCGAGTCCTTCCTCCGCGATTCACCCGCCTACCAGGAACTGCGCCGCGTAGCCCTTGAGCTGCGGAGCGATGAGGAAGGCGCGGTCCGGAGCCTCCTTGTGACGAGCGCCCGCGGGGGAGAAGGAAAGACGACGACCTGCGTGCTTCTCGGCGCCGCGGCCGCGACGGAAGAGCCCCGGGTGCCCGTCCTCCTCGTCGATCTCGATTTCCGTCGGGGCTCGTTGGGCCGTCTGCTGGGGATCGACGCGGATTCACCCGGAGTGATAAGGGCTCTCGAGACCCACCGCGTGGAAGATGACTGGATCCGGAAGACATCGATTCCGAACCTTCACATCTTGCCGCTCGGAGTGTCTCCGGCGCCGCGGAACGACCTGCTGAGCTTCGAGAACCTCTCGTGGCTCATCCCGGAGCTCGGGCGCCGATGCGGTTTCATGATCTTGGACTCGCCCCCGAATGTGCCCGTTCCGGATGCGTTGATCATCGGGCAGCTCGTCGACGCGGTGATGATCGTTCTGAAGGCGGGCACAACCCCGAGGCATCTCGTGGAACGCGGCGTCGAGCTGCAAAAGCAGTTCACGGGCAACGTCCGGGGGCTCTTGATGAACAACGTCGAGGAGACGATGCCCTATTACTACAGCCACCGCTACTACGGCTACCCGTACGGAGCCCAAGGGTAGCTGGCGGCGACCGGCGGAAGGGAACCATGGACGGAACCCGGCACCACGGAGAGACCAGCTCTCCATCCGGCGCGACAAGCCCGGCCATCCTTGCGGTTGCGTGGTCCCTGGCCCTCGCCGGACTGGCGGGGGCGTACTCGGGCACGATCCAAACTCTCTGGCGCGTCTGGATGCATAATCCCAACTACTCCCATGGTTTTCTGATTCCACCTCTCACCGCCTGGCTCATCTGGAGGCAGCGCAACGCGCTCTCCATCGGTGGGTACGGCAGCTGGGCCGGAATCGCGCTGCTTCTTGCGGCGGCCCTGTTACAGATCGTCGGGATGCGGGGGGAGGTGGCGATGATTCAGGGGATCTCCTTGATCCTCGCGATCGGCGCAATCGTTCTTCAGCTTCACGGTTCCCGCGCGCTCCGCCGCCTTGCGATGCCGATAGGATTCCTGCTCTTCATGATTCCCGCCATTCCGTGGTTCATGGACGTCGTGAGCTTCCGACTTAAGATCGAGGCGGCCAGAGGCGCGGTCGCGGTTGCGCATGCCCTCGGGGTGTCGGTCCAGCGCGACGGGGTGAATCTGCTCTTTCCCGCCGGAACTCTGGCCGTCGAGAACGCATGCTCCGGTCTGCGATCCCTCGTGGCGCTCATGGCGCTCGGCGCCCTGGTCGCCTACCTGGCTCGGGGGGCGGTCTGGCGGCGGGGCCTCCTCTTCCTCTTGGCGCTTCCTATCGCGGTTCTTTCGAACACGATTCGGATCGCGACCCTCTGCGTCTACGCCGGCGTGGCCGGTCCGAGCGCCGCAGCCGGAGCGTTTCACAAGATCGGAGGGTACGCGCTCTTTGCGATCGCCTTCCTACTGCTCGCCCTAGCGCGGAGAATCCTGAGGTGTTAAAGCGCGCGCTGAAGCTCTTCGCCCCCGGGATCGTGCTCATCCTGATCGGCGCCTACCGAATCGCCGCGCCCCCCGGTGCCGGTGCGGAGACGGATCTCGCCTCTCTGCCGCGGGAGCTGCTCGGGCTCCAGGGCGTGGACGTTTCGACGGAGCAGGCGATCCTGGACGACCTCGACCCCGACGATCTCTTGATCCGCCGCTATACCCGCCCTGATGGCGTACCCATCTGGGTGGTGATGATCTACTTCGTGAACACGCGGCTTGGCGGCCACGATCCGCAACTCTGCTATCGGAGCCAGGGGTATCGCACCAAGAACCTGCCCGAACAGCAGATCGAGTCCGCGATTGGACCGATCACAGCTGAGAGTTTCATTGCGACACGCGGAATGCGATCGGAGCGGGTCGCCACGGTGTGGTATACGTCCGGTGAGGGGACGATCTCGGACGTCCGCCGGTATCGACGGCAGCTCTTCTTCCAGGGGCTGCGCGAAAACCGGCTCTATGGCATCTTTGTTCGGGTATCGACCCTCGAATCCGAACGTCCCGGGGAAGCGGAGGCGTGGAACGCGCGGTTCCTTGCCGTGATCGTGGAAAACCTGCCGCGCCTGGTCCACGAGTAGGGGAGGTTGCAAGGATGCACCAGATCAGTCTGCTCCTATGGTCTTGGATCGAGACGATCCGGAACTTCGGACGGTGGCGACTCTGGGGCCCTTTCCTCGTCTTCTGGGCCGTCCAGGCCTGTTCGATTCTCCTGCTGACGCAGTTCTATCAGCCGATCCTCGCGACGGTCCTCGTTCCTCTCCTGCGGCTGCTCGGGGGCGACGCGATCCTTCACTATCCGGTCTTCTACTTGGCCCTTCCGAGTGTCTTCACGGTCGTCGCCTTGTTTCTCGATCTCCTGATCGGCTCCTGGACCTTGGCCGCGGCCTTCCTTCTCTTTTGGCAGGCGGACCGTCCGGCCGAGCCCTTCCAGGGGGCCTTCGGCAGAGCGGGGCGAGCGTACGGACGGCTCGTCCTCGCCCGGCTTCCCCTCATGTTGTTGCTGGTCCTTCTGCTCTTCGGGTTGCCGCGGATGCTGCTAGGGGGATCGACCGAGCTGCCCGGATCCACGCTCCGCACGATCCGCTATGGGTCCGTCCTGATCGGCTCGATCCTCGAGGGTCTCTTCCTTTATGCCCCCTTGGCGATTCTCGTCGAGGGAAGGCGGGTCAGCGACGCCTTGCGAAGGAGCTTCGCGTTGGCCGCACGAATCCCCCTTGCGACACTGGGCGCCGTTCTGGTCCCGAACCTGATTCAGATCCCCGTGTCGGCGATCTTCCGGCGCTCGGATGTGATCGTCCGGAATCTGACCCCGGAGGTGATCGTGTGGGTTTTGTTGGGAACGGCCGTTCTCTACGCCGTGTCGGCGTTCTTCGCGGTCGGAGCCGGAGCCCGTCTCTTCCGCTTCCATGCGGAAGAGACGCGGAACTAGGAGGCCAGTCCATGCAGGCCTTTGCAAGATGGACCCTGTGGTTTGCCGGCGCGTTCTTCGCGCTTTCTCTGACGGGGTGTGGGGAGCGGGGCGTTGGCACGCTTTTTCGGGCAGAGCGCGACCTCTGGCAGGCATCCCGGATGGAGAAGGCGCTGCGTATTGGACCGGACACCCCTCCGACAACCACCGAGACGGAACGGGTTCTGTCGGCCTACAGGAGGCTCTTGACCGCGCATCCGGGGGTCGTCGGGCAAGCGGCCGACACGTCCATCGCCCACGGCATCGGGCGGGTGCGAGCGAAGGCGATGATGGGCATCGTTCGGATGCACCGACTCCGCAGCGAACCGGCCGAGGTGCGCCGTCAGCTCGACGAGGCGCGCAAGGCGTTTACTTGGGACCTCAATCTGACCCTGCGCTTCGACCAAGAGCTGGCTGAGGAGCTCCGCGCCGCGGGCGAACTCGAGGCTGCGGCGAGGATGTTCCAGGAGATGGCCTCCACCTTGCCGGCTCGCCGCGCCGACGGACGCCCGGTCATCCCGGTCCAGGACGCGCCGATCCGCGCGGCGGACATCCTGAACGAGATGGGCAGGCAGGAGGAGGCGATGGCCGAGTTGGATCGCGCCGAAGCCTACTACCGCGCGCTGATACAAGAGAACCCCGACGATGAGGCCGCATCCCTCGCGTGGCTCGAACTCGGTTCCGTGGCCTCGCGCCGGGGGCAGTTCGACAAGGCTGCCGAGGTGTTGGAGAAGGCGAGGCGGAGCCCCGGGGCGAGGGCGATGGAACCGCGCATCCTGCTCATCCTGGGCACCCTTCAGCAGGAGGCTCGCAAGAACCCGGAGGCGGCGGCTTCCGTATTCCTCGAGCTGGTCGAGAAGTTCCCGAACGACCCGGTTGCGCCCGAGGCTCTGATCCGGCGCGGCGCCGCTCTGGCCGATCTCGGACGCTACGACGAAGCCCTTGCGGCCCTGCAGCGCCTGAAGGAATCGTATGCCCGCGACCGATCGAGCGGGGCGAAGGGAGACCTCCTCGCGGCGCGAATCCTCATCCGGGCGGGGCGCTGGCCCGACGCGCTGAGCCGCTATCGCACCTTGATGGCGGACTACTCGACGAGTCCCGAGGCGGTTGGATCGCCCTTCGAGATCGAAGCCCACTACAGGGAGATTGGGGAGAGCGACGCAGCGGTCAACACGATGGAGCGCGCACTCGTGCAGTACGCCGAGCTGCGCGACGCCTATCCGGGGAGTGCCATCGCCTGGACCGCCGACGAGAGCGGCGCGCGCGCATTGATTCGGCTGAACCGGTATGAGGAAGCGGTCGCCAAGCTCGTCTCGATGCCGGACCTCTATCCGCGCGACCCCCGCAACCCGGTCGCCCTTCTCCAGGCCGCCGGCATCGCCGCCGAGAGGTTGAACGACCGTCCGAGGGCCGCCGATCTGCTCGATCAGATGGCCGTACGGTACCCCCGCTCTCCTTTGGCTCCGAAAGCGCAGGAAGAGGCGGCCCGCCTGCGGGGGAAATGAGCGGCGCAAGGCAGGTATCGAGATGATCCCCTTCTATTGGATGACGGGTGGGATCCTCGTGATCGTGCTCGCGGGGTTGGGGGCGGCCCGATGTTCCAGCCGCGCCGGGGTCCCCCTCACCCTTGGGGGACTCGGGCTGGGACTTTCCTTTCTTTTCGCGGCGGGGTTGAATCTCGATCCGCCGATTCTCTCGCAAGCCCTGCTGACACGCCTGCTCTGGATCACGCTTCTGCTGACAACCCCGTTGTGGGGCGCATTCTCCTTCCGTCTCGGACGGGAAGACGCGCGCCGGCCGGGGCGGAACGAGAGAATCGCCGTGGCGCTGCTCTGGGCGGTGGCGGGGATCTTGGCCGTCGGCGGCCTGTCGAAACCCCCGGTCGTCTTCCACTCGATCATCGAGGGTGGAGCGCGATTTCTCCTCGCGCCGCCGTTCGGTCGAGCAGCGATCGTTCATGCCATGACCGGGATCGCGCTCGCGCTTTGGACGATGCACGCAACGCTGAACGCCGCGCGCGCCTCGGGCCGTAGGAGAGTTTCCCTCGCTGTCTATTCCCTGGTGCCGATTGCGGTGACGAGCTTCTACCTGTTGGCCGAGACGCTTCTCTACGAGCAGCTGACCGTCAGAAAGGCGATGTTGCTCGTTCCCGCCTCCGTCGTCTCCCTCGGTGTTCTGGCCCTCGTGCTCCGACTTCCAGACCTGGGGGAGAGGAGCCTCGCGGCTGATCGCAGCATCTCCTACACGCCCGCCGTTCCGGTTGCCTTGGGCAGTTGCCTTGTGACGCTCGCCCTGCTGGCCGAGCTCGTGCGCAAAGTCGGATTGGGGGGATCGCCGGGATGGGAAGAGGGGGCTTCCGTTTTCGTGCTCGCGATCGTTTTCGTGCTCTGGGTCTTCTCCGGACTGAGGGATGAGATCGGACGATTCGCGAATCGCGGATTCTACGCGGCCCGCTCCGACTACAAGGATGTCTGGCAGCGCGTTGACCAGGCGATCGAGGCGGCGGGCACCCCCGCGGACCTCATGTCTGGCTTGGAAGCGGCGCTCCGCGCGACTCTCGGGCCTCTGCGGGTCCAGATTTGGTTGAGCGAGCAGGCATCCGGGGACCTGATCCCCGTGGCAGCGGAGCACCTACCGCGGCTGCCGATTGGGCACCCCTTGCGCCGGGCCATGGAGGGCAGCAAGCGGGCCTTGGTCTTGGCAGGCGGGGCAACGAAAGTGGGGGAGATCCCGTTGCACCTCGCATGCGAGATCCTGCGGCAACGCCACGGGCTCCGCGTATTCTGCCCGATAACGTCGGACGAGAGGCTCGTCGGCTTGCTCGCGTGCGGACCCGCTGGGGGACGCACATTCCATCCCGAGGATCTCGAACTCTTGCGCTTGATCGGCGAGCGACTCGGGGGCGTGGGCTTGGCGGCGAAGGCGCGGGCGGGCTCGAGCTCCGGGCCTCCACCTCCACCGCCCGACGCCGTAGCGGCAAGGAACGCTGGAAATGACGTCGCAACCTCGCGGATCATTCGCCCCACGGTCTGAGCGGGGGCAGAGTGCGGGGCCGATCCCGCCCTCTTCCCAACCGGGCGAGGTGCTGGAGCGCAACCGCACGCTCCTCGTCACAGCTGGCGCCATGCTCCTCGCCGTCGCGTTCGGGTTGCTCCTGCCGCTGCTCGGCTATCGCTTCGACCAGGCCACGCACCGGCTTTTCAAGATCCTGGCGGTCGGGGTCGTCGTGGCCCTGTTTCTCACTCGCCCGCGCTGGCTTCCGGCCTTCCTGTGCCTCGCGCTGCCCTTTGCGGATTGGTTGCCCAAGTCGCCGATTCCGCTGCTCAATGCAGCGAACCTTCTCGTGGTCGGCTCGCTGGCCGGCGTCTTCCTGTTGACCCTGAAGGGCGAAGCGCATCCGATCATGCGGAGTCCCCTGAACGCGCCGATCTTCATTTTCCTCCTTTGGGTGCTTCTGTCGTGGGCGTACGGCGCGTTTCTCTGGCCCGATCGATCCTCCGGAGGGTTCGAGCGCCTGAAGTACGTTTGGGGGGTCTTGTCCGGGTTTCTCGTCTTCTTCGCCGTGACGCATCTCCTCAAGGACCGGGCAGCGGTCTGGCGGACGGTCGGAGTATTGATCCTCGGCTCGACGCTCGGCTTGCTCGGTCCCGTGCGAGAGAGCATCCAGGAAGGCTTTGGAACGCGCACGCTCGGGGGGGTCGGCGACATTAACCGGATGGGAGCTTTCCTCGCATTGACGAGCGTCCTCGCCTTCTGCCTGATCCCCGCCTTTCGGGGGTGGCGCAAGCTCGGCGCCGTGCTCGCCGCGGTCCTCTCGGCGGTGGGGCTGGTGCTCCCGAACTCTCGCGGGGCATACGTCGGCTTCATCGTTGCATCCTTCCCGCAGGCCGTGCGAACGAGTGTCGCGGGGACGATCCTCCTGTTCGCCTTCCTGGCCAGCGGAGCGCTTTGGGCGCCGGCGTTCGTGAAGGAACGCGCCGTCAGCACCTGGCAGGCGGCTGCGGCTGAGGACAAGCAGAGCGCCCTCGATCTCGACTCGGGAGGACGAATCACCGTATGGAAGGAGATCCTGAAGGTGATCGGGGAGAACCCGGTCGTCGGCGTCGGGTTCGGCAACCTGATCGAGGCAACCGGGTTGAGTTCCGGTCTCTACAAGCATGCCCACAACATGTACCTGGAGGTGGCGGGGGAGATGGGGCTGATCGGGCTCGCCTTGCTCCTTTGGATCTGGATCTCCGCCTGGCGCCTCGGCTCGCTTCTTCTGCGGCGAGGGGGCAGAACGCGAGCTCTAGGCCTGGCCTACCATGGAGTGATCGTCTGCCTGGTTGTCTCAAACCTGTTCGGGCAACGGTTCCTCGATTTCAGCCTCTCGGGGTTCTTCTTCTTGTTCTCCGGATTGGTTGCGCTCGAGGAGCGGTTCACGAGAAGCGGCGCGCCTGATCAGCCGGGCCCGGCGCCGGCGCGCTAGAATGACTGGGCAAGTGTTGCGTCGGACTTGACGATGATCCGTACGTCGGCGTTCAGCCGGCCTGGCGACCGGTCCGGCTGAAAGCACACGGCTAGGGAGGCCAAATGATACCGACTGGAACCAGACCACCCCTGGGACGCGCGGGGGTCGCCGCATGGCTTCTGCCGCTGCTGGCGGCCGCGCTCGTCTGCCCATCGGCGGACGCGCAGATTCCGACCGCAGCGCCGCCCGCGCCCGAGTCTCCGCCGACCGGGATCCTCCGCATTCGTTCGGAACCATCCGGGGCCATGATCCGGCTTTACGGGGAGCACCGTTGGACGGGGACGACGCCATGGGACCTCCAGCGTGGAATCGAGGGCGTCTATCGCGTCGTGGCGCACATGGATGGCTATGAGGCGTGGCAGCGGAAGGTCTCGGTCGTGAGAGGGGAGAGCCGCGAGCTCGAAATCCGCCTGACGCCCAAGCAGCCGTGGAAGGCGGGGATCCGATCGATGATTCTCCCAGGTTGGGGACAGGTCTATGGCGAGCGAAGAACCAAAGGGGGGATCTTCATGGTCGGCACGCTCGCCCTCGCCGGGGGCCTCGTCTGGGCCGATGAGGAGTATCGCAACCGCACCGACGACTATCGAAGCGCCCGCCAGACCTACCTCGATGCGACGAGCATCGAGGAGCTTGACGCGCTGCGCGCTCGCGCCGACAGGGCCCGGGGACGCGCGGACCGCGCATACGACCGAAGGAGGGTTTTCCTGTACACCGCAGCCGGGGCCTACGCGGCCTCGGTTCTCGATGCCTTCCTCCTCTTCCCGGCTCCGGCAGAGGGCAGCTTCGCATCGGTGTCGCCCTGGGGTGAGCGAGGACCGCAGATTTCCCTCGGCGCTCCGCGTGGAGAGCTCGCCCTTGCACTCCGGTGGACGCGAATGGAAGGGGGCGCACGGTGATGGAGTTCAGAATCGGGCGGCTCGCCCCGGCGCTGATTCTTGTGGCGGCCGCAATCGGATGCACGAAAGACCACGACCTCGGCCTGGGCAATCAGCGGGATCCCTACTACGGGGGGCAGAAGCCCCCTGTGCCGTTCAATGTTCTGCTCAGCGTGGGCAACCGCAGCGTCTCGGTGTCGTGGGAGCTACCCGATTCCGGCTCCGCTTCGCGCGTTCGCTCCTATCGGGTCTACCGCCGGGCGAGCACCACGGAGGATCCCGAGCTGGCCGACTCCTCGCGAAGCAGCCCCCTGGGAATCGAGGGACTCAGGAACGGCCAGCTTCTCGCATTCTCGGTGAGCGCCGTCCTCGACAACGGCCTCGAGGGCATCCGGTCGAGGGAGGCGATGGCGAGTCCAGGTCTCTTCTCGGTTCTCGTGAACGACGGTGGGGATGTGACCGGAAATCGGCAGGTCCGTCTGGGCCTTGAGGCGCCCGAAGGGACCGCAGCCGTGGAGTTGGGATCGAGTCCCGATCTCTCCGGGGCCGTTTCACAGGATTTCCAGCGGATGATCTCCTGGATCCTCGATGACGGGGATGGGGAGAAGAGCGTTTACGCACGGTTCACAGACGGCGAGGGGAATCCCTCGGAAACCGTCTCGGATCGCATCCGCCTGGATACGACCGCCGACATCCTCTCATTCGGCTTCAGCGGCAGCGAGGAACGGGTTCCCGGGGAGGAGATTGCCTTCACCCTCGATGCGGGAGAAGCGGCCGGCGTGGCGCAGGTCGAGATCGCGCGCGGTAGCGCCAGGCGCACGATGAGGGACGATGGCGTCGCACCGGACCTCACGGCTCAAGATGGGATCTACACGCTGCGCTACGAGGCGGAGATCTCCCATCAGTTCATCGGCGCGGAGGTGATCGGGCATTTCACCGACGAGGCGGGAAACACCGCCGCCGAACGTCCGGCAGCCCGACGGTTGACCGTGCACACCTTGCCCCCGGCGCTCGTCCTCGAGAACCCGACCAGCGCCGATCCCGAGGAGATCGCGCTGAGCTGGTCCCGCGCAGACGAAGGCACTCCCTTCGCGAGCTACCGGCTCTACAGCGCGGAAGCGGCGGGCGTAGATCATGATCCGGCCCGCCGACTGGTTCGCGAGACGGCCTCGCGCGATCAAACGACCTATGCCGACGGCGGAAGGGAGCCCGGCAAGGTTCTCTACTACGTAGTCGAGCTGGTCGATCCCCAGGGGTTCGCGACGCCAAGCAACGAGGTCTCGGGCGCCCCCCTGGCCAACGAACCGCCGGCGGCCGTTGTGCTGAGCACGCCCTTCGCAGTGACCGCGGCGTCGGCGAGCCTCAGTTGGGGTCGATCGATGGAGATCGACTTCGCCTCCTACCGCTTGGTCCGCGGGGAGGGGGCGAACCCGCTCACCGACCCCGCGCGCAGGATTCTGGCGACGATCTCCGACGTCACAACCACGTTCCATGACGACGGCCTGGAGATCGAGGAAGGGATGACCTACTACTATGCGGTTCAGGTCGTCGACCGACTCGGCGCGGCCACGGCCAGCAATGTAGTCTCGGCGACCATCGACGACCTCTACCCGGCTGCGGTGACGCTGAGCGCCCCGGACACTCTGGGTGAAACGACGATCGGGGTCGCTTGGACCGCCGCCCCGGAGCGCGACTTCCATTCCTACAAGCTCTACCGTTCGGAGAGCGCCGGGGTGGGGGAGAGCGATCTGTTGATCGCTACGATCTCGGAGGCCGAGCGCACCCGCTGGCTCGACGAGGGGCTGCAGGCGGGCACGAGCTACTACTATAGAATTTACGTCCGCGACAAGGGAGCCCACGCCTCGCCATCGAACGAGGTCAACGTGAAGACGGCCAGCGTGAACCCGCGCCCCTAGCCCGCATTTCTCAGCACGGTTCGTCGCGAAACGGCGTCAGAGGGCCGGAGATGCAAGTCGCGCGATGCGAGGACGACGCAGGCATACTCGGTGCAGTATGCCGAGGAGGCCGAGCGAGCGCGGCGCAGCAGGTGCGGCCCTAAGCGCCGTTGCAGCAGAATGCTGGTGAGAAATGCGGGCTAGGCCGCTCAACGAGAAGCGGGGGGCCTGCTACCGACGCGTCTGCCAGTCGCCCGCGGCCTCGTGCCGGGCCATCGTCTCCGCTTGGGGCAGAAGGGCCAAGGCCGCCTTCACCTGCGGATCCTCGTCCATCAACATGTGCCAGCGATCGTTCTCCCCGAAGATGTTTCGGGCCATCTCGCGACGGATTCCCGAACGGACCTGGTCGATCTCGGCATTCAGACTGTCGGCCGAGTAGGAGATCTTTCGGTCCTTGAGAAAACCCTCGAACTTCCGGATCGCGTCGTCCGAAACGACATAGTCGTTGCGGAAGGCGTCGAAACTCTGCGGAGCGCGGGCTTCGGTCACATACTGATTGGCGAAATCAAAGTAGGGACGCTGCAGCAGCAGCTGAAGCTTGCTCCATTCCCAACGCTCGGTCAGCTTGACGTCCGGCGTGATCCCGCCCCCGCCGTGCACGACCCGTCCGCCCGCCGTCTTGAACTCGGGCATCTTGACCGCGGCAGACTCGGAAACCGCCTCCTCCTCGATCTGCTCCACATCCTCGGTCAGGTACCTCTCCTTGTCGGAGTAGTCGCGTTGGATCAGCCGGCCGATCGGCGTGTAGTAACGCGCGACGGTCAAGACCAGTGCCCCCTCGTTCATGAGCGGATACTGGCGTTGGACCAACCCCTTGCCGAAACTCGTCTCGCCTACGATCAGGCCGCGGTCCCAGTCCTGAACGGCGCCCGAGACGATCTCTGACGCGCTGGCGCTGTAGTGGTCGATCATGAGGATGAGCGGGTAGCGGGTATGCTGGCCGCGGCCGGTCGAGAAGTATTCCTCGTTGGAATCGGGGAGCCGTCCGACCGTGTAGACGAGCTTCCTGCCGCCGGGAAGAAACTTGTCGGCGACCTCGATCGCCTCGTTCAGATAGCCTCCGGCGTTGCCGCGAATGTCGAGGATGAGCTTCTGCATCCCCAGCGCCTCGAGCTTCTGGAGCGCGCGCTCGAGTTCGTCGCTCGTCGTCCCGGCGAACCGGATCATCCGGATGTAGCCGACGTCGGGCCGGAGCATGAAGGAATAGGGGACGCTGTAGATCGGGATTTCATCGCGAACGATGTCGAACTCCAGCAGCTCGGTCTCTCCGGGCCGCTTGATCGACACATGCACAATCGTGCCCCTCTCGCCGCGGAGTTTCTCGAAGACGTCGTCCTGCTTGATCCCCTTCGCGCTCTGTCCATCGATTTTCACGATGACGTCGCCCGGACGGATTCCGAGTTTCGCGGAGGGGGATCCCTCGATGGCGGATACGACGGTCAGATCGCCCTCCACGATCTCGAAGGAAACCCCGATTCCAAAGTAGAGACCGCGGTTGCGCTCCTGCATGCGCCTGTACCGCTCGGGATCGAGGTAGTTCGAATGCGGGTCGAGCTTAGCGAGCATCCCTGTGATCGCGCCGTCGACAAGATCCTCTCCGTTCACCTTCTCCACATAGTTGTCCGTGATCAATCCAAGGACCTCGGTCAGCACCTTGAGTTGCGTATAGACCGTTCGTTCCGACGCGAGGCCCGTGTTCTGGAAAACGACCCCTGCCAGTACGGCTGCGGCCGCGAAACAAGCCAGGGCAAGAACCAAGCGTTTCGGACTTCTCATGACGCTCCCTTCGGTCGTGGAACCGGACCGGCCATCCACTCATGAAGATCGACCGGGCTCCGCTCCATCAACCCATGAAAATAGCACAGAGTTCCCCAGTACCTGCAGGAGAAAGCCCCGTCATTGCCGGTCCGCGCCCGGTGCCGTATCGTGCCCGCGAGGATGGTCCCTCGATTGGGGAGGGTGAATGGTCGGCGGCTCCCGGCCGGATCTCCATGGGGGATGGAGGAAGAGCGCGCAGAGAACGCTATCGAAGCTCAAGACTCCCACCGTCGGACCGATCTTCGAGGGAGGAAGGGAGAGGAACCGTGAACCTAGAGAGCAAGATCCGGGGCAAGACGGCCCACCTGAGCGTGATCGGGCTAGGGTACGTTGGACTGCCGCTCGCCGTCGAGTATGCGCGGGCGGGATTCCGGGTGAGCGGCATCGAGACCGACGCCCGAAAGGTCGAGAACCTGATGCGGGGCTCCTCGTACGTCCAGGACGTGCCGGACGCCGATCTCGCGCCGCTCGTCCGGGCCGGGCTGCTCGACGCCACGCTCGACTCGTCCATCCTCGACGATTGCGACGTTGTGAACATCTGCGTGCCGACGCCCCTCCGAAAGACGCGGGACCCGGACGTCTCCTACATCGTCGCCGCCGTCGAGAGGATCGCCCTCCACCTCCACAAGGGGATGCTCGTGATCCTCGAGAGCACGACCTATCCGGGCACGACGGAAGAGCTGATCCAGACGCGCCTGGAGCAAACCGGCCTCAGGGTGGGAACCGACTTCTTCCTTGCCTTCTCCCCCGAGAGGGTCGATCCGGGCAATCCGCATTTCCAGACGCGGAACATCCCTAAAGTCGTCGGCGGGGTGACGTCGGAATGCACGCGGCTGGCCGAGATCCTCTACTCGATGACGCTGGAGACGGTCGTGCCGGTCAGCTCCCCCAAGGCCGCCGAGATGGTGAAGCTGCTCGAGACCCCCTTCGGGAGCGTGAACATCGGGCTCGTCAACGAGCTCGC
>CAZNRY010000085.1:0-17956 GCA_964575675.1 uncultured bacterium
CCGCCAGCGCGGCCCGTGTCGCCCCATGGGTTGACTGCCCGCCATTCTCTCTCACGCCTGGGGGGTATCCCCTTATGTAGCCAGGATCCACGGCCGAAATGTCGAACGGCGGGTCCAGCAGTTGGATCAACCGATGGTCTCGGCGAACGAGGCGCTTATCCACCGCTTCCATCGCCGTGCGCGTTCGCACGGCATCGCCCGCCCCGGTGAGAGCGGACCAGCTCTGCGCGATTGAATCAATCTGGCATTCTGGATTGCTCGCCGATCCGAGCGGCGAGCCATCGTCGAAGTACGCCCGGCGGTACCACTCGCCATCCCAGCCATTTTGTTCGACATTCTGCCGCACTTGAGCGGCCTCCCTTCGGCAGCGTTCGGCGAAGGGAGCGTCGCCATGTCCGTGGGCAACCTCAGTGAACTGCACGAGCACTTCATAGAGGAAGAAGCCCAGCCAAACACTCTCGCCTTTGCCTCGCGCGCCCACCATGTTCATGCCATCGTTCCAATCGCCAGAACCGATGAGCGGCAGATTGTGCTCCCCAACGCTCAAGCCCTTGACTATGGCGCGGACACAATGGTCGTACAGGCTGGCGGTTTCTTCCGACCGGCCGGGCAGATCGTAATACGAGTCTTCTTCCGTCTTGACCGGGCGGCCTTCTACGAAGGGGATGGATTCATCCAGCACCCCGGTGTCACCTGTGTCCAGAACGTAGCGGGACGTCGCCAACGGCAACCAGAGATAGTCGTCCGAGCAGTGCGTACGCACCCCCCTGCCCGAAGGCGGATGCCACCAATGCTGGACATCTCCCTCCGGGAACTGACGGGCCGCGCAACGGAGTACGTGCTCGCGCAAGAGCTGCGGCTCGGCGTGGATGAGGGCCATCACGTCCTGCAACTGATCGCGGAACCCGAAGGCGCCTCCTGGTTGGTAGTATCCCGTCCGGGCCCAAAGGCGGCACGCCAGGGTCTGGTACAAGAGCCAGCCGTTGGCCAGCACGTCAAGGGACGGGTCCGGGGTCTCCACGCTCACCGCGCCGAGCGTGTGGTTCCAGTATTGCCACACCTCTTCGAGTGCGACACGCGCCGCATCGGATCCCCGGAAGCGATGGGCCAGGTTGCCCGCGTCATCCGCATCTTGCCCTGCGCCGAGCCTGAAGATGAGCTCACGTTCGCACCCCTCAGCCAGCTCGAATGAAACCTGGATCGCGGCGCAGGGATCCAGAGCCACCCCTGCCTTGCCCGAAAGCCGCGCTCGAGTCATAGCTGCCGGATTCTGAAGCGTGCCGTTACGCCCAAGAAACTCAGTGCGATCGCAGCTGAATGTCCGAGTCCGATTGTCCACATCGAAGAAGGCAACCCGGCCGGCGAACTCCGTGTTGTACGGGTTCCGCGCGAAGAGCGCTCCGGTCTTGGTGTCGATTTCAGTGACGACGTGCATGGCCGATTTCGACCGCAGATCACCCAGCACCCACTCCACATATCCAGTGACGGAGAGTCGGCGGGATCGGCCTGATTCGTTCCGCACTCTCATCACCATGAACTTGACCGGCGCATCCAGGGCCACGTAGATCCACAGCTCTGAGCGGATACCGGCCTCCACGTGCTCGAAGACGCTGTAACCGAATCCGTGTCGGCACACGTGAACTCCCGTTCCGCGGCCGGGCAGCGACGTGGGAGACCAGAAATGGCCGCTCTCCTCGTCACGGATGTAGAGGGCTTCACCGCCGGGGTCGCTGACGGGGTCGTTGGTCCATGGGGTCAGACGAAACTCGTGGGCATTCTCGGCCCAGGTGTGGGCAAGACCGCTCTCCGAGATGACCGTCCCGAACTGCGGGTTCGCCAGGACATTCACCCACGGCGCTGGCGTGGCTTGCCCTTGCGCGGTCGTGATCACATATTCGCGCCCATCCGGGGTGAACCCTCCCAGCCCGTTGAAGAAGATGAGATCCCGGCGAGGCGACTCTGGCGCCGGCGGGGTGGCCGGGCGGCGAGCCCGCGTCGGCGTCAATCGCGGGCCGGGCAGGTCGGCAACGTTCTGGCGGTTGATCTGTTCCGCCAGCGTCCCGCGATCGTCGATGATGATAGCGCGGGCGACTGACTGGAGCAGGATGCGGTCCTCGTCCGAGATCTGATCCGCAGGTCTTACAAAGATGCCTCCTGGCCGATCGGGAACGTTGGCCTCAATGCCTGCGGCGATCAATCCCATGATCTGCTCGTGGAGGACTTGCCGGTAACCGGCCTGATCTTCATTCCAAATCACCAGGTCGACCGCTAGTCCCTTCAGGCGCCAGTACGCGTGGGCCTGAACGAGCTGGCGCACCAGCTCGATGTTGGACGGGTCTCCGATCCGCAAGAGCACGATCGGCAGGTCGCCGGATATGGAGTAGCCCCATAACCCGGATTGACCGCGGTGATTCCTGATCAGGATGCTTGGGTCGGCGCGTAACGAGGAATTCGCGTAGATCACGGATCCGGCCAGGCGTTCATAACTCTGCGCATCAGCCTCCGTCGCATTGATTTGCCGAAGGACCACCTCGCTGTGGGTCCACGCCAGGTCGAAGACGCGGTTCGCGAGACGGCGATCATGGTACTTATCAACGAGGCCCATACAGATGTCGCGGGTCTCGCCGACACCGAAGACGAGATTCATCGTCGCAGACTCCTCGGGATCGAGCGTCATCCGATACCGGATTGCGACAATCGGATCGAGCACAGATCCCTGGCTGCCCGAGAGCGCGCCCGAGGCCTTCATCGCCAGAGGGTCGGTCACGCTGTTGCCGCGGCCGATGAACTGCTGGCGGTCCGTCTCATAGGAAATCTCTTCGACGTGCGCCCCGTGCACGGTCATCAGGTGAAACATCCACGGGGTCGACTCGTCGAGGGAGCGGGGCCGGCGACTGCAGAGGATCGCCTGTCGCTTTCTGGTGATCTCGGTTTGAACGAAGAGATTGCTGAACGCGGGATGGAGCGCGTCCGCAGCGGACGAGGCGAGAACGACTTCCGCGTAGCTCGTTACCTCGATCTCTCTGTGCTTGGATGAGCGGTTTGCGATGTGGATGCGGCGCACCTCGACGTCATCCTCCGGTGAAACGGAGACCTCCGTGTGCGTGTCGAAGTCATGGTCGCGGCGGCGGAACTCCGCTCGCGCCTCGGAGAAGATCGCTTCGTAGCTTTCCGATTTCTTGAGCGTCGGCTGATACGCGGTCGACCAAAACTGCCCGGTGCTCACGTCACGGATGTAGCAGTATGTGCCCCAGTTGTCGCACGTGCCGTCCTCGCGCCAACGTGTGACGGCCAAGTCCTTCCACCGGCTGTAACCGCCTCCCGCGTTCGTGATCATTACGTGGTATCTGCCGTTCGACAACAACTGCACTTCCGGTATCGAGGTGTTCGGGGTGCTGAGGACGCGCATCGGCGTCTCAGGACCACCGGAGGTCGTATGGGCGTTCGAGAGTTCGGCCGCTTGAGAATAGAGCACCGTGGTCTTTGGCACCCTCTCCTGGAGCAACAACGTGGTCGCCCGGAATCCTCGAACCGACTCGAACCGTTTCTGCATCGGACGATCCAGAATCAGGTAGGCAAGGGAGAGAAGGCTCATTCCCTGGTGATGCGCCATGAACGAGCGAACGATAGCGCTCGACTGGCCGCGTGGGAGACGTGATGGGGTGTAGTCGATCGCCTCATAGAAGCCGTATCGCCCCTCACACCCTTCGGCGGCGAGTCGCTGAAGATTCAGGCATGCCTCTTCGGGCGCCACCATCAGCGCCAGAGCTGAGGCATGCGGGGTAATGACCAGGTCCGCGGCCAGTCCGCGTTTTAGCCCCAGACCCGGCACGCCGAAGGCGCGGTACTGGTAGTTGAGATGGGCATCGATCGTGTTGTAGCCGGACTCCGAAATACCCCAGGGTACGCCGCGCTGCTTCCCATATTCGATCTGTCTCTCGACCGCCGCCCTGTAGGTCTGGTCAAGCAGCGTGTTCTCATACGTCGGCATCACCATAAGCGGCATGAGATACTCGAACATCGATCCGCTCCATGAAAGGAGAACCGGTGCTCCGCCGGCGGCGCTGAGCAGGCGTGACAGCGCAAACCACGTCTCCTGCGGGAGCTGTTCCTGCGCGATTGCGACGAAAGTAGCCAATCGCGCCTCCGACGCGAGCAGGTCGTAGTAGCTCGAGTCCCGCCTGCGCTGGGCAACGTTGTACCCGATCGCCAGCAGATGGCGCCCCCTGTCGTAGAGGAAGTCGTACTCCACGTTGGCGAGCTCGCGGGATCGGCGAGCAAGGTCTTCGATCGTCGCAATCCTGGCCCTGGCGCGGTTGCCCGCCTCCGTGACGAACTCTCGAAGCGCTGCGGACCACTCCTCCTCGCGGGTTGCATCCGCGCCGAGCCGACGCTCAATGGCCAGGAGCTGATCCTCCGCGAGCCCTGCCAGTTCGCGCAGCGTCGGAATCTCGTCGATGCAATGGAATTCGCCGACCACATTCTGAGGGACCGGCAGGGCTGTCCACGGAGCGAGGAAAGTGAGCTCGTCGAGAGCCGCCTTGCACTGCCGGGCGAGGGCGCCTGCCCAATGCCCGGCCTCGCTCTTGGGATCATCATCGAGACTGGCCACCACCTCGGCAATGGACGTCGCCAGACGCTCGAGACAGAGCCGCGCCGCCGCGAGCGTGGTCGGTTCTGTTTCGCATATGGAATCCAGATCCGCCTTGAGTTGACTCAGAGGAATCGCCGCGGCCCTTCCATCGGAATCCTCGAGAATCCGGAGTGTGTCGCTCAAGCCCTCGAACAATCGCACTCCCAGGATCCGGGAATCGGGAATCGCGAGGAGGCCGGGGCCCAATGTCAGCAAATGGCCCGCAAGGTTGCCGGAGTCCACGGTCGAGATGTAGAGAGGCGGCAGCGGGTTGAGAGTTTGCGTGTCGTACCAGTTGTAGAAGTGGCCCCGGTGGCGTTCCAAGGCTTCCATCGTGCCGAACGCGCTTGCCGTGCGCTCGATGAGCTGCCCGGCGGGGACGTAGCCAAAGTCATAAGCGGACAAGCTCGAGAGCAGAGCGAGTCCCATGTTGGTCGGCGATGTGCGATGCGCAATCTTGGCCACGGCAAGTTCCTGAAAGTTGTCAGGTGGCAGCCAATGGTCTTCGGGCCCGACGAACGTCTCGAAGAACATCCAGGTCTTGCGCGCGAGCTTCCGGAGAAGAACGGCCTGATCGGCCGTGAGCTGTGCTCCGCGGCGGGAGAGCGGACGGCTGATCCACCACGCGATCGCCGGCGATGCCATCCAGAGGCCCAGGATGGCTCCGGCCGCAGTAAGCACCGCCGGCCGCATGAGCGCCAAATAGATCAACGCCGCAATGGAGATTGAAGGGGCGATCCACATCGACCGGAAGGAGGCGGCGAGGTCCGTGCGACGGTTGAGAGCGCCGTCGCTGGATGGGTTCCATTCGAGAAGACGTCTGCGTGTGATCAAGCGCACCACCGTGCGAACAACCGCATCGAGGCTGAAGAGCGCCTCGTACGGGAGGCATACGAGGGTGAATAACGCCTGTGAGAAGTGGCGGCCGGTCGAACGCACGGCGGAAGCGAGGTGCTGGATCCACCCCACGTCGCCCGCCTTCTGAGACATGTCTAGAATGGAGGCGACGAGAGGAGGGATCATGATGATCCCGATCACCGAGCACGTCCAGAACCACGCGGGCGACAAGACCATCCATCCCGACAGCAACAGGAGGATCAGAGCCGGAGGGACGAGACTACGTCTGAGGTTGTCGAAGAGCTTCCATAGCGACAGTCCCGAGATCGGGTTTTTCTGAAGGCGCCTTCCCTGACCGGGAACGCGCGGCAGGATCCACCCGAGGAGTTGCCAGTCCCCCCGAATCCATCGGTATCGGCGGCTCACGTCCGCGTTGTAGCGGGAGGGATAGTCCTCATACAACTGCACATCGCTCATCAATCCCGAGCGGGCGTAACAGCCTTCGAGAAGATCGTGGCTCAGGATCTGGTCTTCGGGGAAGCGTCCGCTGAGCGCTTGCTCGAACGCGTCAACGTCATAGATCCCCTTGCCGATGAACGATCCTTCGTGGAACAGATCCTGGTAGACATCCGAGACGGCGCGCGTATACGGGTCGATGCCGGGCACACCCCCGTAGAGCCGGGCATATCGCGACCGGTTCGTCCCGGGCAGGTTCACGGCTACGCGAGGCTGAAGGATGCCGTACCCCTCAGTGATACGCTGCTTGCCCACGTCGTAGCGCGGACGGTTCAGCGGATGTGCCATGGCTCCGACGAACTGCCACGCCGAGTCACGCGGAAGCTGTGTGTCCGTGTCGAGGGTGATCACGTATCTCACGTTCGGTAGGACCGCAGTCCTACCGACGACGACTGCGAACCGATCGGTGGATCCACCTCGGAGGAGCGAGTTCAGGTCGGAGAGTTTCCCTCGCTTGCGCTCATAACCCATCCAGAGCCGCTCCCTAGGATTCCAGCTCCGCGCGCGATGGAAAAGGAAAAAGGAGCTGCCTCTCCCGCTCCCGTACTTCTCATTCAACTCCTCGATCTTCTCCCTCGCGAACCGGATGAGCGGCTCGTCCTCCGGAAGTGATTCCTCGTGCGCGTCAGAAAGGTCCGTCAGCAGGCCGAAGTGCAGATGCTCGTCTCGATTCGCCAGGAACCGGACCTCCAGCGCCTCGACCAGATCCTCGATGTTCTGGTTACTCGTGATCATCGTCGGGATCACGACGAGCGTGCGCGATTCCGGGGGAATCCCTGTGGAGAAGTCCATGCGCGGCAGCATGTGCGGCCTGGCAAGCAGCGCGGCCAGCCAGTTCACCAGAGCGACCGCCAACTGGCTTGCGCCCAGCAGTGAGAGGATTCCGATCAGCACGAGCGTCCAGCCTCGCGAGCCGGAGGCCAGCGCACTTGCCATCAGGCCGCCGGTGAGAACTGCTGCGATAAGCATGATCGGACACAGATACACGAGTAACGGAAAGCGGCCGGTGATTCGCCGAAGGGTCTCTGCGGCGGATAGTCGTACCTTCGCGGTCCGTTCGAGCTGCGGCAATCCCTTGTCGATCAAGTGGAAGCCAACATGGGACGCGCGAACATGGCCGCCTTCCGTCTTTGCGCTGATCTGCGTGCGCTGGATGGCCAAGCGCGCCACCTGCTCTTCGGACAACGGGCTGCTGTTCGCAAGCCTCTCCACAACGTGGCGGTACCGATCCCGTGTTGCGAAGTCCATCCTGCCGTAGGTTCCGCCGGGATCCTCTCGCAGCGTAGCCTCGACAACACTCATCGTCTCGACGAACTCGCGCCAATCCATCGCTCCCAGAAACCGGAGGCTGCCGATGCTGTTGCTGATGGAAACCTGGTCGGCCGCCTGTTGTTGGTTCTCCGACTGAATCAACTGCTCAATCGCCAGGCCGGACTGGGAGAGTCGCTGTTCAATCCAGGTGAGTGCCAGCGCCAGGGCAGGGCTCTGGCCCTGAAGGCGGCGCGCGAGTTCCGCGACGAACGAGCTGACCATCGGCGGATCGGAACGCGCCATGTCCGCGACGACGAGGATCAGGCTGTCTGGATCCTTGTCAGCAGTCTCGGTCATCCGGTCCGCCCAGTGGTCGGCGCGGTTTCGGTCGATCCTGTCGGTCGCGATCCGGGCAGCGACGCGCCGGAGGTTCTCGATGAGAGCCAGGCGCAACATGATCGGGATGGCCCACAACTCGCCCAACTTGAGAACGGTCACCATCTGGTAGGCCGCTACGAAACTGCTCAAGTTCTCCGGATCAACCCGTCCGTCGCCGTGCGAGATCGTCTCCAGGGCGATGTCATACACTCGCGGAAATCCGGTCGATGGGCCGCTCCGCAGGGAGGGCAACTCCCGGCTGTAGCCCTTCGGCAAGTGACGCCTCGCCGTACGAATCTGTTCTTCGATCAGGTAGAAGTTGTCGAGCAGCCATTCACCGGCCGGTGTTATCCGGCGGCTCGTCCTGACCGCCTCCGTCAGCAGATTGCGCGTCCCGATCAGGACCCATTCATTCTCAGCAAGCCGTGGCAGGAGCCGATCCGGCGCGCGCTCGCCGGCCGGCTCATGGAAGCCCGCGAGGGTCTTGCCGTGCTGCTTCATCTGATCGGCGCTGAAGAGCTCCGATCGCAGCGGTTCCTCGCCGCCCGAGTACTTGCCGGCGGACCGCGGGAACCGTATCGCTGGGATCATTGAGGCGTGCTCCCGCCATGGAGTGTCGCTACGACCGAAAGAATCACGAGGACGGCGGCGGTGACTCTCATTTCGTTCGTGCCTGGCGTCTCTTTCCGGTTTTCTTGCGTCCGACGACCTTCTCGAGAGCCGGAAGAATGTCCAGAGGATGTTGCCCCGATTGTTTCAGGGTGCGTAATAGCTTACGGACCCCCGGAGTCGATGCGACCCAGTCGCGCGTATCCGGGTCCAGTCCCGTGGCCAGGGGCTCGAGAGACTCGAACGTCGCGCCGACTCTCCGGAGGGCGCGGGCGATCTTCCGAAGGAGGTCATCGGAGGGGCGGCGGCGATTGTGCTCGATGTCCGAAAGATGCGCGGCCGAGACTTGGAGCGTTCCCGCGAGCCCGCGCAGGGTCATGCCGGCCTCCTTCCGGAGGCGCCGAACCTCGTGACCAAGATCTGATGCCTTCATGTTCCGCATGTTAGCTGACTTTGCGAACAAATAGGAGACCCTTCCCCCATGAGCGAAACGCCCTGGAGTCGAGGGATCCTCTGCGGGGGGGCGCCAGGGTCGACCGATAACTGTGGCCCGAAAAATGCCGTATCGTCTCTATTCTCAGCCAGTTGCGTCGCCTGGGCGAGCATCCGGCGGGGCTAGAATCGCGCCATCTTTTGAGGCTTCCTGGTGGAATTGTGTTGCTTTCGCCCTTTGGCGGAGCGTAGGGTGCGCATAGTTGGTTCGCCGAAAGAGTCTGGTCTGCGCGGTTCCGTACTTGTCCACGCTGCTTGGCCTCGATCGTCCTTCCTTCTGGACCCACTCAGGGTCCCTTTCCAATGGATCCGGAGAGAAAAAACAGGATCCGCTGTTCAAGATCAAAGGAGCACTACGATGGGCGCCAAGTTGTACGTTGGCAATCTGAGTTTCGATGTTGAGAATTCCGACCTGGAGCAGATGTTCGCTGCGCACGGTTCCGTCAGAAGCGCGCAGGTCATCATGGACCGCGACACCGGACGCAGCAATGGCTTGGGGTTCGTTGAGATGAGCGCTGATGGCGAGGCCACGGCGGCGATCTCCGCGTTGAACGGCCGCGACTTCAAGGGTCGCGCCCTCACCGTGAACGAGGCCAAGCCCCGCGAGGACCGCGGTGGTGGCCGGAGCTACGGCAACGGCGGCGGCGGCGGCGGAAGCTCGTCACGCCGGTACTAATCACGAGTCCGCTCTGAGCACGGGCTAGCCCGCTTCGCGCTCAAGGAGACGGACAGTCGTTGGGGAAGGCCACGCAAGTGGCCTTCCCCTTTTTCTTGGAGAGTCGGTGCGGCTCGGTTTCTCGGACCCGTACGCCAAGGCTGTGCAAGATCATGAGCTTCTGCTTGGCGCAGTCTGCAAACCCGAGGGGATCCCGCGCACAATCGGGCCGGTCAGATCGAAGATCTCCACCCGGACTGTGAGACCCCTGTAAGAAGCCTCCCGGATAGTTCTCTCATGGGTCGAGCGCAGGTGGCGGCACCGCCCCAGCGCCGGGGGATCGATTCCGAAAGCGGCAAACCACCGCAGCGGCCCCCCTGGAACCCAGAGGAGGAAACCATGAACCCGATCCTTCATCGCCCTACCGTCCGGCTCCGGTGGCTTCTCGCCGCCGCCTGGCTGCTGATCACAGCGCTGGCCATCGCCACCCCGGCGCTTGGATTCCCGTCCAAACTCACCTGTGGCAAGCCGGCGAAGAACGGCCGGCTCACCGTTTCACCGGGTGCTACCAGACAATACCCCACGACGGTTCGGTGATCTGGTTTCTCGTTCCTGATACCACCTAGGCCAAAGAGGACGAAGTCTGTAGGAGGGACAGGGCGTCCGACGCGTCCCGTCCGATCAGGTCGCGGAGAAGCGCGGTCGTCTCAGGTCCTGGCGCTGTTGCCAGCTCGCGTTGCATCCGGCGATTGAATCCGCGGTAAGTCCGAAGGATTCTTCCCTTCTCGCCGCGCACGGCGAGGGCCCGCATCAGCAGGCGCAGCGCCTCTTCGTCGAGGGGGTCCGATGCCAGCACACGGCGCGCGGCCTCGGTGGCATCGCCGGGCCGCCCAAGGATCAGTGCGATCGCGCCTCGAGCGATGAGGAGCTGCCGGAAGCGATCACGCAGCCGCTCGCGATCCGTCTGAGTCCAGCTCGCGTAGGAAAGTTGAGGGAGGAGGTCCCCGCCATACGACGCAATCGCCTCATCGATCTTACGGGATTGCCTTCGTGCTTCCGCCACAGAGAGATCGGCGCGAGATCTCCATGGCTTGCTGGCCAGGTGGGCGACCAGTGACTGGCAGGACGTCGCGAGGATCTCGAACGTCTCCACATCGACCACGGTGCGGTTGGGATCCAGCCAGCACATTCCGGAATCGGTCAGAAGGATGGCGAAAGCCCCCCGGGGCCCAGTCTCTGGTTCGAGCGCTCGACGCGCGGCCGAGAGGGTCACGTCAAACCGATTCCGGCTTGCACCCGGAGGAGCGCCGGGCCAGATCGCTTCCGCGAGGCTCTCGCGCGTGACGGCGGCACGCCGCAGGGCAAGGAAGGCGATGAGGTTTGCAGCTCCACGCCGTGGAAATGAGACCGGCCGGCCCTCCCGGCTCACCTCGAAGCCGCCGAGCAAACGGATCGTAACACGGTCCGGTCTCGACCGCGGAGGGCGTCCGGTGGCGTCCTGGAAGCAAGACCGGAGCCGATCGGGCAGCGTGGCCCGGGCGCGGCGAATCATGGGTGTGTCGGCAGCGGCATTGAGCAATGGGATCGCAACGTCCACCTCCTTGCGGAGCAGGACGAAGTATCGCTCACGCGCCAGTTCGCGCAAGGATCGACCGAGCGCGGGTGCGGAAGCGTCGTGAGCGACTTGCCGGACTCGCGCTTCGAAAAGGAAAATCCGCGCCAGCTCCTTTCGGTCCCCAAGGCGCCTTGAGACGCGTGCTACTTGCGTCAGTTCGGCGAGCGCCTCTGCCGTACGCCCCCCAAGTCCCCAACCCAGGGCCCGCTCGATCCGTGCGAGGTTGAGCCATGAAGGCATTTCGCTTCGCGAGTATCCCTCGACCGCCCGATTGAGCAGTCGAACGGCCTGAGGTATCCGGCCGCGCCGCCGCTCGAAGACCCCCTCCCAGACGTCGAGGGACAGTCCGATACTCGGCGGAGCCCAGCGCTGAACGACTTCACGGGCCGCCTTGAAGAGCGTTGCCGCCTCCGCGCGCTCTCCCATCTCCGAGCGGATCCTGGCCCGCCCAATCGCCTCGCTGACTAGATAGGAAGGGAATCCGGTCCGTGGGTAGAGAGCGCGCACTTCATCGAGACAGGCTATGGCCTTCTCTTCCTGGCCGAGGTAGGTGTACGCCTCGGCCGTGTTGATCAGCAGGGAGGTGAGACGGTGAGCGTACCCTGATCGTCGGTATGCCGCGATCGGTTCACGACCCAGCGCGACGTAGTCGTCCCAGCGCCCCTTCGTGAACAAGACGCCCGCGAGCTGGACGGACGCGTCCGCAATCTCGACCTTCTCGTGGGTCTTGCGGAGGAGCCGGAGCGCCCCCTCGATCGATTTCCTCGCCTCCTCCGGCTTTCCCAGATGGAGCAGCAGGTTTCCCATCTGAGACGACACGATCCCGCGGGCGAGAGCTTCTCCTGCGGGCAGTAGTGTTCCAATTTCTCGGCCACGCTCGAGCGCGCTTCTCAGTCGTCCCGTCAGGATAGCCGTGACCGCATCCAGTCGGTACGCCCGCGCGCTGGGTATGAACGCACGGCGCGCCAGGAATCCCTCCTCGGCCTCGAGAACGAGGGTTGCCGCCTCCTCGTAATGCCCAAGCGCCCGCACCCTGTACGCTCCATGAAGTCTGATCCAAGGTGAGGAGACTGTCGGAGCAGCTCTTAGGATTCCTTCCGCGAGCACGCCGAGGACCGCGCCCCCCGGGGTGCGCAGGCTCTTCCGGGCCAACTCATCGAAGAGCCGGACGGCCCCAGGAATCTCTCCCGCCTCGACCAGCGCGCTGATCGCCCGTCCCGATTCACCGCGTCGGATCCAATGTCGAGCGAGCTTCCCGACCAGCCGGTGGCGGTCTCCCTCCGACCCTTGCACCGCCAACTGCCCGCGCAGGTAGGCACGGAAGAGTGGGTGGAACCGTGGCGCTCCTGCGCCGTCGGGCAGGGTCCGGATGAATAGATCGCGCCGGCGGATTTCCTCGAGGAGATAGTCACCTTCCTTCGCGCCGAGAAGCACGCGGATTGAGTCTAGATCGAGATCCTCCAGGAGGGCGGCGCGGCAAAGGGCGCGCCGGAGGCGATGTGGCAGTGGAGCGTAGACTTCCTCTGCAAGAAACGCGATGAGACGCTGGGTGCCTTCCTCTTCCTCCTCGGGGGGTGGCGTTGCGGGCGCGCGCCCCGTGCGCTCGATGTGATGCAATGCGAGAACGAGACCAGCGACCCAACCACCGACCACCTTCCGGAGCCGGACCTTCTCTTCTCGACCCAACCGAATCGGGGACCGTAGCTGACAGAGAGCGGCCAGTTCCGCCTCCGTCAGCTCGAGATCCCCCGTTCGGAGCAGGATCGATCCCCCCTGAAGATCGAAGCGGGCGAGAGGGATGGGGCACTCGCCGCGGCAGGTGAGGAGGAAGCGGACCCGGGGGCCGCTTTCCTCGATGAGGCGCGCCAGCCAGTGCGACGCCTCACGCGCGTCGTTGAGAATGTGCGCATCGTCGAGCACGACCAACCGCTCGCCCCTCGTCGGGCGAAGTTCGTCGAGGAAGCTCCCGGTGAGGAGTCCTCCGTCACGCTCCATGTCGCGTCGCGAGACGAAGAGGCGTTGCGTAAGGACGCCGACGGGCGGACGAGCCCGCATCCCCGCGGCGAGAAGTGTGCCGAGCAGGTGGGCCGTATCCCGGTCCTCGAGATGCAGCCGGCAGGAAAGGGCCTTGCGTCCTGAGGCGTACTGGGACGCCAGGGTCGATTTCCCATACCCGGCCGGGGCCGATAGAACGGCGACCTTCCAGCGTCCCGCCAACATCCGGTTCAGACGGGGGCGCGGCAGCAGCGCGTCCGCACCGGCGAGGATCCCGCGTGTCATCGTGCAGGGATCTTAGACGGATCACGGCTGATTTGTAAGACGCCCGTAAGATGTCCTCGCCAAGGTTCCTCGTCATCTAGGCCCGGACCGGATCGAATGGGCTGGGGACCGCGGGGCCGGCGAGGCGGCCAGAATGTGGCGACCTGGGAACTCTCTGGCCCGGTCACTCGCGCTCGCAGCGGCCGCAATCGTCCCGACGACGGTATGGGGGGCGGTGACCGTCGTTCCCGTTGTTTGGCTCAGCGACGGTTCATCTCACCGGATGATCACGATCGGACGTGCGGCCTTCCCGCCGGAATGGCTGCTTCTGACATAGTAGAGGCCTGACGCCACGGCCCGGCCGTCCCGGCCCAACCCGTCCCAGGTGATCACATCCATCCTCTGGTTGTTTGCGTCCATGTCGTAGCTGCGCACGAGACGGCCGGCAGCATCGAAGATCTCGAGGCGGGTTCCGGGTAGCCCGGTCGCATCGATTCGAATTGCGACGGATCCCCTCGCCGGATTCGGAGCGATTCGCAATCGACGCGCGGCATCGAGCGGCTCATCGAGTCCGGCCAGTTGTGAGCAGAGGCCGCCAAGGGCCGCCTTCACTGCATCCACATCGCTATCCGTGACCGAACCCGAACCGTCGAGATCGGCGCAGAAGTCGCTGGTGCCCAACTTTGATGACACATAGGCGAGATCATCCTGCCGAACCGCACAGTCTCCGTTGATATCGGGCGACTTCGCCCCCGTCCAGTAGTGGACTTGCCCGCCGTTCACGCGTAGACGAACGGTTCCCGTCGCAGAGCATCCTCCTCCACGGATCCGCACATCAACTTCGCCGTTCACGTCCGTCGTCTCCGCCGGCGTTTGGGGGTGGACCTGCTCCGCGTCCCACGTCAAGCGAGAGTCGAGGTCCGAATCGAAACTCAGGACCATCCGGGCTCCCTCGATGGGTCCCCAGTCCGCGCAAAGGCTCGAGCAGGCGAGCACGTTTCCAACCGTGCCCCCCGGTGTCAGCAAGATAGAGGGTGGTAGGTCATACTCGATCCCCTGGCATCCGAGGACCGATGCTCGTCTGCTGATCAGATAGGTTGTTCCCTCGCGCTCCTCGAGCCAGGTGGCGATCAACTCCGCCATGGGATTCCCTTCGATCGCCGCCACCGACGAGGCGCTGAGGCCCGAGGTCGACAGGGTATCCACCCACAAGGGTTGATCCCACCCTGGGACCAGACCGAGCAAGTGGGAACGGGCTCCAGGGACGGCATCCTCCGTCCATGTCACGGGATGGCGGGGTATCATGCCTCCCATGAACTCCATGAGAAGGAGCGCGTACCCGTGTGCCTGCGGGCTCTGCGACGCGCGACCATCGTCGGCTGAGATTCTTCCAATCACCTGTGGCCACGTGCCATCGATACAGCCGAACCAGACCTCGGGCACGCCGGACATGTCGTTCTCGAAGGCGATCAAGGAATGGGGCGAGATCACGTCACCACAACACCGCACGGCACTTACGGATGGTCTTCGGCACGATCCCGCCAGGTCCGTGAAACTCTCTGCACCGCCCCAGGAGCCCCACGCGTACCCATTGGTGTAGATCTGGTACGAGCCCTGGGCAGCACTGGACCAGGCGACGATGATGTAGTCGCTCGCCTCGTCAAAACTGATCGACGGCTCGATCGCCGGTGTGAAGGTCTCCGAGAGGATCCTGAGGGGACCCCAGCCAAGGGAGCCGTATTGGCGGCCAACGATTTGTGTCTGGCCATCCGGCCCTTCCTGCCAGGCGATGTAACCCTTGTCTCCCCCACCCGTGATGACTGCCGCCTGCGAGGGAACCGAATCCTCGGCGAGACCGGCCTCTGCCCCCCACGCGCTGCCATTCCATTCCCGCGACCAGATCTCGGGATGCCCGAGCCGATCGTCTTCCCAAACGACGATGAGGCGGTCCCGGGCGAAGGCAAGCTTCGGGTCCTTCGAGAGTGCGGCGTCAGTCGTGAGGCGCTCCGGGGATTGCCACCCCGAGGTCGTCCAGACCGCGTGGTAGATGTCGCCCTCCTTCGCGTAGACGACGTGCCATTGGTCTTGTGAGGCCCACGGCGCCCAATCCGGCGCATGGAGGGCGCCGGAACCTGAGGACGACGTGATCTCGATCTGACCAGAGTCGACAATCTCATCCGCCTGCCAGACCGGCTCTTCGGTCTGCCCGATCGCAATCGATGTCGAGAGGACCAGGCAGAAGGTGGCAAGAGGGGCGAAGAAGGAAAAGCGCGGCACTGCATCCTCCTAGAAGCTCGGGGCGAGAATGGGTCCCTGACCGACCGGAGGGAATTCTACGGATGTGCGCTTCGAGGATCAACGGCAGTCTCGCGTTCCTAGGCATTGCCGTAACCTGGCCGGGGCTGCTACCATCGCCTCTCAGCAGGCCCTCTTACCTGCGACCGCGACTGCGGGCCGCGACTGGACGGGAGGGCTAGATTCTGAATCCTCGTAAGCGCTCTACCCAACCTCTGCAGGGTCGCATCATCCTCCGGGGTTGGGTCATTGTCCTTCTTCTCATTCCCCCTATGGGCGCGGAAGCCGCCGATGGCGGCTGGCCGAACCCTGGTGCAAGCGTCGTGGAGCCCTGGGACCATCACAACGTGGTGTTCGTGAGCCCCGGCAGCTGGTGGTGCAGATCTTCGACCCCGAGGGCCGGCTTGTGACGGTGCCTTATGATTTGGAATGCTGTGGCTGTGGCTGGGTGGATGCCGGGTGGAAGATCTTGATCCAAGCACGCGCTGGACGGCGCACGAACCGTGCCGGGGACCGCGAGGCTCTGGCTGCTCCTTGGCCGGCCGCCGCATGCGGCCCTGAGGCCTGTCGGGGCACGAACCGGGCCGAGGACCGCGAAGGCCTTGGCTACCTCTTCGCCGGCACGGTGCGCGCGGCATGCTGGCGCACCCATCGTGCCCTGGCCCTACGACCACATGGTTGAGATCTTCTTCTCTCCCTGAAAAACAAACAGCGGAGGGCCGCCTTCGAGGCACCCAAGCTCGAAACGCAGGGCGTACGGCGCCTTGCCCGTGATGCGCACGTAGCCGCGGTGCACCATGTGCGCATGGTGCCCGTGACACAGTGTCCCCCGATTCGAATCCTCGTTTCCGCCGCCTCGCGAGAGGAAGTCGATGTGATGGCTCTCGAGTTGGCTCCGCCGTCCGCACCCGGGCACGATGCAGCGATAGCGGTCCCGCTTCAGGATCTTCGCCCGCACGGGACGCCGTTCCGGGTCTTCCTGCTCCCACTCTTTGGTCACTTGAGCAAAGAGGACGACTACGGCGGCCCAGGTGGGGATCCGCGGCGTGTTTCGCTTCCGGAAGCGATCGATGACGGCCTGAAAGTCGTCGGCGGTCGGGTTGGGCGCCCAGAATCGGATCCTGATGTGGGAATCCAGGGCGGCGGACGTTTGCCGGTCCACCGGGCTGAGACCGCGCGAATCCTGCACGGCGGACGTTTGCCGGTCTAGTTCGTCATTGCCGTGTGCGTCCGAGGCGGTGGAGCTTTGGGGGTCCACTCCGTCAACGGGCGGCGGGGCAAGCGCGGCGGACGTTTGCCGGTCTGGATCGTCGGCCTTCGGCGCGTCGTCCCACATGGTCGAGGCCAGCATCTCGACCAGCGCCTCCAGTCGTTCCATGGCGATGAGGTTCTCAGAGGGATCGCTCGCGCCGTCCGGGGGGATCGGCGGGATGCCGCACTCCCGCAACCTCTCCTCGATCGCATCCCGGTCGCCTCCGAGCGCTTCGATCAACGCCTCCTCGACGCGGGACTGAGGCAACGGCCGGCCGGTCAGGCGCCCAAGACCGCACTTGCGCAACAGATCCAGCAGCCTGCACTCGCGCTGGAACTGCCGCCACGACACCTCGCGAGCGCGCTCCACGAACGGTCCGATGTCGCTTCCGTGCTGCATCCGGCGGATCAGGTGTGCCTGCATGAGGGAGATCTCTCCCCGTCCAACGGCATCCTCGATCTCCTGCTCGCTCTCGAAGAGAAGCGACTCGGCCACCCGATTGCGGGCCGAGCGCTCGGAGAGTCCCAGCCGGTCCTCGACCAGGTCTGCCATCGACCGGTAGCCGAGGAGGTCCATGGCATAGGTGCGGCGCAGGTCGCGGATCAGGTGGGCGAAGAGGACGCGCTGTGGAGCGCGCAGGAGTTGGATCTGGCGAAGGCGATAGAGGGCGTCGCGGGGCGAGCGAGGTTCGCCCGACTCCATGATCTCGAGCACGTCGCGGACGTAGCCGCGGACCTGGTGGAGCGTCAAACGCGCGTGCCGGATCGCTTCGGGACGGATGGGAACTTCGGCGCGGGGTCGGACGGCGATGCCCTGAGGCGGACGGAGCCAACGGTGGTCCTTGGGGGTAGATCCCACGCCCGTCCAGTTCGCCTCGGCGAGGATTGCGGCGATGCACTCGTGGATAGGGGCATCCCAGCCGAGGACCTTGCGGGCGAGATCCATGGTCTGATCGAAGACGACCTGAAAGCCGACCGGGGCGGTGAAGGAGATCGTGCGGCCTTCTGGGTCGGTGGCGTCGAGGCTGGATGGGTCGATCGAGTCGGTTGCAGAAGTGTCGATCGCATCGGGGTTGGAGTCGGAGGGGTCGGATGTGCCGGGCAGGGTCTCAGCGTCCGGATCGGCGCCGGGAGCACTTGACGTGCCGGGGTGGATTCGGTCGCC
>CAZNRY010000086.1:0-17557 GCA_964575675.1 uncultured bacterium
GGGGGGCTTAGGCCGGTGCGTCCTGGTCCAGCAGCCCCGGCTCCGTCCACCTGCGCCGTTCGAAGATCGAGCGTATCTGGGCCGCCGAGAAGAGCCCGCATTCCTCGACCAGGGCGCGGATGCTCTTCCCGCCGGCGATCGCTTCCCCGACGATCTCGGCCGCCTTCTCGTAGCCGATGAGCGGGGTGAGGACCGTCGCGATGGCGACCGATCCCTCCGCATAGGCAAGGCATCGGCCCGCGTCGGCCGCGATCCCGTCAATGCAGCGTTCGCGGAGGATGCACAGCGCATTGCCCATGATCTACAAGGCGAAGAGGAAATCGTAGGCGATGACCGGCATCATCACGTTCAGCTCGAGTTGTCCCGCCTGGGACGCGGCGGCGACCACCGCATCGCACCCGATCACCTGGAAGCAGACCATCGCGGTTGCCTCGCAGATCACAGGATTGACCTTCCCCGGCATGATCGAGGAGCCGGGCTGAACCGCCGGCAGGGCGATCTCGGCCAGGCCCGTCCTGGGACCGGATGAGAGAAGCCGCAGGTCGTTCGTGATCCTCAGGAGGTCGAGGGCAAGCCCGCGCACGGAGGCCATCGCTTCGACGACCGGCGCCTGGGATTGCATCGCCTCGAAGAGATTCTCTGCCGGGCGGAGGTCCTCTCCGTAGAGACCGGCGAGCTCCCGGACAACCTGTGCGCGGCATTCGTCGCGGGTGTTCAGCCCCGTGCCGACGGCGGTTCCTCCCATGCCGATCTCACGCAGCCCGTCGCAGGCGGCTCGGATCCTGGCCGCGCCGCGCGACACGCAGAATGCGTACGCTCCGAACTCCTGCCCGAGCCGGATCGGGGAGGCATCCTGCAGGTGGGTCCGTCCGCTCTTCACGGTTCCGTCGAACTCCTCGGCCTTGGCTGCGAGCGATGCCGCGAGATCCTCCGCGCCGCGGACGACCCGGCGCATCCCCACGAGGCCCGCTAGGCGGATCGCGGTTGGAATCACGTCGTTCGTTGATTGGCCCAGGTTCACGTGGTCGTTTGGGTGGATCAAATTCTCCGCGCCGCGGTCCACGCCAAGGATCTCCCTCGCGCGCGCCGCGATGACCTCGTTTGCGTTCATGTGCATCGAAGTGCCTGCGCCCGCGTTGAATACGTCGACGACGAACTGGTCGTGCAGGGCCCCGTCGAAGACATCCCTCGCCGCGTGCTCGATCGCCTCCGCGCGTTCCCGCGAGAGAAGGGCCGAGCGCGCATTCGACCTCGCGGCGGCCAGCTTGATCGCGGCGAGGGCGCGGATGAACTCCGGATGCGCGCGCAGTCCGCTGATCGGAAAGTTCAGCAGCGCACGGGCAGTCTGCGCGCCGTAGTAGGCATCGGCCGGCACGGTCATCGAACCCATCGTATCGCGGACCTGACGCTCCATCATGGGACCCCCCTCTGCAGCCGTCGCCGAGCGGCGTGAGCAGACCGGTCTCGCGGCCATGGCGGCGAGGATCCACATTGTAGCCGATCGTCTCGGGGGAAGCCGCCGCATTGGGGACCGTTCGGGCGCCGCGGACGAGTGCCGTCGCCCGGACGGCAGGGGATAGGGGAGGAGGCGTCACGAGTCTTCTGCCGACGCGCCTCTGCCCATGCGCTGGACAGGACGGGCGCGTCGTTCTACGATCTCACCAGCGCATGCGCGCCGGGGGCGGCGGGATGAGGTAGACCCGATGGTGCTCTTGAATCCAGATCGCGCGAGCTCCTCGCCGCACGACCGGGCGGCCGCGGTCCCGCCTCGATCCGCCGGTTTCCGCTGGGGTCGCTCCCCGAACAATTCGTCGACAAGGATCGGACCGATGTTGCTCGCGGCAGCCGGGCTCGCGATTGCGGTCCTCGCAATCGCTGCGACGGCTGCGACGACGGCGGCGGCCCCGCGGCAGGATGCCTCCACCGGCGGGATGACCCTCGAGGAAGTGCGGGAGATGATCCTGCGCAACGGCTACAGCTGGACCGCCGCGCACACCTCCGTATCGGACATCCCATGGGAGGAGTTCAAGAAACGCCTCGGGCTCCTCGTGCCCCCGGGTTTCGAGAGTCGGCGCAAGGTGGACCTCGCCCCCGGATCGGGCGGCTCGCCGTTTCGCATGGGCGAGATCCCCTCGACGTGGGATTGGCGGGAGCACGAGGGAACCACCCCCGTGAAAGACCAGGGCGAGTGCGGAAGCTGCTGGGCGTTCTGCTCGATCGCAGCGATCGAGGGGTGCGCCAGGATCAACGATCACGAGATCTACGACTTGAGCGAGCAGCAGATGTTGGACTGCAACGCCTACGGGTACGGCTGCGGCGGGGGAGAGATGTCCTCCTGCTACGAGATCTTCCAAAGCTACGGCGCGGTCTCCGAGGAAGCGATCCCCTACCACGCGAGCGACGGCGCGCAGTGTACGCAGGAGCAGTACGAACCCCTCGCCAAGATCTCATCATGGTTCTACCTCGAGGGGTCGGTCGAATCGATCAAGGCGGCAGTCTATGCCCACGGTCCGGTCGTCGCCGCGATGACCGTATGGCCCGACTTCCTGAGCTACGGCGGCGGATGCTACCAGCATCCGCCCGGCGGCGAGCTGAATCACGGGATCCTGATCGTCGGGTGGAACGACGATCTCTGCGGAGGTTCGTGGATCTGCAAGAACAGCTGGAACACGGGATGGGGAGAGCAGGGGTTCTTCTACATTCGCTACGGGAGCGCGAACATCGGGGCGCACGCCGCCGCGATCGTCCACATCCCGCGCTTGATCCTCCGCTTCGATCACACGCCCTCCGAAACGATGACGGTTGCGGGCGCTTCCCCGGTCCTCGAGGCCGGGATCACATCCAACCTCGCGCCGATCGACCCCGATTCAGTCCTTCTGAGCTACCGCGTCGACGGCGGCGATTTCGTCGCGGTTCGCATGGAGCCTGCAGGCGAGCCCGACAGATGGCGCGCACAGATTCCGGACCTGGTCCGCCCCTCGGAGGTCGAGTACTACATCAGCGCCGTGGATGAGGCAGGGCATGCGGCCTGCCTGCCCTCCGGCGCCCCCGGCCGATGTTTCGCGTTCGATCTTGCGTTCCGGTATGACCCCTTCGAGGACGATTCGACCGGCTGGACGGTGGGCGATCCCGGCGACAACGCGTCATCCGGGGTTTGGCAGCGTGTCGCGCCCGTCGGAACCGTTGCCCAGCCCGACAGCGATTGCACGACGCGAGGCAGCGCGTGTTGGGTGACCGGCCAGCATCTCGAGGGCGAGGAGGCGGGGTCGAACGACGTCGACGGGGGCAGGACGACCCTGTACGGCCCGCGATATGAGCTCTACGGGGCCAGGACGGTCCGCGTGAAGTACGCGCGCTGGTACTCGAACGATCAAGGCGCCGCGCCCGGAGAGGACGAGTGGGTCGTCCAGGCGCGAAACAACTACGGCGACTGGGTCGATATCGAGAGGACGAACCAGTCCAGCAATGCGTGGACGGTTGTCGAGAGGGATCTCCTCGAGATCTTCGGAGATGAACCCGGCGCCGTTCAGTTCCGATTCATCGCCTCGGACGAAGGACGCGGGTCGTCCGTCGAGGCGGCGATCGACGACTTCACCCTCCTCGCCGATCCCGACACGACCGTGGTCGCGTGGGCGGCGAAAGGATCGGGCTTCCTCGTCAGCCGCGCTTGGCCCAACCCGATGCGCGCGGAGACGCGGATTCGCCTCCAGATCATGGAAGAGACCCGTGGGAGGGCGAGGATCTACGCCGCGGACGGCCGCTTGGTGGCATCGATCTTCGATGGCGCTCTCGATCGAAAGAGGCATGAGCTCGTGTGGAGCGGGCGGGACGATGAGGGACGCGCGGTCCCTTCGGGTGTCTACTACTGCCTGCTCGATCTGGGAGGGAAGCGGGTGCGGACGCCCCTCGTTCTCGTTCGATGAGGCCATATGTCCTCCCACTTCTGATTGAGCGGGTGGGTGCCTGGGTGGATCCTGAGGCGTCCTGCCGGTTCAAGGTGGAGAGCGAAGGAGGGGGGCGATGGTACGCGGGTTTCAGCGCGGCGCGGCGGCGGTCCATGCGCTCGAGTCTGGGGCCTCGACGAACATGTTTCCGTTCACGTGAATGCGGATCTCAACGAACCGATCGTACGGACTGGCGACGCCGCTGATGAAGAAGACGACACTGTAGTCCCCGGGTTCGAACAGCTTCGCGACGCTGGTCTCGTTCCCCTCGCGGTCCATCTCGGTCATCGTGTGGGTCATCGAGTAATCGCTGGAATCGATGGCATCCTGGGCATACGCGGTAGCCAGCTCGGCGCCCGTCGCCGGCGTCCAGTTGATTCCTGGACCCCAGACGCCGACCGAGAGGAGATCTCCCTGGCGCTCGCCGATGTGCCGGGCGATCGCTGTGATCACGCCCGGACTCTGGGGGGTGATCTCGTCGTACGTCCGCTCGCTGCAGCCGCTCACCGAGATAGCCGCCAGAATCGCCAAGAGCGGATAGACCCTTCTCATGTGCGACGCGATGCCCCCATTCACCTCGGGGATCGGCTGTTCGGAGCCCGCGGATCGGGTTTCTTTTGTCGGCCGGCGGGCATCGGGGCGTGGGGGAATATACCCGCAGCCACTGACGGATATCTGCGGAAGACTCGCCTCCCACCTACCGTTATGGCCGTGACGTCCCTATCATCCCTGAACTGGGAAGGGAGGGATCGGGATGGGGGAAGTCTTCGCTCTGGGGTGCGCGGTCTTCTGGGCCTTCGCGGTGATCCTGTTGAAGCGCTCGGGCGAGACCGTTTCACCCGTCGCCCTGAATCTCTTCCGCGTGACCTTCAGTCTGCCCCTGCTTTTGGCCACAGCGCTGATCGTGCGGGGGCCAGATCTCCCACCGGTCCCGCCGCGCGACTACCTGGTTCTCGTCGCGAGCGGCATTCTCGGGATCGTGATCGCCGACACGCTATTCCACAAGAGCCTGAACATGGTGGGCGCAGGGGTCACCGCGATCATCGACACCTTCTACTCGCCGATCACGGTCCTCCTGGCGTTCCTGATGCTCAACGAGCGGATCGGCCTGCGCGACCTGGTCGGGATGTGCATGATCATGGGCGCAGTCCTCGTATCGGCCACGCTTACCCCCCCGCCGGACCGCTCGCGCAAACATCTGGTCGAGGGGGTCGCGATCGGCATCCTCGGTCTCTGCTTTCTCGCCCTGGGAATCGTGGTCGCCAAGCCGGTCCTCGCGCGATGGCCGGTTCTCTGGGTCGCGACCGTGAGGCAGGCGGGGAGCGCCGCGGTCCTCCTCGCGTTCGCGATCGCCTCGCCGCGCAGGCGGGAATACCTCGGGGCGTTGCGGCCACGGCATGTCTGGCGTCGCATGGTCCCGGCGACTGTGCTCGGTTCCTATCTGTCGTTGATGCTCTGGATCGGGGGGATGAAGTACACGCTCGCGAGCATCGCGGCCATCCTGAACCAGTCATCGACCGTCTTCATCCTGATCCTGTCGGTCATCTTGCTCCACGAGCGGCTCACGAAGCGGAAAATCGCCGCGACCCTGCTTGCCCTTGCCGGAGTGCTCCTGGTCAGTCTCCACTAATAGTGATTTATTGTATTAGCATTACTTGTGTCCAAGGACGCTCCGGCGCTCCAGGTCCCGGAAGAAACCGGGCGCCGTAAGAGTCTGCCCCTTGGGGGGATTCGTCCTCGTCTGTATAATTGGAGCGTCGGTGTCTCAAGTTGCCGGTCCCATCCGGTGCGTCGTTTTTTCCGGCCGCAGCAAGGAGCAGGGCAGATGGCAAGAACTCGCGCCGGAGCCGCTGTCGAAGCGCACGTCCATGCGCGCACGGGCAATCGGATGATCGCGATTCTGATCCTCGCCGCGGCCACGCTCAGCGCCCCGGCCCTCGCGGCGCCGGTTCTGGAGTGGAGCGACCTCTATGACGGGGGCGCGAACCTCAACGATCTCGCGACCGCCATCCTGACCGATCCAGAGGGGAACGTGATCATCGGCGGTGAGAGCGGGGACGGCGTCGCCGGGGTGGACTGGCTGATCCGCAAGCTCGCGCGCGAGACGCACTCGACGGTCTGGACGCGGCGCGTGCCCTTCATCGATGCGAACGACATGGCATTGAGCGGAATGGTCTGGGACGGAAGCGGCGACATCCTGGTCGGGGGCTACTCGCGCGGCTGTGTGGGGTGAGGACACGGAGACGACGTCATCGTCCTCAAGCTGGACGGTGCGACCGGGGAGGTTCTCTGGTCTCAGCATTACGCGGGTCATCTCGAGAACAACGAATCGGTCCTGGCGATCGCGGCCGATAGTTTTGGGAACGCATTCGTGGTGGGGCGACAGTACAACGGATACCACCTGGACGACATCCTGGTCATGAAGCTCGCCGCCACGGACGGCAGCATCCTCTGGAGCGACCTCTACGGCGGTGCGGACGATCAGTACGATCGTGGCTGGGCGATCGCGGTCGGGCCCGACGGGAACCCCGTCGTGACGGGCATCACGGGCAACACGGACGGAACTGCGAACTACCTGACCCGGAAGTTCGACAATCAGGACGGCTCCGAGATCTGGGTGCGCTCCTTCCCCGGCGCGGTCAACAACGTCGAACAGCGGGCCGGATGGCTGGCCGTCTGCGACAACGGCGACATCGTGATGGCCAACCGGACCTGGACGACAACGACCTCCTACGATGTCGTTTTGCACCGCTACGCCGCCTCTGACGGGGCCACGGTCTGGACGCAGCAATACAACTCTTCCGGAACCGCCGCCGACGATCCGCGGAGTATGGTTCGCGATTCGGCCGGCGACCTGCTCGTCGTCGGGGTGCGCGTGGGCGACTTCATGGTGCTGAAGTTCCGGCAAGGGGATGGTTCGCTGGCCTGGTCGTCGGGCTACAACGGACCTCCCGGCTGGTACGACACGGCCAACTGCGTGGCCGAGGGTCTCGATGGTGAGATCATCGTGAGTGGCTTCAGCACTGGGGCCACGACCGATTGGGACGTGGCGACCGTGGGCTTCGCCCCCTCCGACGGGGTCCAGAGCTGGGTCGAAAGGTTCGATTCGGGTGACGGACTCTCGGACGAGGGAGGGTACCTCGCGGTGAGTCCCGCCGGAGATCTGTACGTGGGAGGCTACGGGTACGATCTCGCCTCGGGAAGCGATCTGCTCTGCCTTCGCTACAGCCTGGGGATTCCCTCCGCCGTTGCCGATATGGTTGCGCCTGCGCTCTTCATCACGGCAGATCCCAATCCGTTCTCGACGAGCGTTTCGTTCTCGATCGTCTCCCCGGGAGGCGTTCCCGCGCGGATTTCGATCTACGACGCGTTGGGCAGGAGGGTCGCGGTCCTGGACGGGGGAACCTCGAACGCTGCGCGGGACGGCGTTCGCCGCCTCGCCTGGGATGGCCGCGACGCGCAGGGCTTCTCCGCCGCCCCAGGGGCCTATTTCGTCCACGCCCAACGCGGGACGGAGGCCGGGACCTGCACGATCATCCGGATTCGTTGAGGGGAATCTCGCGGGAAGAGAAAGGGCGGGGGAACGGAGCTTCCGTTCCCCCGATCCCGATTAGGGTTGATAGACGTTCCCGCTTGCGCAGTCCGAGGGGGACAACCGCGCTCGGCTCTGCGCCCTCGGCCGAGCAACGCGACGGGGCCTTTTCACAACCCCTCCGTGAACGTATGCTCGCCCCATGGATCGAACGACGAACCCGAGGTTGGTGCGGCTCTTCGTTCTTCTTCCGCTTCTCTACTTTCTCGCGATCCTCGTCAAGACATCGTGGATCTGTGACGACGCCTACATCACCTTCCGGACGGTCGATAATTTCGTCAGCGGATTCGGGCCTCGTTGGAACGTCGCCGATCGCGTGCAGACCTACACGAACCCGCTCTGGATGCTGGTCGTATCGGCCGCTTACGCCTTTACCCGCGAGATCTATTGGACCGTCACCGCCCTGATGATCGCCGCCTCCCTCGGCGCGGTCGCGATCTTCTCCCGCAGGGTCGCCGTTTCGACGATCTCGGCGGCTCTGGGCGTCTTGATCTTGGCGACGTCGAAGGCATTCACGGACTACTCGACCTCGGGGCTCGAGAACCCTCTGACGCACCTGCTCACGGCGGCGTTCCTGGCCGTCTACTTCTCGCGGGGCGCGCGGGATCTGCCGAAGCTGTCCGCGATCCTCGCCTTGGCGATGGTGAACCGGATGGACACGGCTCTTCTGCTCGCGCCGGCCGTCGTCGCCGTCGCCTGGGGCCGGCCGCGCGGGAGCGGGTTCCGGACGGTTCTGCTCGGTTTGATTCCGTTCTGGGCGTGGGAGGCATTCTCGATTCTCTACTACGGGTTTCCGTTTCCGAACCCCGCTTACGCCAAGCTCGGCGCGGGGATTGGTTCCGGCGCGCTCGTTGCCCAAGGGGTCAGTTATCTCTGGAACGCGGTGCGGTGGGACCCGCTGACCCCGCTCGCGATCCTCTCGGGACTGGTTCTTTCGGCGCGGGGATGGATGAGGGTGGGCGCGGCGCGCGATCGGGCCGGCGCGGCCGGGAGGGGCGGAGCGACGGATGGGGCGAAGAACGTGGAGGCAGACGGCGTCGCGACCCGAGATGGAGCCGCGTCGTTCCGCTCCGAGCTGCCGATAGGGATCGGGATCGTCCTCTACCTTCTCTACGTCGTTCGGATCGGCGGCGACTTCATGTCGGGGCGGTTCCTTGCCGTGCCGCTCCTCTGTGCCGTGGCCCTGTTGGGCCGGCGAAATATCCTTCCCGGGCGCGCGCTGCCGGTGCGGCTGGCGCCGCTCGCAGCGGTCGTCGCCCTGGGCCTTGCCTCGATCGATCCGCCCCTGCTAAGCGGACCCCAATGCGGCATTGGCCGGGAGAACCTGGTCGACGAGAAGGGAGTCTCGGACGAACGGGCCTACTACTATCAGGGATGCGGGCTCCTCCGCGCCTTCGATGGGTGCCGGCTGCCGTGCCACTTCCTGCGGACGCGCGGGCTCGAGACGCGAAAGCTCGGGCGGCAGTTGATCACCGCGGAAGCGATCGGGTTGGTCGGCTTCTATGCGGGCCCTGGGCCGCACTTCGTCGATTTCTACGGCCTGGCCGACCCATTCATCGCGCGGCAACCGTTGAAAGATCGACGCGCATGGCGGATCGGCCACTTTGTCCGCGACATCACGCAGGACTACCTCGACTCGATCAAGGCCGGGGAAAACGTCATCCGCGACGCGCGACGGCGGAAGCTTTACGACGATCTCTTGCTGATCACGCGCGGGCCGATCCTGAGTAGCGCGCGGATCGGCGCGATCGCGCGTGTGAATCTGGGCGGGATATGAATTGCGGTATGATCCGGGGCGTCTCGGTGATGCCATGAGTCTCGAGACGCCCCGGCAACCTCGAAGATCACGGGTGCGCACGAAAGGAGACCGATTCCCGATGACGGACAGCTTCATCGCCTCAGTCCGAAGCTCGTTCGCGACGAACACGCCGTGCATCACGATTGGCGCGCCGATCTTCGAGAAAGAGTGCCTGCCCGAGCCTCTCGTGCGGCTGCCGATCGCCATGGCCAACCGGCACGGGCTCATCGCCGGCGCCACGGGGACCGGGAAGACCCGGACCCTTCAACTCCTCGCCGAGCAACTCTCCGCCTCCGGCGTTCCCGTTTTCCTGGCCGATGTGAAGGGGGATCTGTCCGGGATGGGTGTGGACGGCGAGAGGAATGACCGTCTCGCCGCGCGCGCGACAGAGACCGGCTACCCGTGGGCGCCACGCGCGTGTCCGATCGAGTTCCTGAGCCTGACCGGCGTGAAGGGAGCGCAACTCCGAGCGACCGTCTCGTCGTTCGGGCCCCTGCTGCTCGCCAAGGTGCTGGATCTGAACGAGACGCAGTCGAGCGCATTGTCGCTGGTCTTCAAGTGGTGCGACGACCGGAAGCTCGCGCTCCTCGATTTTCCCGATCTGAGGACCGTGCTGCAGTATCTGTCCGGGGAGGGGGTTTCCGAGCTCAAGGACTACGGCGCAATCGCGAAGGCGACCGTGAACGTCCTCCTGCGGAAGATGGTCGAGCTCGAACAGCAGGGGGCCGAGAAGTTCTTCGGCGAGCCGGAGTTCGATCTCCATGATCTCCTCGTCGTCTCGCCGGATGGTGCGGGGCAGATCTGCGCTCTCGAGCTCGGGGACTTCCAGGATCGGCCGGCGCTCTTTTCGACCTTCATGATGTGGCTTCTGGCGCGGCTCTACCATGAGCTGCCCGAGGTGGGAGACCTCGACAAGCCGAAGCTCGTCTTCTTCTTCGACGAGGCGCACCTGCTCTTCGACGGGGCGAGCAAGGCGTTTCTGGGATCGGTGGAACAGGTCGTCCGGCTGATCCGATCGAAGGGGGTCGGGGTGTTCTTTGTTACGCAGAATCCCCGGGACGTCCCCTCCGATATTCTCGGGCAGCTCGGAAACCGCGTTCAGCACGGCTTGCGCGCGTTCACGCCCGACGACGAGAAAGCACTTCGCGCCGCAGCGCGGACGTTTCCCAAGACTGAATTCTACGACGTGGAGGAGGTCTTGAAGACCCTCGGAATCGGAGAGGCGCTCGTGAGCATTCTCGCCCCCAACGGCGTGCCCACATCGCCCGTCGCCGTGCGGGTCGTGCCGCCGTCGTCGCGGATGGGTCCGCTGAGCGAGGGCGAGATGAGCGGGCGTCTCGGAGCATCGGCTCTCGTGCGCGAGTATGCGCAAGCGATCGATCGTGAGAGCGCGCGGGAGATGTTGACTGAGAGGATGGTCCCGGCGACCGGCGGGCGTGGGACAGACTCTTCAGACGACGGACCGCCCCCGCATGGCGGCGCGCCGGCGGAGCAGCCGGCATGGAGCCCGGCGCCGCGGCGCGCCCCTTCGCACTCCCCGGCGCAACGCCGGGGGAAGGAGCCGCCGAGCACCCTGGAAGAAATCTTGAGGTCGCCCGTCACACGGACCGTGACCCGCGAGGTCGCGCGCGGATTGCTCGGAGCGCTGCTCGGATCGCCGCCGCGGAGGAGAGGCCGGTACTAGGGGGCGTTTCTCGAGTCTTGTGTCATCAGGGATGGGGTGGCCGCCCCCCCCTGATCCGAATCCATCGAAGCACTTAAGGAGGCCATGCATGGGACTCGGATGGGGCTTTCCGCGCCGGCGACGATGGGGCTCTCCGCCCCGTCAATGGTCATGGGGTCGATTGACCCCCGCTTGCATCGCTGCGTTGGTTCTCTTGATCCCCGTCTGGTCGTCTGCTCGGGCCGCCTCGTCGACGCGTACGATCGCAGGGTCGCTCCAGCTCGATTACGTCCGCCCGCGGTTCTCGATGGACTGCACACTCCGGCCCTGGGGGGATGCCTACCGGTTCTTCACCGGACGGCCCGATCATTACCTCGGGTGGCGCCTCCAGGTTCGAACCGAGCCGGCAGGCTCGCCGCGGGCAGGTTTCGGACAGATGCTCTCCCTCGGGGTCTGGCAGACTCGGTACTGGCTGAACTGGGAGGTGCCGGAGTACGGCAGCAGCGTCAGCCCGCTCAAGGCGCGTCTGACGGGCTACTCAGTCGATTGGGGTGTGCATGCATATCGCAGGATCGGGAGGGTGAGAATCTCGCCGTCGGTAACCCTGCCGCTCGTCCTCACGGGCTTCACAATCGAGGCCCGCGGCGCGAGCGAGAGCGGTTATGCGATCCACGGCGGCGCGGCTCTGGGAATCGAGGCGGGCATCGGGATCGGCGGCGGCCGCGAGCTGACCCTGGGCCACAGGAGGATGTTTCTCTTCCCGAGGGAGCCGCATTACACGGTCGAGCCGAGCGTCACGTTGCACGGTCAGTTCGACATGGGACCCTCCGAGTTCTACCTCGGGCTGACGACCGGAGGCGGCGGGAGAGGGAGCGGAAGATGAGGAGGCCCGCAGGTCTGTCCCTCCGCGCGGCGCCGGTCTTCCTCCTCCACCGTACCCGGCGACTCCATCTCACCCATCCGACGGCGGTTTTCCTCTTCTTGCTCGCCGGGATCTCCGGCTGCGTCGATGCGCCCGGCGACTCGGACAGGGCGCCGTCGACGCCGGTTCTCATCACGTCTGCAAACCCGCACAGTTACGCGGTCCCTTGCACGATCCTGGTCGCCGCCGCCGACCCCGACCGCGACGCGATCGCCTACCAGATCCGGATCGCCGCAGGAGACCAGGTGGCGGAGTTCGGTTGGTCGACGTACTTCCCGAGCGGGGAGGCCGTCAGATCGGTCGTCATCCTTGATCCGGGGACCTACTCGATCAGCGCACGGTGCCGCGACACGATGAACCGAAGCACCTCGTACTCCGAGGCGGCGACCGTGGTCTTCGAGAACGAGCCCCCGTTCGTCCCGGAGAAGCCCGCCGGTGACACGCTCCTCTTCGTTCCCAAGACCGGTGCGTATCGGTCCCGGTCGGACGACATCGAGGGAGATCAGGTCGCGTTTCGTTACGACCCGGGCAATGGCGATGCTCTCGGTGAGTGGAGCGGCTTCGCCTCACCGAGGGCGGAGTTCGTTTTCTCCCACCACTACGCGGCCCCGGGAGTGTTCGGCGTCCGCGTGCAGGCGAAGGACACGAGCGGCAACGAGTCCGGGTGGTCCGATCCGCTGCGTGTGGTCGTCCGGCCCAATGCCGAGCTCGCGGGAAGCATGGCCACGGCGCCGTTCCCGGTGGAAGGGGTCATCGCGGCGGGTGGGTACGCGTATCTGACCCTGTTCGCGAGCAGGCTGCAAATCGTGGACGTCCGCTCGCCGGCGGCGCCCATCCCGCTCGGATCCGGAGTTCCGGCCGCCTCGGGGGCGATCGCCTTCGGTCCGCACGGTGTGATCGCGATCACACGCGACAGGTTGGTGAACTACGACGTGTCGGACCCGACTAATCCTCGAGAGACGGCGGGGACCTCGATCCAGCGCGCCGAGATGCTCGCTGTGCGTGGAAATCTGGCCGCCGTTTCGACCGGCGATCCGGCGGGCACGCTCGTTCTCCTGGACGTGAGCAGGGCGGACACCTTGATCGTCTTGGGATCGCTCGCGGCCGAATCGGTGAACGGAATCGCCCTCGCTCAACACCATGCCTACCTCACGCGGGTGAACGCGCCGGCGCCGGGGGAGTTCGTCGTCGTGAACACAGAGAGTCCAGGGGCGCCGCACATCGAGGGGACGCTGTCGATCGACCGCTCCGGACCGGTCTGGACCGCCGGTGCGGGTTATGCGTACTACATTTCGAATGTCAGCCTGAAGGTCGTCGATGTCGGCCAACCAACCCTTCCACGGCTCGTCCGCACGATCGACCTGGAGGGGATCCCCGTGGCGTTGGACGGCGACGGCCCGCGGCTTGCGGTCTCGGAGAGCGTACGGGGGTTCCAGCTCTTCGGCCTCGCGGACCCAGCGAAGCCCGAGCCGATCGCACGCTGGTACGTCTTTGGGGCGGCTTGCCTGAGGATGTGGTGCGGGGACGACCATTTGTACGTTGCGAATTTCTTCGGCGGGCTCTTGATCTTCGACTACCCGGACGAGTTCAACCCTGCCGCCGGCGCCGGTTTCGCGAACGGTGCGATCGAAGAGCGGATTCTCCTGGGCGATCACGGCGCGCGGTTGTGGTGGATCAATGGGAGATGATGCAGGCAGGGGTTGCTCTGGAAGATCGGCAGGAGGTCGACGCGACCTTGCGAGGCCGTGCCTGAGTGAAGTGGACCTCAGCTCCGCTCGCTCGGTGTGGGGCCGTTGAGGACGCGATAGACCTCGATGGTAGTTTCTCCCAGGCAGATCAGGGTGCGGATGCCGGAGACCGCCACTTGGGCAAGGGCGGAGGCGACGGTCTCGATCGCCTTCAAGTCCGCTTCCGCCTGTCTCGCAATGGAACAATCCGCGGCGCCCCGAGCCTCGCAACCGGCTCCATCCTGCACCCGCTCGATCTCGATCACCGGGAAGACGAGAACGATCGACGTCACAAACACCAAGTAGGCAGTCACGACCATCCGGAGCATTTGGGGTTCTCCTCTTGAGGACCTCCTCGGTCCCGCAGCCTAAGACGCGCGGATGGTAGGGATCGTTCAGTGTATTGCGCTCGCCGGCGCGTGCGGGGCAACGCCGGTCCGGCACACGACTTGGGGATGGATCAGAGCCGCATTCCGGTAGCGCGCTAGGACATACATGCATCTCGGATTGCTCTAGCAGACCCGCGGCGGCAAGATGGTGATGTGAGCCACAATTCTGTGGAGCAGATCTCCTCCGGGGCGGATCTCCTGAACGACGTCATCCTTCGAGACGGACAGCGCGGCGTCTGGCTTAGATTCCACGCCCCGCACCGGATCATCCAGGCGGTCACCACCGCAGATGTCATCCCTGGGCTGCGCGACCTTGAGGAGCACGTCACCAAGGATGGCCTCCACGCGGCCGGGTTCATCGCCTACGAGGCGGCGCCGGGACTGGATCCCGCGCTCACGGTCAAGGAATCCTCCGGCTTCCCGCTCCTATGGTTCGGTCTCTACGGTCCGCCCGAGGAAGTCGCCCCATCGCTCGGCTCGCCGAACGCGCCCCCCGATCCGATTCCATGGACGCCTTCCGAGTCCGCGGACGAATACTTCCGAGCGTTGGGGAAAATCCGGGAGCATATCCGCGAGGGCGACACCTATCAGGTCAACCATACATTTCGCCTGGCAGCGTCCTACGCCGCGGATCCATGGGTGACCTTTCTTCGCTTGCTGGGCCCCGTGGCGCCGCCTTTCTCGGCGTTTGTCATGACCGAGCGCTGGGCGATCTGTAGCGCTTCGCCGGAACTTTTCTTCGATCTCGACGGTCAACGGATCCGCTCGCGCCCGATGAAGGGGACCGCGCCGCGCGGGCTCACGCGAAGTGAAGACGATGTCCGTGCCCGGGCCTTGTATGCCTCGGAAAAAGATCGCGCCGAGAATGTCATGATCGTCGACATGGTCCGCAACGACCTCGGACGAATCGCGGAGCCGGGCAGCGTTGAGGTTTCGGACCTCTTCACGGTCGAGAGGTACCCAACGGTGCTGCAGATGACCTCGACGGTGACGGCTCGAACGCACGCCGGGTTCACGAAGATCATCCGGGCGCTGTTCCCTCCGGCCTCGATCACCGGGGCCCCGAAGCCGCGGACGATGACGATCATCCGTGAGACCGAGTCGACTCCACGGCATGTCTACACAGGTTCCATCGGTTTTCTCGCGCCCGGCCGGCGCGCCCAGTTCAACGTCGCGATTCGCACCGTACTGATCGACCGCGAGCGTCACCGCGCCGAGTATGGTGTCGGTGGGGGGATCGTCTGGGATTCGGATCCGCACGCGGAACTCGAGGAGTGCCGCACAAAGGCGCAAGTGCTGCTGGATGCGCACCCTCAATTCGAACTTCTCGAGACGATGCTCTGGCAGCCGGATGAGGGGTTCTCGCTGCTGGATCGTCATCTGAGTCGCCTGCGGGATTCCGCCGCCTACTTCGCCTTTCCGTTCGATGAGGAGGCGATCGGACGGGAGCTGGCCGCTCTGGCACGTTCGCTCCCACCCGTTGCCCACCGCGTGCAGCTCATGATGGACCGATCCGGTCGCGTCACCGTTTGCGCGGCCGTGCAATCGCAGGCCACGGAGGGTTCATCCTATCGAGTCTGCGTGGCCCCTTGGCCCGTCGACGCGGCGGATCCCTTCCTCTATCACAAGACGACGAACCGGAGCGTCTATCGGAAGGCGATGGCCGCCTGCCCCGGGTTCGAGGATGTCCTCCTCTGGAACCAGAGCGGCGAGGTGACCGAGTCGTGTATCGCTAACGTCGTCGTGGAGATCGAAGGCGCCCTCTGGACGCCGCCGGTGAGATGCGGCCTCCTCGCGGGCACCTACCGCGCGCAGCTGCTGGAAGAAGGCAAGGTGAGGGAACGGGTGTTGAAGGTTTCGGAGGTCCTGCAAAGCGCTCGGATCTTGCTAGCCAATTCCGTTCGTGGTCTGTTCCCCGTTGAGGTTGCGTCCTCGGGCCTGTGAAAGACCCGAGGGCGCGACCCGCGATTCCCTCACTCAAGAGATCTCATCAGGGCACTTACGGCGCAAGACGAACAACACGAGTCGACCTCTCCGATGTGCTCGCTCCCATCCGGAGGAAGTAGAGCCCGGCAGCGACGGCGTGGCCTCCTTCGTCGAGGCCGTCCCACACGGCCGAGCCGGCTGTGGTATGCAGGCGTCTGACGATTCGGCCGGACGAGCTGAAGACGTCGATCGGTGATCCGAGGCCGGCCGCCGATGTGGTTCCTTCCGCCGCCGCGATGCACACGGAGAGGGAGCCGCTCACCCACGGGTTCGGCCCCGCGCTCAGTCGAAGCGGCGCGGAGGTCACCTGCGACGCCACATCCGTGGTTCCCGCGGTCCGGAAGAGGTAGACCCCGTCCTTTGCGAAGAAGCCATCCATGTCGAGGATCGCGACCGCCTCGCCTGCGTCGTTCAGCGACCGAAAGCCGCCGAAGTCTCCATCTGACAAGGCCAGGATGTTCCAGACAACGCCAGGGCTCGAGGGCACCGTATCCCGTGTACGGACCAGCTTGGTGATCCCGTCCACCTCGTCCCAGAGGTAAAGCCCCTTGTTGTCGGCCGTGCCGTAGGGGGTGTTGCGCAGGTTTGCGAGGAAAAGGACCTGCGCATTCACGTTGATGGCGACGGTGCTCCCGAAGCTCGCGAACTCGCCGCCCCCTTCGGGCACCGTCTGTCCCTCGCGCGCCACCTCGATCAGGACCGTGCCGTCTCCCCGGTAGATCCCCTCGTCGTCCAGGCCGCCGCCGGGCGTCTCCTTGAGCGTGGAACGGAAGGCGGAGACGTTCCCCGCGCTCAGCGCCGGGTTGCCGGGATGGTCGAACTTGCTGATCCCGTCGGGATGAAGCTGGTTGGAGATCGCGACCACTTCCGGATAGAGGCCGCCTCCGGCGATCTCGATCACGTCTCCCGAGCTGGTCGGCCGGAGGACCGAACGGAAGCCGACGTTGCCCATGAGGTTCAGGACAGGGTAGTACGGCTCGTCGAGCTTCGCGCTGCTGCCGGGGACGTCGTCACGGCCGCGCGCGACCTCGACCAGTCCGGTGCCTCGCCCCTTGTAGACGGCGGCGTCGTCCTCGGAGGCGAAAGACGTCCCGGTGAGCTGGGCGCGGAAGGCAACCCAATTATCATCCGATTCGATGGAGACGGGCTCGCTCTCGTCGAACTGCCAGAGCGTCCCCGGATCGCCGGGCACGACGTCGGTGATCTTGGCGATCAAGGTCGAGGTGCCGGACCGATTGGTGTAGATGGTGCCGGGATGAGCGCCGCCTCCACCGGCCCAGGCATAGAACGCGACGATCACCGGCGACATGTTGTTGATCGTCGGGGCGACGAGCCCCGTGAATGTGCCGCCGAGGCCGGGGGCGACCTCTCCGATCCGCACGTGCTGGGTCTCGGTGCCGGGGCCGTCGGTGCTGAAGATCGCCTGGCTGTCCGTGCTCCCGCCCGGCGTGTCGGTCATCTCGCCGACGGAGGCCGCTCGCGCCTCGTTGTTGAGGACGTAGCGCCGGTTCGGCGTATCGAGGTTGTCGTAGCGAC
>CAZNRY010000087.1:0-17353 GCA_964575675.1 uncultured bacterium
CCCGAATCACCCTCGTTCATTGCCGGCAGATTCAAACCTCCGCGGCGGCGCGTCGGGGCAATCCGCGGCGGCGCATGCCGCCGGAAGAGCCCGGGTGGGGCTAGACTAGGATCCTCCCCGCCATGGCGCCCCGCCGTTTCCGCGTTTCTTCATCGTGAGGATGCGGATCCCCGCCCGTCCCTTCCGCATCAGCTCGCCGGCGGATCGAACCGCGAGGATCCTTTTGAGGAGATAACGCGGCCTCCGGTAGAACCCGCGGTATCCATCCCGGAGGAGCTCCTGCAGCTCGTCGAGTGTGAAGTTTTCCGGCCAGTGGGGCGGAACGAATCCAAGATGCCCGAGGCGCGCAAACTCCCGCCAGGTGTCGCGCCCGAGGATCCCCGAGGCCAGGCCGTCGCGGTAGATCGCCGTGCCCGGGAACGGCGTCAGGATCGTCATGTGCAGGTAATCGGGGTCGAGGCGGCGCGCGATCCGGAAGGTCTCGAGGATGTCCTCGCGGGTCTCGCCGGGGGACCCGATCATGAAGTAGGCGAGGACCTGCATCCCCGCCTTGCGCGTCGCCTCGAATGTTCTTCTGGCCTCGTCGAGATCGATTCCCTTGTGAAGGACCTTCAGGATCTTCTCCGTTCCCGCCTCGACGCCATAGTGCAGCCCACGGCAGCCCGATCGCGCCATCAGCTTGAGCAGATCGGGATCGACCGTATCGACCCGGGCGCGCACGTCGTAGCCAACGTCCAGTCCGCGCCGGAGGATCTCCTCGCAGACAGCCACGACCCGGTCGCGGCGAACCGTGAATGTGTCGTCGTAGACGAGGAATTCCCGGATCCCCATCCCCACGCACTCCTCCATCTCATCCACGACGTTCATTGCCGAACGGGCCCGGAACTTCTTTCCCAGATGCGGGCGATCACAGAAGGTGCACGAGAAAGGACATCCCCGGCTCGTGAACATCGTCGTCACGGGCTGCCGGGGAGAGAGGACCGATCCGTACCGGTTGACGTCGGTCAGATGGCGCGCAGGAAAGGGAAGGGAATCGAGATCCTGGATGATCGCGGGGGGGCCGGTGCGGACGATTTCCCCGTTGTGCCGGAACACGAGACCGGAGATTCGAGAGAGCCCCTCTCGATCATCGATGCGGTCCAGCAGCTCCTTGAAGAAGATCTCCCCCTCGCCGAGGACGACGAAATCCACGCCTGGAAGGTTGACCGTCTCGTCGGGGAAGAGGTGCGCGTGGGGCCCGCCGATCACGATGCGCGCTGCGGGCGCGGCCGCCCGGACGACCTCCATGACCCGAAGCACGTCGACCAAGGTCAGCGTCATCGCCGTGATGCCGACGACGTCCGGCCGGCACGCGGTCACGCGCGAGGCAATTTCTTGGTAGCTCAGCCCCTCGGCCTGCGTATCGAGGATCGTGACCTCGTGAGACGAGGTGCGCTCGAGATAGGAGGCCAGCAGCAGAATACCGAGCGGGGGATTGTGGCCCCGGCTCTCCTCGATCACTTCGGGGTTGTTTCCCACCACCTCGAAGAAGGCGGTTGGATTGATCAGTAGTACGCGCATGACCTCTCCCCGCGCATCCTAGCACAGCCCCCCGCGTTGATGTCCGAGCGTGCGCGCCCGCGAGGCCGGCGCCCCGTTCGTTTAGCCGGCCCGAGCGGGATGCGCAGAGCGAGGGCAGACACGGCTCGGGCGCCGCGCCTTACCTGCCGCGAGCATTGCGGACCCGCTCCAGATTGACCTTGGCGGGCTCGTACTGCGGATCGATCCGCAGGCAGCGCGTCCAGATCTCTTCTGCCTCCGGCACGCGGCCCTGCACGAGATAGATCGCGCCCAGGTTCGACAGGGCTTGAATGTAACCGGGCCGCAATCGGATCGCGGCAGCGTAGGACTCGATCGCGAGATCCATCCGGCCCTGCACGTGGTACGCCTGTCCGAGGTTGAAGAGCGGCCTGGCATTGCCGGGGCGAAGCTCGATCGCCCTCTTGTAGTAGCCGATCGCGGCTTCGAGATCTCCCTTTTCCTTGTAGACGATCCCGAGGTTGTTCATCGCCTCGGCGTATTGAGGATGAATCTCAATCGCCCTCTGGAAGTGGCTCGCGGCCGCGTCGAGCTTGCCTGCGGACTGCTCGACGGTGCCCAGGTTGTAGTTCGCTTTCGCGCTCTCCGGGGCCGATCGGAGCTGTGCGCGCGCGAAGGTCTCCACGTCCGACCATGTCCTGTTCCGCGAGACGGTGAGCGCGCCGTAGGCGCCGACAAGAACGACCAGCAGGATCGTCACCGGTCTCCCGAATCGTTCCTTCAGCATCCCCGCCCCGCAGGCCATGAGCGAGCAGATGAGAATCGATGGTGCGTAGGCGAGCCTCTCCGCCATGATCGTCCCCACGGGGAAGAGAAAGTTCCCCGCCGGAAGGAAGAGAATCGCGTACCCGGCCAGGGCGAAGGGGATCGCGGGGCGCCGCTTTCGCGCGAACCATCCGATGACGGCCGCCGCTACGATGACGCAGAGGAAGAGCAACGCCTTCGGGTCCACGAGCGATCTCACGACAGGGATCTGCTCGAACGAGTAATCGGAGGAGAGACCGGTTGGGACGATCTGCAGGCGAAGGTAATCGATCTGGACGGCGGCCGCCGTCAGGAATCGCTGGAACGCGGAGGCCTCGATGAGCGGGTTGTCGATTTTCAGGATCACCATCCGCGTGCCGCCGATCACGGAGGATCGAACCGCGAACCAGACGGCCACCGCCGCGGCATAGGCGGCGTAGGGGGCGAGGCTCGGCCGGCGGCCTCGAACCCCGAAGCAGATGTCGAACCATGCGCAGAGGATCAGGAAGGCCGCCGCGGATTCCTTGCTAAGCATGGCGAGCAAGAGGAAGAGGGCGCCGGGGATGGGGGATCGCCCCTCGCCGTGGCGGAGGAGGAACAGGAGTCCGAATAGGGTCGCCAGAAGCTCCGCCCGGCCGACGATACTCGCCACGGCTTCCGTGTGGATCGGGGCTGCGGCGAAGAGGAGCGCGCCGGCGATCGCGGCCCATCGATCAAGTCGCAGCCTCGTCAGGAAGAGGTAGGCGAGGCAGCAGACGGCGGCGTTCAAGAGCAGGTTGACGGCGTGGAATCCCCCGGGGGCGTCCCCCGGAAGACCGAGGGCGCGGTTCGCCCCATAGTTCAGCGCTAGGGTCCAGGTCGTCAGGGGACGGTAGAGAATGTCGTTCTGGATCAGGCCGCCCCAGTAGCGCCCGCCGAAGATGCTCTTCAGATCGAACGGATCGTGGGTCGCGGGGTTGTTCGGGATCATCTCCGCATCGTCCGAGACGAGGTGGTTGGGCAGGGTGTTCGCATAGAGAACGCAGGAGAAGATTGCGATCAAGAGGAGCGTCGCTCTCGCCCCGGAGATCTTCGATCGCCGGGGGCCGCGCGGGGAGCCAGTCTCCCCCGGCGCGGACTCCGCCCGCGCGCCGGCCCGCGAGATCCGCCGCCCAGTTCCTCCAGGGGATCCCCGGGCGCCGGTCCGACCTGGCCCAGTCGTTTCCAAGTTTTCGTTCACACCAGTCCGCGCTCCCTTTGCTGCGACGCCCACAAACGGAGCCGATCATCCCCCATGACGATCGGCGCTTCAAGGCCGGGAGGACGTCACTTCCAACGTCGCGCCCGTCGCCCCGCTCCGATCCAGCGGGATATGGTGTGGCCGTCTGGGCTTCGGCCTGGCACACTCGGGACGATGACGCCATGTCGCATCCCCGGCAAAGGTCGAGTACCCAGGGACGGAGCAAGATGCGCACCTTCGTTCGCCGCTCGCGGATCGATGCCCCCGCCGAGGACTTGTTTGCATGGCACGAACGCCCCGGCGCATTCGAGCGGCTCACGCCTCCGTGGGAGAGGGTCAGGGTGGTCGAGCGATCAGGCGGCATTCGGGACGGCGATCGGGTCGTGCTCGAGGTCCCGGCCGGACCGTTTCGGGCGCGATGGTCAATCCAGCATCGCGGCTACGAGAGCGGGCGCAGTTTCGAGGATGTCCAGACATCGGGCCCGTTCCGTCACTGGAGGCACGTCCATCGCTTCATTCCCGACGGGCCGGGGGCCTCGTTCCTCGAGGACGAAATCGAGTACGCGCTGCCGCTGGGCATGTTGAGCGAACCCCTCGCGGGGTCGATCGTTGAGGGAAGGCTCGCTCGCCTCTTCGCCTACCGGCACCGCACCACGCGGGACGATCTCGCCGCCCATCGCGCGTCCCGTGGCGAGCGCCCGCTGCGGATCCTCGTCTCCGGCTCGACAGGCCTGATCGGTTCGACGCTCGTTCCGTTTCTGACCGCTGGAGGGCATCAGGTCATTCGGTTCTCGCGGGCACGGGCTATCGACGAGGAATCCCTCGAGGGGCTCGATGCAGTGGTCCACCTCGCCGCGGAGAGCATCGGCGCCGGCCCATGGAACGCAACGAAGAAGAAGCGAATCCTTGAGAGCCGGGCCCGGGGAACGCGGCTGCTCTGCGAGGCGCTCGCCCGGCGAGCTTGCAGGCCCAAGGTGTTCGTCTCTTCCTCGGCGATAGGTTTCTACGGAGACCGCGGCGCGGCGGTCGTGGACGAGGATAGCCCTCCGGGCCGGGGGTTCTTGGCGGATGTGTGCCGGGAGTGGGAAGCGGCGACCGCGCCGACGGAGGACGCCGGGATCCGGGTCGTCAGGCTTCGAACCGCGATCGTTCTCTCGCCCGTGGGGGGAGCGCTCGCCAAGATGCTGATCCCCTTCAGCCTCGGCGCGGGTGGAAGGCTCGGGAGCGGCAGGCAGATCATGAGCTGGATTGCAATCGACGATCTGGTCTCTCTGATCCTGCATGCGATCGCGCACGATTCGCTCTCGGGCGCGCTTAACGCCGCGACCCCGAATCCGGTCACGAACCTTGAGTTCGTCCGCACGTTGGGACGGGTCATGCGCCGGCCGGCCGCTCTACCGATTCCGGCCTGGGGTCTCCGGCTTCTCTTCGGCGAGATGGCCCGCGAGACGATCCTATCCAGCGCCCGCGTCGCGCCGCTGCGGGCGATCCAGTCCGGCTACGCTTTCAGGCACCCGGATCTGGAAGGTGCGCTGCGCCATTTGTTTGGTAGGATGATTGCTTCGTAGGCCGCGCAACCCAACTAAGCTCGACGCCGTAGGATGTCCGGATGGCCGGCGGTGCCCCGCCGCCAAGCATCGGGAGGCAGGATGGATTTCGAGTTCACCGACGAACAGAAGATGATCCGCGACACGGCACGCGACTTCGCGGACCGGGAGGTTCGCCCGCGCGCTGCCGATGTGGATGCGAACGCCCGGTATCCACAAGAGACAATTCTGAAGCTTGCGGAGCTCGGCTTCCTCGGGATCTTCATCCCCCCCGAGTACGGCGGATCGGGACTGGATCAGGTCTCGTACTCCGTGATCATCGAGGAGCTCTCGCGCGCCTGCGCCGCGACCGGCGTCATCGTGAGCGCGCACAACAGCCTCGTCTGCTACCCTCTGCTCCGTTTCGGGACCGAGGAGCAGAAGAGGAAGTATCTTGTCCCGCTGGCGAAGGGAGAGGTGATCGGATCGTTCGCGCTGACCGAGCCGGAGGCCGGATCCGATGCTGCGAATCAACGAACGGTCGCGATACCGGACGGCGACGATTTCATCCTGAATGGCTCGAAGATCTTCATCACGAACGCCGCGGTCGCCGGCGTTTTCATCGTCTTCTGTATGACCGATCCGCCCGCCGGCGTGAGGGGAATCACGGCCTTCATCATCGAACGCGATATGCCGGGGTTCACGGTCGGCCGCAGGGAAGACACGATGGGGATCCGCGGCTCGGGGGCCTGCATGCTCTCCTTCGACAATATCCGCGTGCCGCGCGCGAACCTGCTCGGCGAGATCAACAAGGGATTCCGTGTGGCGATGGCGACCCTCGATGCCGGCCGGATCGGGATCGCGTCGCAGGCGGTCGGAATCGGCCAGGCCTGCCTGGACGAAGCGGTCCGATACTCGAAGGAACGCAAGCAGTTCGGCAAGCCGATATCGAGCCTCCAGGCGATCCAGTGGATGATCGCCGACATCGCGACCGAGCTTTCCGCGGCGCGCTGGCTCGCCTACCGGGCGGCCGCGAAGAAGGATGCGGGAGCGGAGGTCACGCTCGAGGCAGCCCAGGCGAAGCTCTTCGCGAGCGAGATGGCCGGACGCGCCGCCCACCGTGCGCTGCAGGTCCATGGGGGCTACGGGTACACGAAGGAGTTCGTCGTCGAGCGGCTCTTCCGTGACGCGAGGATCACCGAGATCTACGAGGGCACATCGGAGATCCAAAGGCTCGTGATCGCGGCCCAGATATTGAAGTAGAGGGGATCCGGAGGATTGTACAGGGCGGCCGCCGGGGCGGTCCGCCGATGGGACGATCTCGCAGGCGCGTCGCGGCGCTTGGGCGGAGGAGGGAATCCGTGAGGGAACGGGCTCGTTGCATGGAGATCTTGGTGGCCGCATGTTTCGCGCTCGCCCTCATCGGCGGACCCGATCCCGCATGGGGCTGGGGGGAGGATTCGTTCATCAAGGAGAAGAAGGGGGAGGCGAAGAAGGATGCCGGGGAGCCGGACGACGGTCTCAAGCCCTTCGACGAGGTGATCAAGGGCTGCGAGAGAATCGAAGGTCTCTTCCCGATCTACAGGAACCGCGATCTTGGGAAGCTCTTCATGGAGATCCCCTTCGACCACATCGATCACCTGTACATCTTCGCCGTCACCCGGGAGGCAGCAGAGGGGATCTTTTTCGACAACAGCGCGATGCTCGACGAGTCGCTTTTCGTGCTCCGTCGCGAAGGGAAGAAGATCCGATGGGAACAACCGAACATGACGTTCTTCGCGCCGGGGGACTCCGCCTTTGCGCGGGCCATCCGACGGGGGACGTCGCCAGGTCTCGTCGGCGTCATGGAGTTGGCCAGCCGCCCGCATCCCGAGACGAAGGCGATCCTCGTTGATCCGACCCCGATTCTGGTCCAGGACTACGAAGCCGTCGCGTTCGCCCTCCGCGAGACGGAGGCGGGGTATTCCCTCGATGCCAACGGCAGCTACGTCGACGCGATCAAGAACTTTCCCCGGAATACCGAGATCGACGTCGTCCTCACCTTCCGGACCGACTCGCCGAAGGTGCCGATGCCGATCCTTCCGGACTGGCGCAACTTCCAGCATCGCTACCATTGGAGTCTGGTCGAGCGGCCATTGGACGGCTACAGGCCGCGTCTGGCTGATGACCGCGTCGGCCACTTTCTCACGATGCGGGGGGATTACTCTAACACGCGGAGCGAGACCGCATACGTCCGCACCATCAACCGATGGCGTCTGGAGAAGAAGGATCCGAACGCCGCCATCTCGCCGCCGAAGGAGCCGATCGTCTATTGGATCGAGAACACGGTGCCGGCGGAGTATCGCGATCCGGTGCGGCGAGGGATTCTAAACTGGAACAAGGCGTTCGAAACGGCCGGGTTTCGGGACGCGATCGAGGTCCGCCAGATGCCCGACACGGCGAGCTGGGACCCCGCCGACGTTCGCTACCACGTGATCCGCTGGATGCTCCAGCCGGGGGGAACCTACGCGGTCGGACCATCGCGCGTCGATCCGCTCACGGGCGAGATTTACGACGCCGATGTCCGTGTGGCCGCCGATATCACCCGCGTCGTCTACAGGGAATGGACGGACCAGATCTCTCCACTGACCCGCTTCGGCGGGAGAAGACCCGGCGGCAATGGCATCGAGCGGGGCGAATGCGATCTTGCGGAAGGATTGGCGAATCAAGCGGCCTTCGGCATCGGGCTCCTCTCCGCCCGCGGTCTTTTCGATCCGGACAGCCCAGACGGCAAGAGGTACGTCGACCAGTATGTCGAGGGTCTGATCTGCCACGAGGTCGGGCACACCCTCGGTCTCAAGCACAACTTCAAGTCGAGCGTCGTCAATACCCTCGATCAGCTCCAGGACACGACGCGGACGAAGGCGTCTGGAATCGCCGGCTCGATCATGGACTACACGCCTGTCAATCTGGCGCGAAAGGGAGAGAAACAGGGAGAGTACTGGCAGCTTGGCCCCGGAGCGTACGACGTCTGGGCGATCGAGTATGCCTACAAGCCGATCGACGCGGCGACTACGGAGGATGAGATTCCAGAGCTTCTGAGGATAGCCTCCCGCGCCTCCGATCCCATTCTTGCCTTCGGCAGCGACGAGGATGCGCGCGGGTATTCGACTTCCGGCATCGACCCGACCAGCACGATGTTCGATCTCGGAGACGATCCGATCGGATGGTGCGCCGGGCGGATGGACCTTGCCGATGAGCTCTGGTCGCGCATCGACGCGTATCTTGCCGTGCCCGGGCAGCGCTATCCCAGGTATCGCTCTCTCTTCTCGCAAGGGATGGGGGAGTACAACTACTCGGGCCTGATCGTTTCCAAGTTTATCGGCGGGATCTACCATCATCGCGACCACGTCGGCGATCCCGGAGGACGCCTGCCGTTCGATCCCGTACCCGCCGCGACCCAGCGCCGGGCGCTGAGGCTCTTGTCGGATCGCCTCTTCTCCGAGAAGTCCTTCCAGCTCCCCGCCGATCTGCTGAACAAGATCGCTCCGGAGCGATTCCCGACCTTCGAGGGAACGCTCTGGTCGGCGGAGAGGATCGACCCGCCATTTCATGCGACGATCCTCCGCGCCCAGTCGAATCCCCTCGCGCGGCTCTACGACCCGATCACCTTGAGCCGGATCCAGGATTCCGAGCTCCGCTACGTGCCGGGGACGGAGCCGTTCCGGATGGCGGAGATGTTCAACACGATGAGAACCGCGATCTGGAACGAACTGGCCCCTGGGCGCGCGATCGGCGCGATTCGCAGGAATTTGCAAAGGGCGCACCTGAACCGGCTGATCCAGCTCGCGGTGAAACCCGAAACCGGAACCCCTGAGGACGCGACGACCTTGGCGCGGGCCGATCTGAAGGCCATCCTGAAGGGATGCACGGCGGCGCTCGGCCGGACCGATTTGGATCCGATGACCCGCGCTCACCTGGACGAGACGAAGGACAGGATCAAGGCGGCCCTCGATGCGCCGCTCACGCGAGCGTTCCCCGAGCCGAGCGCCGGACCAAAGGGATAAGCGGGCGGTGAGAAACGCAGGCTAAACCAGTTTGAGTAGATCTGAGAAGCTCGCCAGGCGCATCCGCTCGGCCCGGTTATTGTTCCGGGGGCGCCGGACCTCGCGGCGCGCGGGCTCGCGTCTCAGCCGAAGTCAAACGCGGGCTAGAGGGTTTCGATCTTCGGCAGTTCCACCCGCCCGGTTGCTTTCGGGCCGCCCGCGATGCGCGCCACGATCACCGATACGTTGTCCCGCCCGCCGGCCTCGACCGCGCGTTGCGCGCAGGCGCGCGCAGCGGTGCGGGGATCTTTCGAACTACGGAGAATGGATCGGATCGCGTCGTCGTCCAGCTCATCGGTCAACCCGTCGCTGCACAGGAGCCAGAGGTCTCCATCGACGGTTTGGCCCCCGCCGCAGTCGACCTCCAAATCGGGATGTGTTCCGACCGCCCGGGTCAGCACTCCCCGAATGCGCCGGGCGTCGATCGAATCGAGATTGACGCCCATTCGTTCGAGCATTCGCAACCGCGTGTGATCTTCGCTTATCTGCATGAGTTTTCCGCCGCGAAGGAGGTAGAGCCGGCTGTCTCCAACCGTCACGAAGGACGCGCGGCCCGCGCCCAGATGAAGCGCGACCAAGGTACATCCCATCCCTCCATACTCGGCGGAGGATTGGGCCTTCGCGTAAACGGCGGAATTCGCGGTCCGGGCGGCATCGAGGAGCGCGCGTTCCGCGGGCGAGACTGGCACGCGCCCCGGGCTGACGGGCGCGCCGCCCATCGCGCCATCGGCGCCGCCCTCTTGCCGGATCGACGCCTCGAAACTCGCCGCAAGCGACTCAACGGCAAGGCTACTCGCCACCTCGCCGGCGCGATGCCCCCCCATGCCGTCGCACAGGACGGCGAGACCTAGCCCGCCTCGGATGAGGATCGAGTCTTCGTTGTTGGCCCGGACGCGTCCGGTGTCGGATTCGGATCCCCACTCAATTTCCATCATCGTCGTCCTCGGCGCGGCATCGCTACGGTCTCTCCCTCGCTGGGGCGATCAACCGGGTGAGCCGGGTGACTGCGGCCGCAACGATCACCCTAGGGACGGTTATCCAGAATAGCGAGGCGCCGCACGCCGCGAGAAGCGCGGAGTCCTCGACGATCGAGTGGCAGACGCCGGCCGACACGTTGAAATCCCGCAGATCTTGAGGGCGATAGGCGCCCGGTTGCCGCGCTTCCTCCATCAGCAGTCCGGAACCGTACGCCAGCCCGAGAACCGTCGCCGTGATCCAAAGGAACGCGACCGAGTCGGCGAGTCCGAGGAATCTCAAGAGGGGCCGCAGCGGCTTCGCCAGGCGATGATAGAGATCGCGGGCGCGCATCCACTCCGTCAGAAGCATGAGCGCAAGAAGGATCACGACGATCTTGCCGGTCAGCGTCCCGGCGCTGCGGAGCCAATGAAACAGGAATTCCCCGAAGGGCGGCCGGCCGCCGAGGGTGCCGATCTCCGGGGGCAGGCTCGAAGTGCTCGCGATCGCAGCACCCGCGGGCGAGACAATGAGGGCCACGACCCAGCCCAAGATCGATGCGGTCAGCAGGCGCACCGGCAGCATCACCCACCATGGCGTGCCGGTCTTGTGCTGCACGGTTCCCTCGACCACGAGATTGTGCGCGGTGAGCGTCATGACCGCGAGGACCGTGATCTGCGGGGCGGAAAGGGGAAGGATCGCCATCGAGGCCACCGCGCCGTAGATTCCCACGAGCCAGCCCGAGACGAGGACAACAGCCGCCTCCCCAGGCAGGCGCCAGATCTGCATGGCAGGTCCAAGCACCTCCCCGATCCTTCGGAGGATCGTCAACCAGTCGAGGAGTCCGACCACGAAAGAAAGGGGCAAGATAATCCGCAGCAGATAGACCGAGGTTCTCAGGCCTCGGACCACCGCGTTCCGGTAGCCGCTCTTACGCGTCGAATAGGGTTGCTCCTTCAATCGGAATCTTTCTGTGGCAATGCTCGAGGCGAGGGGTTCAGTCGAGCTTGAATCCGAGCCTCAGTCCGACCTGATACTCGACGACCGCGTTCTTCTCGACCCGGCCCCTCACCTCCTTGATCTCGAACCAGCGGATCTCGTGGACCGTCTTGGAGGCATGAGCGACGGCGCTGTTGACGGCATCTTCGATCGATTTCGGGCTCGTACCGACCAGGTCGATGAACTTGTAGACTCCACCCGTCATTGGTTCCTCCTCCCCGTTAGGGGTGTGGCGCGCGGCGGGAACGCACTTCGGCCGCGTCGGTAGATACCCTACCACGGGGCGGCATCTTGCAGAACGACAAGCGATAAGCGGGATCATCCCGAAGGGGGGGGCGACGCCTGGGACTTTCCTTGACCAAATCGAGGCGAACTGTTATCATACAAACGTATGAATCAAAGTAGGGAGACGGTCCAGACAATTCTCGCGGCTGCCCGCGAGCTGTTTGCCGAACGCGGCTACGACGGTGCTTCGATCCGGGCGATCACTGCGAGGGCGGGCGTGAACCTCGGCGCCGTCACCTATCATTTCGGCACGAAGGAACGTCTCTACCTGGCCGTGGTGGCTTCGTCGACCCGCCCCCTCTTTGACCGGATCGCCGCGGCCGGAGCGGAGCCGGTCGATGCGCTCGATCGGATTGGGGCAGTGCTGCGCTGCGCGTTTGCGCATCTCGAGGAGTTTCGCGAGGCGGGACCCCTCATGTTGCAGGAGATGTCGCGGAAGCGATCGCTCCCCCCTCCGATGAGCCTCGTGATGGAGAGCAACATCAATCTGATCGCCGGCTTCATCCGCGAGGGCCAGCAGGCCGGAAGCATCCTCCCCGGCGACCCGACGCTTCTGGCGTTGAGCGTCGTCGCCCAGCCGCTCTATTACACGCTTGTCCGCGATCCGTTGCGCGAGGTGGTTGGCTTGAATCGGGACGATCCCGAGACACAATCCCGTGTCGTCGAACATGTCGTGGCGTTCGTGCGCAGGGGCCTGACCGCCGACAGGAGGAATCAATGAGAAGAGTCGTTGCCGCAGCTTCGGTCATCGTCGTGCTCGGGCTGGCCGGGCGTCCGACGCCTGCGCGGGCGGTGGACGGCGAGTTGCACCTGCCGGCGGGCGGGGCTGCGCTTACCGTCCAGATGGCCGCGACGTTGGCCCTCGAGAGAAACCCGTCGATCGGCGTGTCGAAGGCCGGGGGCGATGAGGCTCGTGCGGCGCTCGGAGAAGCCGCGGCTGGATGGTATCCCGCGCTCCGCTTGAGCGGGTCGGCGACTCGATACGAGCAGCCGTACGCCGTGTTCCCGATACACGGCTTCAACCCGGGCAGTATCCCTCCCTTCAATGAGACGATCTACAGCGGCGCCCTCACCCTGAGCTACACGCTCTTCGACGGATGGGCCCGGCCTGCGCGGGTGCGCCAGGCGCGCGCGCGCCTCTCGGCCGCGAGGGAGTCGCTCCATGGAACGGAGCAGGCGATGTTGGCGCGCGTTCTGTCGACCTATCTCGATGTCCTCTCGCGGGCGCGAGTTCTCGATGCGCAGGATCGGAGGATCGGCGCGATCGAGGCGGAGCGGGCGCGCGCGCAGCGTTTCCTGGACGTGGGTCGAGCGGCTCGGCTCGATCTCCTCCGTGTCGACGCGGTGCTGGCCGCCGCCCGGGCCGATCGCGTGCGTCTGGCCGCCGCCCTCGATCTCGCGGAGCGCGATCTGGCGCGGTTGATCGGGGCGACGCCCGCAGAGACGCGCGCGGGCCGTCTTGCCGCGATCGGCGTCGCGGACACGGCCCTTGCCGCGCGTGCGGCGCTTCTCGAACGGGCATTGCGCGCGAGTCCGAGCATGGCGCAGGCCCGGCTGCAGCAGGACGCGGCGCGGGCGGGCGGAATGGGGGCGCGCGGCATGCGCTGGCCGGAGGTGAAGGTCGTCGGCAACTACCTTGGATGGGCGGATCCCGATGGGGACGACACGACGGAATGGAGCGCCGCGGCTCAGGTGTCGTTGCCCATCTTCTCGGGAGGGGCAGTCGATCACGGGATTCGGAAGGCCGACGCGATCGCACGGGGCGCATCCGAGCAGCTCCGTCTCGTCGAGACCCAGGTCGAGCAGGAGCTGGACCGAGCACTGAACGCCGTTCTCGAGGCGAGGGCGCGGGTCTCCAGCCTGGCAGCGGCGGAAGAGAGCACGGCCGAGGTCGCGCGGATCGAGAGGCTTGCATTGGACGGAGGATCGGGCACGCAGACCGACTACCTGGACAGCGAGGCCAGCCTGTTCGCGGCGCGTGCGGGGTTGATCGAGGCGCGCCACCGCGAGATCGCCGCGCGGGCGGAGCTCGCGCGCGTGACCGGAACGTTGGACCTGGCGTGGTTCGAGCAGAACCTGGAGGAGGAGCGATGAGAAGGCCGAGAAGGTCCTTGGTGTTGGTCGTCGCGATCGGAGTCGTTACTGCGGTCGCATGGTTCGGGTTCTTGCGCCCGCGCGGGCAAGCCGGGGAGCTCGCGGCATCGGGGACTGTGGAGGCGACCGAGGCGCAGCTCGGGTTTCAGGTTCCTGGCCGGGTTGCGGAGATCGCCGCGGGCGAGGGAGACCGGGTCGCAGCGGGAGTGGAACTCGCCCGCTTGGACCGGACGGAGGCGGAGGCTCGCAGGAGCCAAGCCCGGGCGCAGGCGGCGGCGGCCCGCGCGCTGCTTGATGAACTCGAGAGTGGGTCGCGGAGCGAGGAGGTGGCGCAGGGGCGGGCGGCCCGCGATGCCGCGCTGCAACGCCTGGAGGATGCGCGCCGCGATCTCGATCGCACGAAGCGGCTCCTCGACGGGGGCGCCGTGAGCCAGGAGGTTCTCGACAAGGCGTCGCTCGCCGCGTCGATTGCGGAGAGCCAGCTCAGCCAGGCGCGGGATCAGCTTCACATGCTCGAGATCGGTCCGCGAAAGGAACGGATCGAAGGGCAGCGCGCCCAGGTCGCGCAGGCGGAAGCAGCAATCCAGGTGATCGACGCGACGCTTGCGAACATGACGGTCCGGGCTCCGTTCGATGGAATAGTCACCGTTCGCCACCGCGAGCCCGGGGAGATCGTCCCCGCGGGCTCGGCCGTGCTGACCCTGATGAACCCGAACAGCCGATGGGTCCGCATCTATGTTCCCGAGACCCGGATCGGCGCCGTTCGCTTGGGTCAGAAAGCGCAGATCCGCACCGACACGGACCCCGACAAGCGCTACGGCGGGGAGGTGATCTTCATCGCGAGCGAAGCCGAGTTCACGCCGAAGACGGTGCAGACGTCGGAAGAACGGGTGAAGCTTGTCTATGCGGTGAAGGTTGGACTCACGGATGACCCCGGGCATGATCTGAAACCGGGGATGCCCGCCGACGTCGTCCTCGAGCCGCGGAAACCGTGACCGTGCAAGGCGAACGGCCGGTCGGTCACGGGATGGCTCCCGGAGGGGCGGCGATTCGCGTGGAGGGACTTACCCGGCGTTTCCATGACCTCACCGCCGTCGATCGTCTTTGCTTCGAGGTCGAACGGGGCGAGCTCTTCGGCCTGGTCGGTCCCGACGGCGCCGGGAAAACGACGACGCTTCGGATGCTCGCCGGCGTCATGAAACCGACCGAGGGAGACGCCATCCTCAACGGATTGAGCGTCGCGCGCGATCCCGAGGGGGTGAAGCACGGGATCGCCTACATGTCCCAGCGGTTCGGCCTTTACGCCGACCTCACGGTCATCGAGAATCTGCATTTCTATGCCGACCTGTACCGCGTACCGAGACAGGATCGCCCCGCCAGGTTGGAGCGTCTGTTCCGTTTCTCGAATCTCGGCCCCTTCAAGAACCGGTTGGCGGGCAAACTGTCGGGAGGAATGAAGCAGAAGCTCGGACTCTCGTGCGCGCTGATCCACGAGCCGCAGATCCTCCTGCTCGATGAGCCGACCTTCGGCGTCGATCCGATCTCGCGGCGAGACCTCTGGCTGATCGTTCATGACATGGTGAACCGGGGGACCACGGTCCTCGTGAGCACCGCCTACATGGACGAAGCCGAGCGATTCGACCGTCTGGTCATGCTCCACAAGGGTCGGGCGATTGCCTCCGGCGGACCGATGGACCTCCAGCGGGCACTCGCAGGCGAGGTGCTCGCCGTGCGGCTCGAACGTGCGCGCGAGGCCCGGGCGCTCGCGGGCGGGCTCCCCGGGGTCCGGGGGGCGATCGTTTTCGGCGATCGTCTGCACCTCACGGTCGATTCCGCGGAGATGGACGGTCCCCGTGTGGTCGAGGCGATCCGCGCGGCGGGCTTCCATGTCTTCGATGCTTCTCCGATCGAGCGTTCGATGGAGGATGTGTTCATCGAGCGGATCGCCCGGGAGCGGGCGTCATGACGGCGCGGCGGATCCATTTCTGCTGGGTTACGCGGCGTGCATCCCTGCGGCGAGGCCGCCGGGGCAACCCCGAGAAACCGAGGTCGGCGCCGTGAGCCCACGACACGCCGTCACCGTACGGGAACTGCGGAAGGTCTTCGGAACATTCGTCGCCGTCGACGATGTCAGCTTCGACGTGTCCGAGGGCGAGGTGTTCGGATTCCTCGGACCGAACGGGGCGGGGAAAACCACGACGATCAAGATGCTGACCGGCCTCGTTCTTCCTTCGGGCGGCAAGGGCTCGGTGGCAGGCCTGGACATCATGAAGGACACGGAGAGGATCAAGACGCAGATTGGCTACATGTCGCAGCTCTTCTCCCTGTATGCGAACCTGACCGTGGAGGAGAACATTGCGCTCTTCGCGGGGCTCTACGGCGTCGATCGATCGAGGCGCGGCGCGCGCCGCGACTGGGTCCTCGAGATGGCGGGCCTCACCGAGATGCGGGGCAGGATGACGGGCGAGCTCTCGCTGGGCTGGAAGCAGCGGCTCGCCCTCGGCTGCGCGGTTCTGCACGAGCCGCCGATCCTCTTTCTCGACGAGCCGACCTCGGGCGTGGACCCGATCTCCCGGCGCCATTTCTGGGATCTGATCTACTCGTTCGCCGAGAAGGGGACGACCGTGTTCGTCACCACCCACTACATGGAGGAGGCCGAGTACTGCAACCGCCTCGCCCTGATGAACCGGGGTAGGTTGATCGCACTCGACACGCCGCAGGCCCTGCGCGCCGGGTTGAGCGAGCCGTTGCTCGAACTGCGCACGAGCGACAGCGCGGCAGCCGTTGAGGCCATGGAGAATGTCCCCTGGGTGATCGAGGCCGGCATGTTCGGCCGGACCGTACACGCGATCGTGCGGGATGAAAGGGAGGCGCGCGCGGGCATTCCGGATCTCCTCGCGGCCCGGGGCGTCGCCGTCATGGGAATCGAGACGATTCCCCCCTCGCTCGAGGACGTCTTCATCTCCATGGTCCACCATGAGGGAGGGGCCCCCGTTGACTAAGAATGCGTCCCGGCGGATCAGCTGGACCCGGCTCCGAGCTGTCGCCCGCAAGGAAGTGATCCAACTCCGGCGCGACACGAGGAGCATGATCCTCGCCTTCCTGCTTCCCGTCCTGCTCTTGATCCTGTTCGGCTACGCGATCAAGTGGGACATCGAGGACATCCAGACCGCGATCGTGGATTCCGATCACACGGCGCGCAGCCGGGAGCTTATCGGGTCGCTCTTCTCGTCAGACTACTTCTCGCTATCCGGACATCTCGGCTCGCCAGGCGAGATCGCGCCCCTTCTCGACGCGGGAGGCGCGCAGATCGTCATCGTGATCCCCCGAGGCTTCGCCGCGGATCTCGATGCGGGGCGGCAGGCGGAGGTGCAGGCGATCGTGGACGGAAGCGACGCCAACACGGCCACGATAGCGATCGCCTATGTGCAGAAGGTCCTCGCAACCTACGGCTCGAGGATTGTCCTGCAGGGCGCTACCTACACACCCCCGATCACCGCGCAAACCAGGGTTTGGTACAACGAGGACTTGAAGAGCCGGAACATGATCGTCCCGGGACTCGTCGCCGTGATCATGATGATCATCGCGGCGATCCTGACCTCGCTCACGATCGCGCGAGAGTGGGAACGGGGGACGATGGAGCAGCTCGCGGCCACCCCGGTGTCGCGGGCGGAGGTCGTGCTCGGCAAACTCCTTCCCTACGTCGCGATCGGGATGATCGACGTCGTTGTGACCTCGGGGCTCGGGATCGTCCTCTTCGGAGTGCCCCTGCGCGGGAGTCCCTTCCTGCTTCTGATCCTGTCGTTTGCCTTCGCCGTCGGGGCGCTGGGGCTTGGGATCTTCATCTCGGCGGTGACGCGCTCGCAGAT
>CAZNRY010000088.1:0-17146 GCA_964575675.1 uncultured bacterium
AAGCGCGAGGATCGGGGCGGAGCGGATCGATCGGAAGTTCGTGCGGGTGCGCTGATATGGAACGGCTGCAGTCAACCCCGATTTGACTCCTTTGATCGGGTCCGGGAGAGGTGCTTGTGGTCGACGGTCTTCAGGCTGATATCCGCGGATTGGTTACCGCATTCCCGAAGGTTCGTCCGGAGCTATCTCTGTCTGAAATGGCGCGGGTTCGAGCCGAGGCTCTACCGCCTAGCGCAGACGAGGATTCTCCTGACCTGACCTCTCCCGGACCTCGAATCATCGTTTCTGACCTCTCGGACTGCGGCTCCGCTCGAAGCGACCTTGTGGGAGTTCGCCGGAGCAACGGTCTCGACTCGACGTGTGTCTGGCTATCCCCCGATTCCGGCCGGAACGCGGTCCTTCGAGAGCGCGTCTGCGACCCCGGGCTCGATCGTGGCCGCGCGCATGATGGCCCAGATGAAGCCGCAGAGTTCTCTGGCCACGGCCACGACCGCGACGTTGTGATGCTTCTTCAGGGCGAGATGCCAGTAGCGCTTGCTCAGTCGATGTTGTGCCTTGACCGCGATGCCGACGATCTCGGGGGCTTGGCCCTGGCGACGTCGTTCGAGGATGAGGTTGGAGCCAGCCTTGACCCGATGATTGTGGCCGGCTTCGACGAGCACGCGGCGCAGATGAGCATTCCCCGCCTTGGTGATCGGCCCGCGGCGCTCACGATCACCCGAGGAGTTCTCGCTCGGAACGAGACCGACCCAGGCCATGAGGGCCCGCGGCAAGCGGAAGCGTTGGATGTCGCCGATCTCGGTCGCGAGGGTCATGGCCGTCAGGGTCTTGACGCCTCGCAGACACTCGAGCGCCTCGACCACCGCCTGGTAGGGCGGGCGCTCCGCGTGGCGTTCGATCTCGGCGTCGAGGGAGCGGATCTGGGTCTCGAGGTACTCCAAGAGCTCGAGTTCAGTCTGCAGGACGGTGGCGACGGCGCCCTGGGCTTGCCGGCGTACCTGGGCCAGCCAAAGGCGATGCTTTTTCGTCCAGTAGCTCTTGCCGTCGCGGAAAACGAGTCCCTGCCGCAGGAGTTGGCTATGGATGCGCTGCTTGCACTTCTTGGCCTGGAGGAGAAGGGCGAAGCGGGTGCGCACGAGCGATCGGACCGCCTCCTGCTCCTCGTCCGGCACCTGGATGGGAGTGAGATGACCGCTGCGGTAGAGGCGAGCGAGCGCCAGCGCGTCGCGGCGGTCGGTCTTGCGCCGATCACCCGGCTTGATCGGGATGAGGGAGGGGGCGATCACTTGGCAGGAGAACCCGTCGCGCTCGAGCACGCGATGGACCACGAAGCCCACTGCCGAGGCCTCGTAGCAGGCCTTGACCATTCCCCGCGCTCCCAGGCGACGAAAGAGTTTCCGCAGTTCGTTGAGGTCGGCCGAGATACGAACGACCTCGCCGTCCCTGGCGTCGTCCTCCAGGATGGCGGCGGTGATGGAGTTCTTGTGGACATCGAGACCGACCCAGATCATCTTCGACATGGCTGGACCCCTTTCCTTCGAGTGACCCCGGTCACTTGTGGCTCTGGTTGGCAGTGCACAACTACCAACTAACCCACGTGGATCACGGGGTCCAGCCGTTCCATAGGGTCTGACCGCGCCCCAGGCTAGACCAGTTTGACTTCGGCTGAGAAGCGAGCCCGCGCGCCGCGAGGTCCGGCGCCCCGGGGAGAATAGCCGGGCCGAGCGGATGCGCGAGGCGAGTTTCTCAAGTCCGCTCAAACCGGTCTAGACTCGAATCTCGCTCCCCACACCCACCGCGCGCGCGAGATCGAGGACTCGCGCCGCCGTCGCCGCGTCCTGGACGGCCAGACCGACCGACTTGAAAAGCGTGATCTCCTCCGCGCTCTGCCTGCCGGCCTTGCGCCCGGCGAGGATCTCCCCCAGATCCGCGTGGACCTGCTCCTCGCTAAACGCCCCTTCCCGGATCGCGAGGATCAGGTCGCCCGCTTCCGCAAGGCAGGCGGGGAGATAGTCCGTCACGACCTTGGACCGACGGATCGCCTCGGCGTCGATCTCCCTCGCATCGGGAGAATGGGCGCCGACCCCGTTGATGTGAGTGCCCGGCTTGAGCCAACTTCCCTCGAAGATCGGCGTCTTGCTCGAAGACGCGGCGCAGACGATGTCCGCATCGAGAACAGCCCTCGGATCACCGACCGACTCCACGGGGATCCCGAGGGCGGCCGACATCTCGTTCGAGTACCTCGCCGCCGCTTCGATGTTCGGGTCGTGGACCGTGGCCCGGAGGATCTTCCTCACCTCGCAGACCGCGCGCAGCTGCGTGCGGGCCATCACCCCCGCGCCGAAGATGCCGACGCTCGATGCGTCCTCGCGGGCGAGGACCTTCGATGCGACCCCGGAGACGGCCCCGGTCCGCATCGCGGTCAGGAAGCCGGCGTCCATGATCGCAAGCAGCGCCCCGCTTCTCGGATCGTTCAGGAGGAGCGTGCCGATCGTGGTCGGAAGATTGAAGCGCGTGGGGTTGTCGGGATAGACCGTGACGATCTTCGTCGCGAGCGCGCCTCCCGCTCCCCCGCCGCCGATGTGCGCCGGCATCGCGAGATGCAGTCCGCGATGCTCGGGGATCCGGATCGCGGTCCGCTGGGGCATGGTGACACCGCCGAGCGCGAGCTGGCGGAACCCTTCCTCCACGGCGTCGATCGCCTCCCTCATGGTCAGCACCTTCTCGACATCCGCGCGGGTCAGAAGCAGGGTCATCGGCCATTCCTCCTCTGCCGGTCGGTCACAGATTCCCGAGGGGCGGCGTGATGCGGATCTCTTCGATCAGCACCTCCGGGCCCGTCTCGATCGCCTCGCGGACAGCCCGAGCGACGGCGGCGGGCGGCATCATCTGCGAGCGATCCCAGTCGTCCCCCAGTTGATCCCAGAAGCTCGTATCGGTGGCCCCGGGCAATACCGCGGTCACGCGGATCCCTTGGCGCCGGACCTCGGCGCGCAGCGCCTCGGTGAATCCGAGTGCCCCGAACTTCGACGCGTTGTATGCGGAGTTCTTCGGGAACGCGGAGCGGGCTCCCACGGACAGGATGTTCACGAAATGGCCGGATCCGCGCTCGATCATGGCGGGAAGAACCACGCGGGTGACGAGGAAGAGTCCTCTCAGGTTCGTCGAGATCGTGCGGTCGAAATCTTCCACGCTCATGCCGGCGACCGTCTCGAAGATCCCCCAGCCCGCGTTGTTCACGACGACGTCCGGCTCGCCGCCCAGGCGGCGGCGCAGATCCTCCGCCCACCGCGCGACGGAAGGCTCCAACGTGACGTCGAGCGGCGCGGCCGCGTGGATGGGGCCGCCGGGGAGTTCCGCGAGAACCTCATCGAGCCCGGCCGCCCTGCGGGCGCCGAGCCCGACGCGCCACCCCGCGGAGGCAAGCTCGCGGGCGATCGCGCGTCCGATTCCCGAAGAAGCCCCAGTAATCCAGACGATTCCCTTCGTCATCGTCTCCCCCGGCTCGTATCGCCGTCCGTGGTCTTCCGGATCTCCGGCGTCATCTCAGCGTGTGGTGGCTGATCAAGTTCATGAACTCGCTGCGGGTCGCCCGGTCTTCCCGGAACACGCCGAGCATCGCGCTCGTCGTCGCAAACGCGTTCTGCTTCTCGACGCCCCGCATCGCGATGCAGAAATGAAACGCCTCGACTACGACCGCGACCCCCTGCGGCTTCAGGGCGTTGTTGATCGATTCCGCGACCTGCTGGGTCAATCGCTCCTGAATCTGCAACCGCCGGGCGAAAGCGTCGACGATCCGGGGGAGCTTCGAGAGGCCGATGACCTTCCCGTCGGGAATGTAGGCGATGTGGGCCCGACCGTAAAAAGGCAGGAGGTGATGCTCGCAGAGGCTGTAGAAGTCGATCTCCTTGACGATCACCATCTCGTCGTATGGTTCGTCGAAGATCGCTCCGTTCAGGATCTCGTCGACGTTCTTCTTGTACCCGGCCGTCAGGAAGCGGTAGGAGTCGGCGACCCTCTTGGGGGTCTTGACGAGTCCTTGACGGTCCGGGTCCTCGCCAAGGTCCATGATCAGCGAGCGGATAAGCTCCTCCATCATCGTCTCTCCTCAGTCTTTCTGCGGTCCCTGGTAGCGCGCGAAGTTCGTTCTCGATTCGTAAAGGACCAGCTCGTGGAGTTTGCAGCCGGGAATGTGGCCGTCGAGACGCTCCCAGATCTTGATCACGAGACTTTCAACCGTTGGAACGAGGCCGCGAAGGAAACCGACATCGAGGTTCAGGTTCTTGTGATCGAGCTTCTGAATTACGAGATCGTCCAGGATCTCCTTGAGCCGCTTCAGATCGATGATCATCCCGGTCTCGGGATCGGGCACGCCCGCCAGCGTCACATCGAGCGTGTAATTGTGCCCGTGCCCGTTGGGGTTGTTGCAGATGCCGAAGACCTCCCAGTTCTTCGCGTCCGGGAACTTCGGGTTGTAGAGACGGTGGGATGCGCTGAACTCCACCTGCTTCGTGATGTACACGATCGTCTTGGGCAGGACGCGCGGCTTTCGTGCGGGTGGTCCGGCCGTGGGCTTCGATCTCATCGCATCTCCTTCCGATGGCCGCGGCAGCTAGGTGCGGCGTCCGATACGGCAGTGGTGCAGGAGCGCGGCCTGATGGCGGCGTTCCGCGCCGGCGCGGTCCGCGATGGGCGCCGAGACCGTTTTGCTACTTTAGCATGAACGGCGAATCGGGGCGGAGCGGCCGGACTCGAGTCGGGTTGCAGGGAGAAGTCGTCCGCGGGGTTTCGGGCTTGGCCTTACGAAACCGAGGCGCCGGCTAGTCTCGAAGGGCCCGGCCCTGCGCGCAAGATCCCGCGGGGAGCTTGAAGCTACGCCGCATGATCGGCAGGATCGATTCCTCGGCCTCGGGCAGGCTGATCGGCAGGAAGACGCCCGCGGCGGTCGGCCGGCCGCCCCCGCCGAGTTGGGTCGCGATCGCTCCGACATCGTGCCGCCCCTTCGAACGGAACGTGATCCGGCATCCGAATCCCGCGACCTCCCGGAACAGAACGCAGACCTCGATCTCGGAGACCGACAACAAGCTGTCGAGGATCCCGTCGCCGTCATGGAGGCAGGTCTCGGTCTCAATGAACGTCTCGTGCGGGATCGAAAGCCACGCGAGCTTGCCGCCGTGCTCGCGCTTCAGCTCGCCGAGAGCGCGGCGATAGAGGTCGAGGCGCTCGAAACTCTCGCTCTGAAAGAGCGATCGCGCGACGGTCGAGTGGTCCGCCCCATGGCGGAGGAGATCGGCCGCGATCATGACCGTCTCGTTCGTCGTCTGAGGAAGCCTCAGCCCCCCCGTGTCGAACATCACGCTGGTATAGAGTGCCTGGGCGATCGCGGGGGTGATGCGGGTTCCGGACCAACGGAGATACTGGTAGATCATCTCGCCGGTGCTCGATGCCATCGGGTCGACGATTCCCAGATCGGAGAAATCCTTCCCGGGATAATGGTGATCGATCGATACCATCGGAAGGTTGCTGCCCCGAAGGATCTCCCCCAAGGGGCCCATGTAGTCCCAGGAGCCGACATCGACGGCCACGACGACGTCGGTTCCGGCGGGCACGGGGGACGAACCGTTCTGGCCGAGGTCTCGGATCGGGAAGAAGCCCATCAGGAACTCGTAGCAGTGGCGCGCGGGGGTGGGGTTCAGGATGTGAACGGTCTTGCCCCGATCGCGGAGATACAACCCCAGGGCGACCTCCGACCCGATCGAATCCCCCTCCGGAAACACATGCGAGGTAAGCAGAAACGATTCGTTCTGCTCAACGATTTCGTGAAAGCTCTGCCAACCCCTGCTCGGTCCGGCATCCATGCCCTTCACCCTCGCGTTGCGGCTTGGCTCGACCATGGCGCATCCGGCTGGCCCCGAGGACCAGCGATTCGTCGGTGCAGGGTTCCATGGCGGCAGCTCGATCGTCAAGAACTATCTGAAGTTTCCGGCACAACCAGCTAGCGCAGAAGATGTTGCAGATCCTGAGAGTGCTTCTGCCGGATCGCCGCCCCGCTCCTACTGCCGTGGCTTGTAGTAACGGAGCGCCTCGGGCATCCACTTCCGGAGTTGGTCGATCCGCGTCCCCCCGCTCGGATGCGTGCTCAGCCACTCGGGAGGAGCCTGGCCGCCGGACTTCGCCTGCATTCGCTCCCAGAAGCGGATCGACCCCCTCGGGTCATACCCCGCCTTCGCCATGTAAACGAGGCCGATGTGATCGGCCTCGCTCTCTGCCGAGCGGCTGAAGGGAAGCAGAACGCCGACCTGGCCGCCGACCCCGTAGGCGGCGAGGACGACGTTGCGCGTCGCAGGGCTTTTCTCGTTCAACAGCGCATTCAGGCCCATTCCCCCGATCTGGAAGGCGAGTTGGTCAGTCATCCGCTCGCCGCCGTGCCGGGCGATCGCATGCGCGATCTCGTGAGAGATCACCGTCGCGAGCCCAACCTCGCCGTCGGCCACGGGAAGAATCCCCGTGTAGACGGCGACCTTCCCGCCCGGGAGACAGAAGGCGTTGACCGTCTTGTCATCCTTGATCAGGTTGAACTCCCAGTCGTAGTTTGGACGGTCGGAGATCGCCGCGACGCGGCCTCCCACCAGGCGGACCATCTCGAGCTGGGGGCCCGACTTGACGACTTCCGATTCAGAGAGGACCTGCTTGTAGCTGTCGAGGCCAAGCGCCAGTTCCTCGCTCTCCGGTATGATGTTGAAGCTCCTGCGCCCCGTTACGGGGACGGTCGCGCACCCCGCGCAGACGGCGATGAGAAGCCCGATCGCGATCCAAGGCCTCCCGGCCTGCGCACAACGGTTTCTAATGCTCATGCCTGGCTCCCCCCTCGTGGGCCACACGATAGGACATCCGAGAGGGGATCGAAAAGGGCCAGATCCTCGGTTCCTTACGCCCGATCGCGGGCGGGCTCCGTCGATCGATCGTCCGCCGCACGGGTGGAGCCGCGGGCCGAGCCTGGGCGTTTACCCCCGCGAGCGGATCGGGTAGCGTCCTTAAGTCAAACGGAGGAAACACTCGGATGCCGAGGAACGAGGCCTGCCGGCCCCCCGACACCGCACGGCTGGTTATCCCACCGGCCCGGGCCGGCTCTGAACCGTGCCCGCAGTGGGTCGCCTGCCCGATCGATCCCGCCTTCCTGGAGGGCGTCGATTGGGACGCGATCACCGGGGCGGCGCGCTCGCTCCCCCTGGTTCGATGGACCGACTCGTCAGAGAGGGAACGCTGGCTCGGATTGGGTGCGGCGGACGACCTGACGGCTCGGGACGCCGAATCCGCCTGGATGATCCCGACGCTTTGCAGGAAGCGGCTCGCGGCGATCCGCGGGCCCGCCTCCGTTCGTCCGTTCCTTCGGTACTTCGGCGGGATCGCCTTCGATCCCCACGACGATGCGCATCCCGACTGGACCTCGGGAGGCCGCGGGCGGTTCGTTCTTCCCCGGATCATCCTGAGGCAATCGTGGGAGAGCGGCGCGACTGGGGGCGTGGCGATCGTCTCCTCGCGACCCGGGACCGCGCTCCAAGGGATCGGGGAAACGGTCTCGGCCGAACTCGAGGAGATCGGGGCTCGCGCGATCCCTTCGCGGCGGATATCTCCCTCGCCGCTGTCCGCCGTCCCGATCGCAGGCGAGCGGGAGCGGTGGATCGAATCGGTTCGTCTCGCCCTCGATGCGATCGAGTCCGGCCGGATTCGGAAGGTCGTGCTGTCGCGTGATTTTCTGCTCGCTTCACGGTCCGGCGATCTCGACCCCGCCGGGCTGGTAAGGAAGATCGAGTCGCAGCTCGCGCACGGACACATGTTCTGTTTCCGTTTCGATCGCGATGCGGCCTTTCTGGGCGCGACCCCCGAACGGCTCGTATCCCTGGCCGGAGGGGCGATGCGATGCGATTGCCTGGCCGGCACTGGTCCGCGCGGAGTGGATGGACAAGGCGACGACGCGATGGCCGCTCTGCTCCTGGGAAGCGACAAGAACTTGCGCGAACACCGCTTCGTGCGCGATGGGATCGTCTCTTCCTTGGAACCCGTTGCGCGATGGATCGAGGTCGAGACACGTCCCGCGGTCCTTCGCTTGGCGGGGCTCCATCATCTCTCCACGTCGATCCGAGGCTCGCTGCGCGATGGTGTCGCGCTCGGGGATCTGCTGCGCCGGCTGCACCCAACGCCGGCCGTGGGAGGATCTCCGCGCGATCCCGCGCTCGCGATGATCCGCCGGCTCGAGGGGCGGCCGCGCGGCTGGTACGCCGGATCCGTCGGGTGGGTCGCTCTCTATGACGCGGATTTCGCCGTCGCGATCCGATCGGGGATCGTGCGCGGCGGGACCTTGCGGGCCTTTGCGGGGGCGGGGATCGTCAACGGCTCCGATCCCGAGGCGGAGTGGGATGAAACCGCGCGGAAGGCGGCGTCCTTCCTGAACATCTTCACGGAGGCAGAACCTTGATGCCGAATCTGAACGCACTGTGGGCGCGCGTTCTGATCGATGAAATCGCAGGCGCCGGGGTCAGGCATCTCTGCGCAAGCCCGGGGTCCCGTTCGTCTCCCCTGATCATCGCGGCGCAGGAGCGTGCCGGCCTCGACGTGACGCTCCACCTGGACGAGCGTTCCGCCTCGTACTTCGCCTTGGGAATCGCGCGCGCGACGAGCGTCCCCGTGGCACTCCTCTGCACCTCCGGGACGGCGGCCGCCAATTACCTCCCGGCGGTGATCGAGGCCTCCCAAACGGGCGTACCCCTCCTCGTGCTCACGGCCGACCGTCCCCCCGAATTGCGGCACTCGGGCGCACCGCAGACCTGCGACCAGCTCCATCTGTTCGGCCGCAACGTGCGGGTTTTCCGTGATCTGCCCCTGCCGGAGGCCAATGTCGCGATGCTCCGCGCCGCGGGGGCGATCGTCGCGCATGCCGTCGCCGCGGCAAGGCGTCCCCTTCCGGGACCCGTCCACCTGAACATTCCGCTACGAGAGCCGCTCGCACCTGTGCCGCAGGACACCGATGCGGTTCAGGCCTTGGACTCGCAATACCGGGCTTCCCTGCGCGGAGAACCCCGCCAGCTCGCGATCGACCCCGCGTCCACCGGGGTTCCCTCGGACGAATCGATCGCCCGGCTTGTCGAGTTCATCGAGCAGAGCGGGCGCTGCCTGTTCGTCGCCGGCCCCGAGGCGGCCGGCGATCCTGAAGAGGCGCAGTTGTTGATCGCCACCGCCGCGGCCGCGGGCGTCCCGCTCCTTGCGGACGTCGCCTCGGGAATTCGATTCCGCGCGGGCGAGCAGGATCCGGTCTGCGGGCACGCCGATCTCTTCCTTCGAGGCGGATCCTTCGCCGGCCCCGACGGCCCCGATCTCGTCATTCGATTCGGGCGCGACCCGGTGTCGAAGACGATTTCGTCCTACCTGTCGCGACACCGCCCAATCCTCATTTCCATCCAACCGGATCTGGAGCGGCGCGACCCGGACGCACTCGCGTCGTGGGTCCTGGAGGCACGGATCGATGCCCTCTGTGATCGCCTGATCTCGCGATGGTCGCGCGGGACCGACGATCCTCGCCGCATGCGGTGGTGCAGCCTGTTCCTCCGGGCGGAGGAAACATCCAGGAGGATCCTCGCCCGCGGACCGCTGCCCCTCGAGGCGGCCGCGACGCGCGCGGCAGTGCAGGCGATGCCCCCGGGCGCCGCGCTCTTCCTCTCGAACAGCATGCCGGTCCGGTGGGCCGAAGCCTATTGCCCCGTCTCGACAAGCGGGACATCCGTTCACGTTTCGCGCGGAGTGAGCGGAATCGACGGAATCACCTCGACGGCGCTCGGGATCTCGGCCGGAACGGCGCGGCCCTTGCTCCTCGTGACGGGCGACGTCGCCTTCATCCACGACGCAGGAGGGCTCTTCGCTGCCCGCCACGCAAGTCGGCCGGTTGTGATCCTGCTCCTCAACAACGACGGCGGGGGGATTTTCTCATTCCTTCCGATCGGCGAGTACCCGGAGTTCTGCGAGCCACTCTTCCGCACGCCGCACGGATGCCGCCTCGATGCCGCTTCGAGCCTGTTCGGCGTCGAACATCGAATCGCGGGAGGGGTCGAGGAGATCTCTGCGCTCGTCGCCGAGGGGTTCCAGGGTCGGGGCGTGCGGATCGTGGAGTTCAAGACGGAGAGCGCCCGCATGGTTCACGAGCACAACGATCTGATCACTCGGCTGAATCTCGCGGTAGAAAAGGCGCCGCAGGAGGGCGCCCGTTGACGGACCCCGACAGCCGAACGGTCGATTCTGAAGGGATCGATCGCGACGTGATCCGGGCGACGGCGGGCGGACTCCGCTGGCGGATTCTGCGCTCCGGAGATCCCGAAGGACCTCCCCTCCTCCTGCTCCACGGTTTCACCGAACGGGCCGAGGGGTTCGACGAGATCGCCCGGTTGCTCGCGCGGCGCCGGTGTTGGATCCCCGATCTCCCGGGGCACGGCGAGACCGACCCCCCGTGCCCCCCCGAGAAGTGGCGGATGCCGCGTCTGGCGGAGGCCTTGATCGAGTTGCTCGACCGCCTCGAGATCGGACGCGTGGACGTGGCCGGGTATTCGATGGGAGGCCGCGTCGCGCTCCACCTGGCCTCGAGCGGAGCGGATCGCGTGCGCCGCCTCGCCCTGATCGGCGCGACCGCGGGGATCGAATCGCTTCCCGAGCGTGAAACCCGCGCGGTATTGGATTTGACCCTGGCGGATCTGCTCGAGGAAGGGGGAATCGAGGTGTTCGTGGACTATTGGGAGGCTCAGGCGATCTTCGCGACACAGCGATCCCTGCCCGCTCCCGCACGCGCTCGGATTCGCGAGGCGAGGCTCTCGCATGATCCCGCCTCGCTCTCGGCCGCCCTTCGCGCCTTCGGCACGGGGTTCCAACAGCCAGTGCACGCCGCGCTTCGCGATCTAACGATCCCAACGCTGCTCGTTGCAGGCGAACTGGACGGGAAGTTCCGCGCGATCGCAGAATCGATGAGCCGGCTGCTTCCATCCGCCGAGATCGCAATCGTCCCCGGGGCCGGGCACGCCGTCCCCTCCGAGCGCCCGGAGGCGCTCGCCGCGATCCTCGAGTCGTTTCTATCGCCCACCAAGGGTGAGGGAGGGATGGCGCCGTGACGGAAACGAAGAAGATCAAGTGGGAAGCATCCGGGGCGTACGAGGACATCCGCTACGAGGCGGGTTCAGGGATCGCGAAGATCACGATCAACCGCCCCGAGGTGCGGAACGCATTCCGGCCGGCGACCCTCTTCGAGCTGTCGACCGCCTTCGCGGCGGCGCGGGAGGATCCGCAGGTCGGCGTGATCATCCTCACGGGCGCCGGTGAGAAGGCCTTCTGTTCGGGAGGCGATCAGAAGATCCGGGGGGATCAAGGCTACGTCGGCGGGGACGGTGTCCCGCGACTGAACGTCCTGGATCTGCAGAAACAGATCCGATCGCTCCCGAAACCGGTGATCGCGATGGTGGCCGGGTACGCGATCGGAGGGGGGCACGTCCTGCATCTGATCTGCGATCTGACGATAGCGGCCGACAACGCGCGGTTCGGCCAGACGGGTCCCAAGGTGGGAAGCTTCGACGGTGGGTTCGGCGTCAGCGTGCTGGCCGATCTCGTCGGGCCGAAGAAGGCAAAAGAAATCTGGTTCCTCTGCCGCCAGTACGATGCGCGGCAGGCGCTCGAGATGGGGCTCGTGAACGCGGTCGTTCCGCTCGCCGATCTGGAGAGCGAGACCGTCGCATGGTGCAGGGAAATCCTGCAGCACAGCCCGCTGGCAATTCGATTGCTGAAGTCGGCATTCAACGCCCGATACGACGGCGAGGCCGGACTTCAGGAACTCGCCGGCAACGCGACGCTTCTCTACTACATGAGCGAGGAGGCGCGCGAGGGACGCGACGCCTACGTGGAGAAGCGCCAGCCCGACTTCTCGCGCTTCCCCCGGCTCCCGTAGGGCGCGCGATGGCATCCCCCTTGCCCCGTCCCGGCTCGCCGACCGTATGGGTCATGGCGGCCCGGCCTCGAACCCTGACCGCGGCGATCGTGCCGGTGCTCGTGGGCTCGGCCGCGGCGGCAGCCGATCGTTCGTTCCGCGCGCTGCCCGCCGCCGCTGCGCTCCTTGGCGCCATCCTGATCCAGATCGGTACGAACTTCGCGAATGACTACTTCGACGCCGCCAAGGGAGCTGACAAGGAGCGGCGCGGGCCGACGAGGGTGACCCAGGCGGGCCTCGCCACCCCGAGGCAGATGCGCGGCGCGATGGCGATCGCCTTCGGGAGCGCGGTCCTGTGCGGAATCTACCTGGCGTTCGTCGGCGGGTGGCCGATCGTGGCGATCGGGATATTGTCGATCCTATCGGGGATCGCCTACACGGGCGGGCCCTACCCGCTCGGCTACCACGGCTTGGGCGAGCCGTTCGTCTTCGTCTTCTTCGGGTTGATCGCAACGATGGGGTCCTACTACGTCCAGGCTCTGCGCCTCACGATGCTCAGTTTCTGGGCGGCGATTCCGATGGGGCTGCTCACGGTGGCGATCCTGGTCGCGAACAACCTGCGCGACGCCGAGAGCGACCGGCGCGCCGGCAAGCGGACTCTGGTCGCCCGCTTCGGACGACGGTTCGGCCAGGCGGAGTACGCCGCGGCCGTTCTGCTCTCCTTCGCCGTGCCGGTCCTGATGGTCGCCGTTCACGCGGCCCGCCCGGCCGTGATGCTGCCACTGCTCACGCTGCCGCTCGCCTGGACGCTGCTCCGGCGTGTGTTCGCACGATCGCCCTCTCTCTCCGAGCACCTCCGCGTTCTTGCGGGGACTTCCTGGTTGCTCCTCGCATATGGCCTGCTGTTCGGCCTGGGGATCATCTGGTGAGGTTGCGATTCGATGCGATCGCCTACCGGCTGCCGATGCGGCGATCCTTGGTCACCTCCAGCGGGACGATTCGCGAGCGTCGTGGATTCTGGGTCGTCCTCCGGGATGAGGAAGGGAACACCGGTCTCGGCGAGATCGCTCCTCTGCCCGGATGGGCGACCGAGTCGATCGAGGATGCGCAGCGGTGGATCGAGAGGCTCACCGGGGGCGAGCCTCTCACCGCCGACCTGCGCCGGTGGGACGAGATGCTCGCCGATTCGCCCGCGACGCACGCGGGCATCGAGCTTGCCCTGCTCGACCTGGAAGCACGGCGCGCCGGAGTCCGCCTGGCCGAAATGATCGCGCCCGACGCCCGCGCGTCCGTCCCCTGCAATGCCCTTCTCACGGAAGTCGACGCGGAGGCATTGGCGGATGAAGCCTCCGCAGCCGTTTCGGAGGGTTACGGCACGCTGAAGGTGAAAGTCGGCGGCCGGCCCCTTCTGGACGACGTTCGCCGGATCGAAGCGGTGAGAGAGCGAGTAGGTCCGACGATCGGGCTTCGGGCCGATGCGAACGGGGCGTGGGATCTCGAGACCGCGGTCCATGCCTTGGGCGAACTCGCATCCTTCGACCTCGAGTACGTCGAGCAGCCGGTCGCGCACGGGTTCGCCGAGCTCCGCCGCCTATCCCCCGTCCGGATCGCGGCGGACGAGTCGATCGTCTCTCCGGCATCCGCCCGCGCGCTGATCGCGGAGCGGGCGGTTGATGTCGTGATCCTCAAGCCGATGGCGATCGGCGGACTGCGCGCGGCCGGCGCGATCGCCCGCGAGGCGGCCGCCGCGGGAATCGAGGTCGTGATCACATCGGTCCTCGATACGGCCGTGGGCATCGCGGGGGCCCTGCATCTTGCGGCCGGCATCCCCGCCGCGAGCCTATCGACGGGGTCCGATCGGAGCGGGTCTCTTCCCGCGGTCCCGCGGCGAACGGCTCCCGCGCATGGGTTGGCGACGGCGGATCTTCTCGTCGGGGCGCCGACGACCGGTCTCGGAAGGCCGGAGCGGGGAATGCTCGCCCTCCCCTCCGGGGCGGGCCTTGGGGTCCTGTTGAAGGATGCCGCCCCGTGACCGACCTTGGCGATCGGATCGCGTTGCGCGCAGGCGCGGCGACACGGACCTACGCCGAAATGGAGGCGGAGGTTCGTCTGATTGCGCGACGGATGATCTCCCTCGGCGTGCGTGAGGGCGACACGGTCGCGCTGATGGCCGGTGGCTCGATCGATTGGGCCATCCTCGCCCACGCGGTCCCCCGAATCGGAGCGACCCTCATGCCGCTCAACACGCGCCTCGCGCCCGAGGAGATCCACGATCAGGTCATCCGGTCGAATGCGGCCTTGATCCTCCGCGAAGAAGAACTCGCCGTCCCCTCGCTTCCGCATCCCATCCTCACGATCGACGAGTTGCGCGCCGTCCGGCCTGCGGATGGCGCGATTCCCGATGCCCCGGATCCGGATCGACCCTGCGCCCTCCTCTTCACCTCGGGAACGACCGGTCGTCCGAAGGGGGTCGTCTTGACCTGGGCGAATCAGATCGCCTCGGCCCAGGCCTGCGCCTCCGCCCTCGACCTCACCGCGGACGATCGCTGGCTCGTCTGCCTTCCCCTCTTCCACATCGGGGGTCTGAACATCCTCTACCGCTGCGCGCTCCACGGGGCGTGCGCCGTGCTGCAGGAGAAGTTCGATCCCGAGGAGGCGAATGCGGAGATCGACAAGGCCAGCGTGACGATCTTCTCCGCGGTCGGCATCATGCTTCGGCGGATCCTCGAGGGGCGGCGCGGGCGCGCATTTCCCGCGTCCCTTCGGGCCGCGATCGTCGGCGGAGGGACCGTCGAGCGGAAGATGATCGATGCCTGCCCTCAAGCGATCGCGACCTACGGACTCACGGAGACCTGCTCGATGGTCACGCTGGTTCCCCGGGACGCCGTGGGAGAAGAAAGGGCGAGCGCAGGCCGCCCGCTCGCCGGGATCGCCCTTCGACTCGTGGACGAGGACGGCAGCGCGCTCCCCCGCGGCGCGACCGGAGCGATCGAGGTGCGAGGGCCGGTCGTGATGAGGGGCTATCTCGGCGAGCCGCCGCTTACGCCGGGCGGCTGGTTTCGCACCGGGGACCTCGGGCGGTTGGATCAGGCCGGCTTCCTGTGCCTCGCCGGACGCAGGGAGGACCTCATCATCTCGGGTGGCGAGAATGTCTATCCCGCGGAGATCGAGGCTGTCATCCTTCGCCACCCCGGGGTCGCCGAGGTCGTGGTCGTGGGGGCGCCGGACGCGACCTGGGGGGAAGTGCCGTTGGCCTTCGTCGTTCTTCGGGATGCGGAGCTTTCGATCGGCGCGATCGCACGCTTCCTCGAGGAACGGCTGGCCCGATTCAAGATCCCCCGGATTACGCTCGTCCCAAAACTCCCCCGCCTGCCGAACGGAAAACCGGACCGCGCGCGGCTTGCCTCCCGATCAGACGGATAACCAGCACCCCCTCCTACGCGAGGTAGGGAGCGAAGGCGGCGCGCATCGCCGCAGGCAAGGGGATGGGGCGCCTCGTTCGGGGATCGACGCAGACGTGGACGGTGCGCACGGTGGCCAGGTCTACGCCTTCCCGGCTGGTCAGATGAGCGGAAACCTTGAAAGACGTCGTCCCGATCGAGGTGAGCGCGAGATCCACCCGCACATCCTGCCCTGTATGAATCGGTGACTGAAAGTCCGCCTCCGCGTGGACGAGCGGGAGGCCATAGTCGCGCTCGTGGAAGGGAGGATCGAGCGGATAGCCGACCGACCGCAGCCACGCTTCATACGCATCGTGCGCGTATTGGAAAATCCGCGCGAAGAAGACGATCCCCGCCGGGTCGACCTCGTGGAATCGGACGGGCAGTGTGTACGAAAACGCCGTCATGACGGCCCCCTTCTCCGCAGGCCCTAGCGCCAGTTCGCCTTGATCTGCCCCCATGTCGTGGGCTCAGTTGCGGTCTTGGCGCCTATGGGCTTGTCGATCCAGTAGATGATCTTCCAAATCCTCAATCCGGAAGAGGGATCCGTCTCGGCGGTCTGGATGAAGTGGATGTCTGCCTGGTCCCCGATGACCTCGTAGCGGAGCGGATCGCCGTTGTCCTTGTGCCGCGTGTCGACGAGGAGCGTGATCTGGGTGAGGGTGACCTTCCGCCAGCCGGGCTCGACCTCGCTCACGACGTCGCTGCCCGGTAGGAAGTTCAGGGAGATGTTCTCGCAGACATAACCGTCCGCATTCGCCCGCGCGATGAAGAGATTCGTGGCGCTGACAATTTCGTCCGCCCTTCCCCAGGATTCCGGGATCCCGTGCGTCCCGGCGTCCCTCGGGTCGAAAATGTACTGATAGGTGGCGTCCAGGAGATTCGAGAACTTCCCCACATTCCGCTGGGTGTAGGCCAGCTTCAAGTTGAACAGGCAGTTGGTGATGCTCGTTTGCCTCATGTAGGGATCGGGCTCGGGATCCTCGCGCCAGATCGCCTTGATCAGACCCCAGGTCGTGGACTCAGTTGCGGTTTTGGCGCCTATGGGCTTGTCGATCCACTGGATGATTTTCCAGATCTTCAGTCCGGAAGAGGGATCCGTCTCGGCGGTTTGAATGAAGCTCAGCTTGGCCTGATCTCCGATGACCTCGTAGCGGAGAGGCTCGGCGTTACTCTGATGCCGGGAATCGGCCAACAACGTGACCTGTGAGAGGGTCACCTCCGTCCACGTGGAATCAGCCTGACTCGGCGCCTCGGCGCCGGCGATGAAGTTCAGGGAGATGGACTCGCAGACATAGCCATCTGAATTCTGCAGCGAATCGAGGAGATTCGTGGCGCTGATGATTTCGTCCGGCCTTCCCCATGACTCGGGAAAGCCGTGCGTCACGACATCGCTCGGATCGAAAACGAACATGTAGCCTTCATCGAAGAGACTCGAATACTTCGCCACATTCCGCTGGTTGTAGGAGAGCTTCAAGTTGAACAGGCAGTTGGTGATGCTCGTTTGCTTCATGTAGGGATCGGGCTCGGGATCCACGGTCTTCTTCTTATCGTCCGAGCAACCGAGGCCGAGAACACCCAAGACGAGCAATGCCACACAGAGACGCGAACGCATGACGGCCTCCTCTCTTTCCCGCCCGATACTCTACACTCGCGCGCCCCGGGCGGGAATCAGGAAGTCGTCCACCTGACCCCGCGCCAATCGGGATAGGGGGCGACGGTTGCCCGTCGCTCCCCTCCCACACCACCGGAC
>CAZNRY010000089.1:0-16983 GCA_964575675.1 uncultured bacterium
GCCGCGCCAGTCGCTGTCGTTGAAGGGCGGGTTGGCGAGCACGTAGTCGGCCTTGAGGTCGGGATGCCGGTCGTTGTGGAAGGTGTCGCCGTGGCCGATCTGCGCGTCGATTCCGCGAATGGCGAGGTTCATCTTGGCGAGGCGCCAGGTCGTGTAGTTCGACTCCTGGCCGTAGATCGAGATGTCGCCGAGCTTCCCGCTATGGGCCTCGATGAACTTCTCGCTCGAGACAAACATGCCGCCCGAGCCGCAGCAGGGGTCGTACACGCGGCCCTTGTAGGGCGCAAGCATCTCGACCAGCACGCGCACCACGTGCGAGGGCGTGTAGAATTGTCCGCCGCTCTTGCCCTCGGCGCTCGCAAAGCGCGCGAGGAAATACTCATAGACACGGCCCAGCGTGTCCTTGGCGCGATCGGCCGCGCTGCCGAGCGCGATGTCGCTCACCAGATTGATAATCTGCCCGAGCCGCTGCTTGTCGAGGCCGGCGCGCCCGAAATCTTTCGGCAACACCCCCTTGAGCGAGGGGTTGTCGCGCCCGATCGCGGTCATCGCCTCGTCCACCAGTGTGCCGATCGTGGGCTGCGGGGCGCTCGCCTTCAGGTGCTGCCAGCGCGCCTCCTTCGGCACCCAGAAGATGCTGGCCGCGCGGTACTCGTCGGGATCCTCGGGATCCGCGCCCTGCGCCTTCTGGGACAGAAGCTCGGCGTGCTTCGCCTCGAACGCGTCGGAGATGTACTTGAGGAAGATCAGACCCAGGACGACGTGCTTGTACTCGGCCGCGTCCATGTTGTTGCGCAGGGCGTCCGCGGCGGCCCAGAGCTTGGCCTCGAAGCCGAGCGGGGCAGTGGTCGTCGTCTTGGTCGCTTTCGTTCGGGCCATTCATTCCTCGGGGTTCGGAGTTATTGCACAGTTAATTACGCAGTCAATCAGTTGTTACCTAGTTTCGGTGGCCGCGGCGTCTCCAGAGGGAACCGCGGCCGCGTCGCACGCACTCTACCTGCCCATCCCGTCGCATCTCCCCGAGCACGTGACGGATCATGTCCAGGCTCACGCCCGGGCATTCACGTTGGAGACTGGCAATGCTGAAGTCTCCGGAGGTGCGGCGGATCGCGGCCACGATGATCTCGGTCTTCTCGCCTCGAGGAGACGTGGTGTGCCCGTAGCGCTCCTCGAACTCCCGATAGGCAGTCCGGAGAACGGAGAGCAGGAAATTGATGTACGACCACGGGTCGTTCTTGTTTTCATGCCAACCTTGGGAGCACTGCTCAAGCGTCTCGTAATAGCGGTCCCTGTTCTGCTCGATGATGCGCTCCAGGCTGATGTACCGGCCGACCTCATAGCCAAGGTGGTAGGCCTGGAGGAGCATGAGCAGCCGTGAGACGCGGCCGTTCCCGTCACGGAATGGATGGATGCACAGAAAATCCAGGTTGAAGGCCGCGGCTGCCACCAGGGGATGCACCCGCCGCTCCTCCAACGAGTCGCTCCATGCGGAAACCAGCTCCTTCAGCGTTGCGGGCGTACGTTTGGCGGAGACGGTCTTGAAACGAACGCGCGACCGACCGTTGGCGTAGGTCTCGATGATGTCCACGTCCTTCTGCTTGTACTTTCCGGCATCTCCGATGTCACCGCGCGAGATGCGGTGCAGCTGGAGGATCGTCTCTTCTGATATCGCGAGTTTGGCGACAGACTCGTGGATGAGTTTCAGAGCATCTCGATAACCGCGGACTTCTTGCTCGTCGCGATCACGCAGCGTGGGCCGGCCAAGAACGACAGCCCGGACGCGCGCGGCATCGATTTCCACACCCTCGATCCGGTTCGATGAAACGGCGCTCTCGACCATTGCGTGCTCGCGGAGTGCCTTGAGCCGTTGTGGCGATTGGCGAACGAAGAGGTCCTGCTTGCCCTTGGCCTCGCCAAGGTCCGCCAGGTACCACGCAGTAGTCATAGGCACATCCGGTGCCTTGGCTGCGAAGATGCGAAGGGTCGTCACGCACAACCTCCGGGCAGCGGCTGCTTCTGGATTGGATGGCTGGACCGGCACCGTCATGTCGGGACAGCCGAGTTACAGATCCGCTCTCAGGCGCTCAAAACCGCGCTGACAGCATAGGTTACGGTCCTGAAGCCCGCAATCGGCTCCTGGTCCCCGATTGCGCAGTCCGAATCCGACCGGAATGAGCAGCGCCAAATCACTCTGCGGGTCTAGAGCCGCATCAGACCCAATACCCCCGCTGCGACGTCCCGTTGTCGCGTCCGGACTGTCGCATGGTGTCGCGCGGACGCGTTCTTGCGAACCTCGGTGGTTCTGGAATCCCTCTTGCTCCTGGCTCGGGAGCCGTCGTCCGCCGTCGAACGCGACACCGAGAACATCGAAAGCGGCAAATGTCCGCCGCCTCGCGTCGACCGTCCGAGCCATCGAGAGGTGCAATTACAGGGCCGCAACTCATTGCGAATCCTTCTGGTTACGCGGAGGTCCGCTCGGACGTCGTTCTGACCCGGCCGACCCTTGCACCATCGCGCCCGGTCACCAACCTACGCTGGCCGAATGACGCAACGTCGTCCCTGTCCACCGTTCGACGCTGGGCAAGTCGTGCGCCCGTCAGTCCCGGCACCAATCTGGCATCACCGAGCGCCCGAACCATCGATCCCGGCGCCGTTCGACCCGATTGGAATCGTGCCCCCAGGCGACATAGCGCCGCTCAGAGCCGTCCGGGCGCCGGATCGACCGGTTCACACACCAAGTCCGGGGTTGGGGAAACCCGGCTCCAAGCCGATCCGAACCTCAAGTCCCTGGGCGATGCCTTCGACCAGACGCAGAAGCGCGTGGCTCAGCGCGTCGTCGAGTTCAAGGCCGCCGAGGCCCTGGCCATGACCGCGATGGCGGTCCGCGACACGAAGGACGACGAGCTGGACGAAACGGTGCGGGGCTTCTTCCTCGCCCTGCTGGAAAAGGTCCTGAACAACCGCAAGTCGCCCCTCTATCTGAAGTACTTCCCCGACGGCGTGAGCCCGATCCTCGGGGCCGCGCCCGACGACTAGATCCGCGCGGTCGGGATCCTGCTGCAGAGGCTCGCCGACGAGACGGATCCTGCCCTCAAGCTCCACGCGCCCGCGCTCACGCAGGCCGTGGCGGGAGCGGGAGCGCAGGTGGGGACGGCGCTGGTGGCGGTGGCGACGGAGCCAGCAGGCGCGGGTGCGGTGAAGACGGCGGTGGCGGGAGCGGGAGCGCAGGTGGGGGCAACGGCGGGAGTGAAGCCGAATGCGGAGCTCGCGACCACCGTTTCGAACGCGTTGGCGCCGGCTGCCGCATCCGCGACGGCATAGGCCTGTGAGTCATCGCTCGTCTGAGTGCAGAGGCGCCTTCCTAGCACAACGCCCGTGAGGCGTCTCTACGATCCCAGAATGGAAGCAACGGTTCTTCCGCATCCGAGGGTCCATCGTTTGCTGTGGAACCCCGAGACAACGGCGACCTTGAGTAGTATGAGAGCCAAGGATCAGACTTGCGCCATATGCGGGAAGGGAACCGTCAAGCTCCGCCGAATCAGTCGGAGCTATGGCCGAGGCGCGCGGCTTCTGGTCATCGAGAAGGTCCCGATCCTGATCTGCTCCCGCTGTGGCGAGAGCTACATGACCGCCGAGACGCTTCACGAGATCGAGCGGATCAAGCTCCATCGCAAGACAGTCGCGAAACCTCAGAGCGTTCGCGTGCCGTCACTCGAATAGGGGCGGCTCGTTACGCGGACGGCACGCTTCTCGCTTCTACCCGGGTATGCCCGCGATTCGCGTCGAAACGGTGACGTCAGGATGTGATGTCTCAGGCTGTCCGGTGGAGCGGCAAACGTCCGCCGCATCCGCGAGCGGGCAATCGGACAGACCGGCAAACGTCCACCCATGCCAACACGAACCGGTGGAGACGAGCACACGAGACCGGCGAATGTCCACCCGTGCCAACACGCATCGTCGGAGATAGGCACGCGGGACCGGCAAACGTCCGCCGCGCCGTCGAAGTTGCGGCCACGCCATCGAGGGAGCGATCTCTGCAGACCGGCAAACGTCCGCCGCGGCGGTATCGGAATCGCTATCTTCCAAACGGGGGTGCGAACACGCGGGCGAAGTCGCCGTAGGCATTGACGGAATCGTCCGTCTCCCACACGGCCCCGATCCGCGCGATTCCCGCAGCCACCGCCTCCAGCCCCGCCAGGACATGCTGCGCGGTGATTCTGCCTCCTCGTGCGGCCCAAATTCTGATGCGACGTACAGAGATCTCCAGCCGGGGGTGTAGATGGGTCTGGTCTTTGAATGGCACGCTGAAAAGTCGCGGATGAATCTCCGCAAGCACGGAGTATCATTCCGTGAGGCGATGAGCGTCTTCGGTGATCCGATGTCCTTGACGATCCAGGATTCTGAGCACTCCTGGGAGGAGGATCGCCGGATCGACCTGGGAATGTCGAGCTTGAGTCGGCTGGTCGTCGTCGCATACACGGAACGAGGCAAGTGGATCAGGATTATCAGCGCGCGTCTGGCAACGCGCACCGAGAGACAAATCTATGAAGAAGAAGGTATCTAAGCGCAAGACCTCTCCGGCCGTTCAGGAAATGCAACCGGAGTATGACTTCCGCGGCGGAACGCGCGGCAAGCATAGCGTCGAGTATGCCGAAGGAACGAACTCCGTCCTTCTCGATCCTGACGTCTTCCGGGTCTTCCCAGATTCCGAAAGTGTCAATGAAGCCCTGCGTGCGCTGATCAAGATCGTCGACCGGGAGCGTGCGCGGAGGAGCCGGCCCCGAAAGACACGCTGAGCTTCTCACCGAGTGCGGACGGCACGCTTCTCGCTTCTACTCAAGTATGCTCGCGATTCGCGTCGAAACGGCGACATCAGTCTGCTGCACAGCGGGTGGTTCGGCAGAGCATCGAATGACTGCGCACGCGGGGAGAGATGGCAGACCGGCGAACGTCCACCCATGCCAACACGAACCGGCGGGAATGAGTACACGAGACCGGCAAACGTCCGCCGCCTCCCGGCAAAGGGAGTAGTCGACCCGATTGACTGCTGCTGCGGCGGGTGGTATACTGGTCGCGTTCTTGAAGGGTGATGGTCCGTCAGGTCCGGCGGATTCCCCGCAACTTGCGTGTCTGCGTATGTTCCTTCCTCCGCCAGATCCCGGCATGTCGGTTTCCTTCAATCGGGCCCGTGCGCGACCTCCGTACCGCACCATTCTGAAAAGAGCAGGGACGGTTCGCCCAACTGAAAGGGGGTGGCAAGATGCCGCGGAACGCGATCCCGATTCTGATCGGGGCGCTACTCCTCGGTGGCACGCTGTTCCCGTACGGATCGGGGATCGCTGCCGACGATGCGAGCACGAAGGAGGTCATGGTTCGAGTCGTGACCAAGTGGGACGCGCCCTGGTACGAGAACTGCAGCGGAAGTCAACGCGACTGGTGGGATGACATGGCGCAGGCGTGGTACAACGCCATCACGAATGCCAACGCCGCCCCGAACGGACACGGGGCTGCGGCCTGGACTGCGATTGAGTTCAAGCACAACGGAAGCATCGTGGATAGTGACTTCGTCGACACAGAGATCTGGTGGGGGAATGACAGCAACAAGATCGACAAGGTCGACGCATGCATGATCGCGCTCCACGGCGGGAACGACTTGTGGAATCACCGCTGGTACGGCAGGGTTCGCAAGGACGAGAACGGTTTCGGCAACTGCAATGCCTATCAGGGCGATATCGAGCTTGGGGATGAAGATCTGGAGTTTCTCCATCTCTCGTCATGCTACAGCATGGACGAAGAGGATTGGTGGGACGAGTGGAACAGCACATTCGACCACTTGCATCAGATCGATGGATTCCACGGCGAGATGTGGATTGGGGCTAGCTATCCTGCGAGGTACAAGGATTTTGCTGACGACGCTTTCTGGATGTCGATCGCCGATTCCTGGATCGACAATCTGTATGTGAACGACGCGAGCGGCACGGACGATGAATGCCCTGTCGCGCGGAATGTCGGTACGAACGCCAACGACAGTCTCACCAGGATGAACAACGAACGGTACAACAATGTGCTGACTGATCCGCCCGGGAACGGCTCGGCTCGTAACCATCGCGTTCGGTATGTGGTGGGGTGCGATCCGAAGGGGAAGGGGGCGCTGCAATGATCGATTCAAGAAAGGGGACAGGTGGCGTCGTCCTTCTCGTTGTATGGCTCGCTCTTCTTGCGGCGCTCCCGGAACAGGCACGGGGAGTTCCCCCCGTTTGCGACGCCGATGGCCTCTACGCTGGAACGGCGGGAGAACCGATTACTTTCGACGGAACGGGTTCCTACGACCCGGATGGCGTGATTATCGGCTTCCAGTGGGATTTCGGAGATGGCCAGTATGGCGCTGGCCCGGAACCGGCCCATGCCTATGACCTTGCGGGGACGTACACCGTTGTCCTGGCGGTTATCGATGATGGGGGCGAGCAATCACAGTGTACAAGCCAAGCGATTGTCGAATCCCAGTCGCCCCCTCCGCCGCCCATGACGTGGAGTCTGACCGGCTACATGGTCCAGGCGGAGACGGAGCTTCCTACCTTCGGGCCCGACTTGCTGACCGTTCCTGACGGAGCGGATTGGCTGGCGGGAATGACGGTTGAACAGGTCGCGGCGGCCGTGGGCGATGTTCCGCCACAGATCATCATTCAGGACGGACCCGTTCTGATGGGCTACGATCCCCCGGACGGCCCTCGCTACATCAAGATCGATTTCGATCGGGGGTACGTCCGCTCCTCCAGCCGGCTGCGGGCATACCAGCCCGGATCTGGCTGCACCGCGGTGCCCGATCCTGTTGCCCAGAGCGTTTTCATGAATGCTGCCGGTGCACTGGGCCTTCCTCTCGACGAATTCGGTTCCGGACTCCTCAATACGGTGAAGGAGTGGAGCAAGACCGACGGCTCTCCTACGGAAACCTACTGCCAGATCGAGAGGATGGTGACGCAGGAGCGAACGGCCATGAATGGCTACCCCGTGCTCGACTCCCGCGCCCGAGCCGCGGTATCACACTATGGAGATTGTGCGCGTCTGCTGGTCGAGTGGCCCCGGTTCCATCTCGAATCCGGCCTGCAGCTGCGAACTCGTTTCGCTGTCGTCGAGGACATGGCACAGCGGATCTGGTTTGCGGAGAGCGATAGCGCGACGGGACTTGGTCCAGAGGTCGAACTTCAAGTCAGGATTGGATACAAGTCCACCGCGACGGGATTCGTGCCGGTGGCCCGCACCAGCTTCGTCGATGTCGGTGGCATGGATGTCGGGACTATGGAAGATGTCCCCCTCGCCACCAATCTGTCGGACGTCCAACAGCAAGACGCCGAGAAGATCCTTGTGCTGAATGCGCGCTTCAATCCGGGCAGCAATGTCGCGGTGTTTGATCTCTACATCCCGACGGCCAGCAGGGTTCGCTTGGTGATCCTGGATGCCGCCGGACGAGAGCTGGGAGAGGTCACGAATGTCTCGTACCCGGCAGGTTGGCAGCGGCTGGAGTGGGAGGCTCGTGACACAGCAGGCCATCGAGTGCCCGCAGGGATTTACTTCGCGCGACTCAAGGCAGAAGGGCAGGAGTCCGTGCGCAAACTGCTCGTGATCCGGTGATAGGGAACGACCCTGAGGCAAGCCTCTGAGTCAGTGGGGCGATCTTCTTTCCAGGATCAGAGAGGATCGCCCCTTCGTTGCTCGCGGGCGCGCTCCTCCAAGGTAGGATCGGCAAACGTCCGCCCATGCCAACTCGCGCCTCTCGCGATCCCGATGCGCTCGCTCTAACCTCTCCTGCGCCGAAGAAACAGGGCATACATCTTGCCGGTCGGTCGACCATCGAAGTCGTGCAGCGCGCTCCTTTGCCGGTCGACACGCCGATCGCTTTCTTCGGCGTGCCGGAGGGCCAATCCGATCATGTAGGTGTCGTCCATCCCCGCGTCCAAGTGAAAGTCGATCGTGGCGGCGCCGCGGATGTACCCTCTGGACGCCAGGATCTCTTCGATCGCGCCGGGGATGTCGGCGAGTCCCGGCGGTTGGATCCTCACGATGTAATGATCCGCCTGGATCCCAGTGAATCTCCAATCGTCGCGGCGCTCATCCCACCAGGCGTACCAGTCGGTCACACCCCTCTAGCCCGTAGCGGATTCCATCAGGGGTTCGAGATAATGCTCGCCCAGGGCCCCCTCGCGCAATGCGGCAACGATCGAGTCGATGGCGTCCTGGCTCCGCATGTGGGCGAGGGTGAGGGCCGCGTCGGTGCGCCAGGCCTCATTCTCGGATTGAAGAAGCGATCTCAACTTCGCGATCGCGGGGCTTCCCATGAGCTGCAGGGCCTTCGATGCGCCGATCCTGACGTTCGGATCGTCGTCACCCAGAGCATAGACGAGCGGTTCCAGCGCGGCCGCGCCGAGTCTCGCCAAATCGAGCGTGGTCTGATTCCGCATACTCTCGCAGGGGCTGGAGAGGCAAGCAATGAGGGCCTCGACAATGCCCCGATCCTCCAGGCGCCGGGTGTTCCGTGGATCTGCAGAGCGGGAGGCGGTCATGAAGGATCTCCCTGTGGGGTTGTGTCCTATTGCGCATCCGTTGCATACGAATTGCCAGGACCCTACAGCGAGTGTTCTCCCCCCACAAGCAAAAGCGTTCGGGCGAAGGATCGAAATACCTCGACCGGATCCCCCGCCTCCCACACGGCGCCGATCCCCGCGACCCCGGCCGCGCCCGCCTCCATGCACTCCTGCGCCCGTGCCGCCGTCACGCCGCCGAGGGCGATGACCGGAAACGGCCCGAGCTCCCGCGCGACCAGGCGCAACATCTCGAGCCCCTGCGGCGGCCCGTAGATCCGTTTCGATGCGGTGTCATAGACGGGGCTGAAGGTCACGAAGTCGGCCCCATCGTCCCGGGCGGATCGGGCGGCCTCGAGCGAGTGTGTGGAGCGCCCAACCAGCGCATCCGGCCCCAGGAGCGCGCGCGCGACCCGCGTCGGAAGCCCTTCCTCGGGGATGTGGACGCCGATCCCGAGCGCGAGGGCGATGTCGACGCGATCATTGACGATGACCTGCGTCGGGGCGCCGGCGTCGCGCAGCTCGGCGATCAACTTCTGCAGGAATCGGTGGCTATCCTGCGCGGGCAGGTCCTTCTCGCGCCACTGGAAGGCGGGCAGGCCCGCGGCCGCGAGCCGCAGAATCGCGGCGATGGGATCGCTCCCCATCCTGCGCCGGTCCGAGATCAGGTAGAAACGGGGGGCCTTCGACATGTTCACCTCCCACTACATCCCCGTCCGAATGACCCCCTCGATCGGGCTCGAAGCGGTCGCATAGAGCTTCCTGGGAATCCGCCCCGACTCGTACGCGAGCCGCCCGGCCTCGACGGCCATCCGCATCGCGTGCGCCATCTTGACAGGATCCCTCGCCCCGGCGATCGCGGTGTTCAAAAGGACGGCGTCGCAGCCGAGTTCCATCGCGATCGCGCAGTCGGATGCGGTCCCCACACCCGCGTCCACGAGGACCGGGACCTTCACCGTCTCGAGGATGATCCGGATGTTGTACGGATTGCAGATCCCGAGCCCCGAGCCGATCGGCGCGCCGAGCGGCATCACGGCCGCACAGCCCAAGTCCTCGAGCTTCTTGCAGAGGACCGGGTCGTCCATCGTGTAAGGCAGGACGGTGAACCCATCCTTCACGAGGATCTTTGAGGCTTCGAGCAGCCCCTCGTTGTCGGGGAAGAGGGTTTTTTCGCTGCCGATCACTTCCAGCTTGATGAGATCGGTGCCGAGAGCCTCGCGCGCGAGCTGCGCGGTCAGAACGGCGTCCTTCACGGTGTAGCAACCCGCCGTGTTCGGCAATAGCGTGAAGCGCTTTGTGTCGATGTGATCGAGGAGGCACTTGCCGGTCCCGCGATCCTCGAGGGGGATGCGGCGTATGGCGACCGTGACGATCTCGGCGCCGCTTGCCTCGTGGGCCTTCTTCATGACCTCGAAGTCCGCGTACTTGCCGGTGCCGACGAGGAGGCGGCTCTTGAACTCCCGCCCGGCGAAGCGAAGCGGCGCGATCGCGCGCGCGGTGGTCTGTGGATCCATGGCGGTGATGCTCCTTCCTCTTGAGCCGCGGGGCCGCAGGGTCGAGCCGGCTCGCGCGGTCTCACTACCCGTCCTGCGAGGCTTGTCTACCTGCCTTGCGCGGTTTATCTACCCGCCCTGAACGGCGGTGATGATCTCGATGCGATCGCCCTCGGCGACCGGCGTTTCGTCCCAGCGCGCGCGCGGGACAACGGCGCCGTTCTGCGCGACCGCGATTCCGCCACGGGCGATCTCCACGCCCATCGCCCGCAGCAACTCCGCCAGGGTCCGGGCCGGAGGAAGATCGCGCTCGGCGCCGTTGATCGTAAGTTTCATGATCGTGTCCGCTCCGTGTCCCGCGGGCCGTTCAGCGAGCCGCCCATTCGGTGGACTTGCGATCCATCAGTCCGATGCACTCCCGGATCCCGTGGGTAACTCATCCGATGCTCTCCCGGACCCTTCACGCCGCATCCATGCACCCCCGGATCCTCATCGCCGCATACGGGGCGAGCAGGATCCCGTGCCGATAGAGCCCCGCGACATGATACAACCCGCGGCGCCTTCCGTCCGGGCCGATCAGGGGGCCGCGCTCTCGATACGGCCGAAGGCCCGACCAGGCCTGCCGCATGGTCCAGCCTGCGAGCGACGGGGCGATCTCCGCGGCCCGCGCAAGCAGGGACCGGATCGCCGAGTCGGTCACGCCGGTCCCGAACCCGGCCTCCTCGCTGGTCGCCCCGACGACGATCGAGCCGTCCGCACGGGGAACGAGATATCCCTTGGCTGACTGGATGACGCGCGTGGGGCGCAGGTCCCCGGTCGAAGGTGCGAGCGATACGACCTGGCCGCGAATCGGCCGGACGTGTCCCCCTTGCAGAAACGGCGCGGCCCACGCTCCGGCGGCGTTCAGGACGGCCGTGGCATAAACATCCTCCGTTCGGGCCTTGACCCCGCGCACGCCACCGCCCCCCTCGATCAACCGAAGTGCCGCCTCCTCGCGGAGGATGACGCCCCGGATCCTGCACGCCTCGCGCAACGCGGGCATGATCGATCTCGGATCCGCATACCCTTCCTCGGGCAGCAGAACGGCATCCTGGACGTTGGGTCCGAGCAGGGGCGCCTCGACGCGCGCCTCCGCCGCGGTGAGCGTCCGGAAGCCCGGGGCCCGCCCCGCGACGGACGCCAATCGCTCGACGGCCGGCTTCTCGCCCGAGAACGAAACGACGAGCGAGCCGCACCGGATCATCTCGATCTCCATCCCGGTCTCGGATCGAATTCCGGCGACCCATTCGGGATAAAGGGCGAGCGCGGCCTCACGCATCTCGATCGTCGCCGGTCCGGGTGCAATCTTACCGGCCGCCCCAGCGCCTTCGTGCCCCTTCGTGGCAGCGCCTTCGTGCTCCTCCTTCGCCGCGCCCTCGCTTTCCTCCACGCCCGCGCCTTCGTTCCCCTCGGCCCAAGGGGACAGCATTCCCGCCGCGGCCCATGAAGCGGCGCGCCCCGGGGTCTCCTCGAAGAGGACGACCTTCCGCCCCGCGCCGGCAAGCTCGCGCGCGCAGGCGAGGCCCGCGATTCCGGCTCCAATCACGGCGACGTCGATCTTCATGCGATCCGCGTGTGTCATCGGGTTTCCTGGCGGTTCGTCGGGCGCCCGAAGTGGGGGAGTGACCGTGGGCACTGCGATGAGGTCGTTTCCCTACGCTGGCATCACCCAGATCAGGTTCCTGGGGTTTCTCTCAGTCCCGCCTCGGGACACCCCCAACGACCGCTTAGGTCAGAGGATAGGAATCGCGGCACGACGGTGTCAATCCCGGCGGCGCGGCCATCCGGCTCCGTCAATCGAGGATCGTCCAGCCTCGTCGTACGGCCTCGCGCCGGAGCCGCTCGTCCGGATCGACGGCGAACGCCTCGCCGACCCAAGCGAGCAGGTACGCGTCGCTCGCGTGGTCCCCGTAAGCGGAACACGCTATCGGATCCCAACCGCGGTCATCGACGATCGCCCTCGCGATCGCGAGTTTTGCGGCGCCATATGGATGAAGTCCCGCGCGCCGTCCGGTCAATCGTCCACTCGCGCCCACCTCGAGGGGCGTGCCGATGGCGAGGTCCGATCGAAACCGCTCCGCGAACGGTTCGAGCAGGAGATCCGGCATCCCGCTCAGAAGAACGATCGCGCGTCCCCGTGCGCGCTCGAGCGCGATCCACTCCCCGGCGCGCAGGCCGAGGCGCGGTTCGATCTGCTCGTCGAAGAGCTTCCGCGCCCAGGCGCGCACCTCGTCGGGCTGCGCGCCCGCGAGGTATGCCTTGTTCGCCTTACGGGCGACCGTCATCCCCTGCGGAAGGAGCCGCAGCCACTCGACCAGGAAGGGAAGCGACCGGAATCGTCCCGGGATCGTTCCCTTTAGCAGCCCGCGCACGAGAAGCATCTCGGCCGACACTCCGGGCAGGAGCGTCTTGTCGACGTCGAAGAAAGCGGCGCCGCCCATCATGCGTTCACTCGTTGAAACTGAAGGTCGACTCGGAGTAGAAGCGGATCCGTCCCTCCTGGATCCGGTGGAAGATCGTCTCAACAAGCCGCTCGTTCAACTCCTCGGTCGAGAGGTTGCGGGCGAGCAGCCAGAGGGGGAGATCGAAGCGCAGGCAGCGCTTCGGGATCAGGTGCCGCGTGATCCCGGCGGGCAGCTTCTCCTTCGACCGGCCGACGCGATGGACTTCGCGCTTCGTGAACTGCGGGAATACGATCAGCGACGAGAATCGCGGATAGTGCGAGGCGAGCCAATCGAACTCGTCATAGCTGATCCGATCGAGAAAGCCCCGCTCCTTGTACAAACGGCAGAGCTGCCGGAGAACCGGCGCCGCTCCGTCGAGCCATCGCGGATCATCCCGATCGATCTCGCGCTCCGGGCTCAGGAGTAAGCTGGTCCGGTCCGGGAGGATGACCTGGGCATACTGGCCGCGCCGCGCGAAGAACGGGCTGCCCGATGCGGCCGGGCGGTGGAGCGAGATCTCGACGCCGGGGATCGACTGGACGGCCGCGATGAACCGCTCCTGATCCTCGACGTCGAGGAGATGGTGCCAGCGATCGAGCTCGATCAATCGATCCGAGTAGTCAACGATCTGGACGAGGATCTGCTTCAATCCCAGCTCCCGCAGACCCAGCGTCCGATGCGCCCCGTCGAGGAGCAAGTAATGGCGCCCTCGGGCGGTGCCAGCCACGATCGGCGGATGCCGGAGTTGACCATCCTGCTCGATGCGGGCGGCGACGCGCCGCAGGCGGGAGGCTTCGGTCTCCTCATGAAAGAGGATCTTCGAGATCGGAACGATCCGAAGCCGCGGCAACTCGCCCTGATGAATCAGTTTCTCGTAACGCTCCAGCATCCTTGCTCCCTTGCTCCCTTGCCCCCGGCCCGCTTTGGCTTGGGCCCCGCGGGACGGCGATCGATGCGGCGGACCGGATCCGGTCAACTCCTAACGATTCTTCGGCTTTCCGGGGGCGCGCGTCCAGTGGGGAATCGATCCGGAATCGGCGGATCGACTGCATCATCCCGGAATCCAAAGGTCCGATCGGGGTTCTACGAGGCGGAAAAGGTCTCCCTCGGGGGAGGGATCGCCGATTAGACTGTGGAAGGAACGGATTCGACCGAGCCATTTGCCTCAAGGGGGAATCGATGAGATCAAGAGACCGATTGATACCGCCCGCGCTCGCCATCCTGCTCGCGCTCGCCGTGGCGGATCGCCCGAGCTTCGCGCTGCCGCCGATTTCCTTCTCCGGAGGCCGGCCGGCCAAGATCGGCGAGCAGCCCGTGATCCCGTTGCCGGAACTCGCGCCCCTTCCGCCCGCGAAGGCCGACTCGATCATCGTCGCCATCTCGAACGGCGAGAAGTACCCCGAGACCCGTTATGACATCTTCGACGTCGATCTCGACGACGACGGCAAGCCGGAGCAGATCGCGCAGGTCGCCCGCATTTCGAGCGCGGGATGGTTCAGCCGCTGCTGGTGGGGAGTGTATGCCGGGGGGCGTCTCGATCAGGTCGTCTATTGGAACTACAATGAGCAGAGGGATAACATCTCGAAGATCGGGATTCCACAATCGTTCCGCGACGGTGCCGACAGTCTCGGGTTCCTGCAAGCCGTTCCCGAGTTCTATCCCGCCGTCGACATCGTGAAGTACGCCGATCTGACGGGCGATGGGAAGCCGGAGTACGTCGTCTGGACGATCGGCCGGGTGGCGACCCCGAGTCGCGGAACCGGCCTCGTTTGCCCAGTGGTTCTCTCACCGACCCCGGATGGATTCAGGGAGATTTTCAGAACCTGGACGACCTTCGTGGTCTGCCGGGTGACCGGCCCCCAGCAGAGGGCGTATGAGGCGACCTGCTACAGGATCCACACACGCTCGGGCAAGACCGCCGGAGGGCTCGATCTTCTGCTCGAGGAGGTTGCCGCCCCGGCCCCGGCCGACAGCATGTGCAGGATGGTCGGGCTGGAAGAGCGCCTTCTTCCGCGCGACCCCGACGAGTGGATGCCGCTGAAACCGATGGCGGCAAGCGCCCCCGTCCCGAAGGAGTGGATGATCGCCCGGTGGGACGGCGTGACCTACCAAGGGCTCCAGTTCGTCCGGAACGTGAAGCTCGATTGACTAGAAGCTCGCCACATCCCGAACTGCGTCCCGGATCTGTTCCGTGCTCGGAAGCACGACGGGCTCGAGCGCGGGGGCGTAGGGACAGAAGGAATCCAGCGCCCCCACACGCCGGACCGGCGCGTCAAGGCTCGCGAAGCACGCATCGGCGATGAAGGCAGCGATCTCCCCGCCGAACCCCCCGGTCAGGATCGCCTCATGGGCGACGACCGCGCGGCCGGTTTTCGTAACGCTCGCCGCGATCATCTCCTTGTCGTACGGCAGGATCGAGCGCAGGTCGACGACCTCGACCGAGATTCCGCTCTTCTCGAGCTCCGCCGCTGCCTGCAGGCTCCGGTAGACCGTGCTTCCCCATGCGATCACGCTGACGTCGGTCCCTTCGCGGGAGAGGCGCGCCTTCCCGAAGGGGATCAGGTAATCGGGCCCCGGCTCGGGAGACTTCGAGTAGATCTGACGGTAGAGTCCCTTGTGCTCGAAGAAGAGGACCGGATCGTCGGCGCGGCAGGCAGTCTTAATCAGACCCTTCGCGTCGGCGGCGTTCGAGGGGTAGAGGATCCGCCAGCCGGGCGTGTGCGCGTAGAGGGCTTCGATGCACTGGCTGTGGAAGGGACCGCCGCGGATGTAGCCGCCGACGGCGACGCGGACGACCATCGGGCAGGTCCAATCGCCCTGACTGCGCCATCTGAGGGTCGAGATCTCGTTTCGGATCTGCATGTAGGCGGGGAAGGAGTAGTCGCCGAACTGAATCTCGACGACCGGCTTCCAGCCGCCGATCGCCATTCCCTGCGCGACGCCGAGGATGCTCGCCTCGGCGAGGGGCGAGTTCTCCACCCGGCCGGGGAAAACGGTCCCGAGTCCTCGCGTGACACCGAAGACGCCGCCTTTCGGATCGGCGATGTCTTCGCCCCACATCAGGATTCGCGGGTCACGCTCCATTTCCTCGCGCAGGCCGTGGTTCAAGGCGTCGATCATGGTGACCGGCTCGGGTGCTATGGGAGCGGCGTCGGACTCTATGACGACAGGAAGCTCATCGCTCACGATGTGCGCGAGGATGTCGTCGGTATCGGGAGGTGGATAGGCGTCCGCCTCCTCGGCGACGGCATCCACCTCCGCCTTGATCCGCTCGCGCCATGCGGCGATCGTCGCACTTTCGATGACCCCGCGCTTCACGAGCGCGGCCTCGGTGTGGGCTAGAGGGTCGTGCCGGGCCGCCTCCGCCAGCTCCTCCTCGGTCCGGTATTTCTTGTGATCGTCCGATGAGGAGTGCGAGTCGAGCCGGACGACGTGCGCCTCGACGAACAGCGGCCCGGCGCCCAGGCGCATCACGTCGACGAGCGGCTTCAAGGTCGAGTACATGTGGGTGAACCGCGTCCCGTCCACGTCGATCGCGCGGATATTGAACGAGCGGCCGATCTCGTGGATGTGGACGCCGGTCTGCGTGTCCTGCGGCACGCTGATCGCGAAGCCGTTGTTCTGAATCACGAAGAGCACGGGAAGCTGCTCGCGGCTCGCCCAGTTGAGCGCCTCAAAGAACTCTCCCTCGCTCGTGGCGCCCTCGCCGGACGAGACATAGACGATCTCGTCGCGGCCGTCGGCCTTGATCGCGCGGGCCATTCCGACCGCGGCGAGGTACTGCGTCCCGGTGCAGGCCGTGGGGGAGACGATGCGCAGCGGTTTGGACGAGAAGTGCTCGCTCATGTTGCGTCCGTTGCCGCACGGATCGCCCTTTCGGGAGAGCATGTGGAGGAACACGTCCTTCAGGGGCATACCCAGCCCGATCGCGAGGGCCTTCTCGCGATAGTAGGGGAAGAACCAGTCCTTCCCGGGCTGGAGCGCCATCGTGACGGCGATCTGGAGCTTCTCGTGCCCCCTGGAGGAAGCGTGGAAGGAGCACTTGTTGGCCTTGACGAAGGCCTTCATCCGCTCCTCGACGAAGTAGACGCGGAGCATCTTCTCGTAGAGCGAAAGCAGGACCTCGGGGCCGATATCGATGCCGCTCAGGCCCGACTTGGCGGCCGGCGAATCTGTGGCCATTTCTTTCCCTTCCTTGTTCCGCTCCCCGACGCCGACGAGCATAGTAGAGCCATCCGGCAAGAATAGAACGGGCAGGGCGCATTCCACAGCAGGAAACGGAATTCGTTGCCACGCCTTGACCTCGGGGATCGCCGCGCCTACCTTTCGTGTGGGCATGGAACGCGGGTTCTTCGTAACCGAGCAATGAGGGACTCTTAATGAGTAGCGGGCGGGACGGGAATTCGACCGGGGCGTGGCCGGGGATCCCGC
>CAZNRY010000090.1:0-16899 GCA_964575675.1 uncultured bacterium
GTCCAGGTCGATCAGACCGCAGGGGCCTTCTGCCGGCGCCAACCTTCGCGCCCTCCGCAGCGCCTCTCGCGCCGCAACGATCTCGTCGCGGAAAAGCCGCCAGCCATCCCCCGCGCTCCCGAGCCGGTGCAGGGCCGTCTCCAATCGATCGCCGGCCGACCCCTCGTCCTCGAAAAGGAGCGCATCGAGCTCGCCGCGCACCTCGACCACCTTCCACCCGGCCGCGGCGTTCGCGCGCTTCTCCCTGAGCTCGACCTCCTCCCCGGGCTGAACGCCCGCCGCATCGATCTCTTCGAGCTGGAATCGGTGCCATTCCTCCTTGTCGATCAACCCCGCGAGACGGGTCGCTGCGGAAGCGCACCCCTGCTCCGCCTGCATCCAGTGCGCGCGCGCCGCCGCATAGGCATCGCGAAGCGGGCCCGCCCCCGCGAAGCGATCGACCAACTCGAGCTGGGCGCACGGGTCGAGGAGCCGCCGGTGCTCCCCTTGCCCGTGGATCGCAAGGCACTGCTCGCCGATTTCCCGGAGATCGGCAAGCCGGGCGGATTTCCCCTGGATCCATGCCTTGCTCTTTCCGGCCCGGGTCATCTCGCGGCGGATGCGCAGACGACCGTCGACCGGCGGACACTCCAGCCGGGTCGCCGCCGCGACAGCGTTGGGGAGGCGGTCGACGTCGAAAACGCCTTCGACTCCAAGCACGCCGGCTCCCTCGCGCACCCACTCGCCGTCCGCCCGCTCCCCGGCGAGAAAACCGATCGCGTCGATCAGGATCGACTTGCCCGTCCCGGTTTCTCCGGTGACCGCGTTCAGGCCCGGCCCGAAGGCGAGCTCCGCTTCGGCGACGATGACGAACGACTCCAGCCTGAGCGAAAGGAGCAACTCATCCCCCCCACTTGAGCTTGGCCTTGAGCACGTCGTAGAAGCTCGTATTGCGCGAGAGGAGGAACTCGATCATCCCCTCGGCTCGGCGGATCTTCACCGCCTCGCCCGGCCCCAAATCGACCGCCTCCTGTCCGTCGGCGACGACCTGCACCCTCGCTTCCGGCGGCGCGAAACGGACCACGATCGTCTCGTCGCTCGGGAAGAGGATCGGCCGCATCGAGAGAACATGCGGTGCGACGGGCGTCGCGATCAACGCACGCAGGGTCGGGGCAACGATTGGGCCACCCGCGGAGAGAGAATAGGCGGTCGATCCCGTCGGGGTCGCAACGATGAGTCCATCCGCCTTCACCTCGCCCATCTCGCTGCCGCCGATCACCGGCAGGAGCGTCAGCAGCCGGTGTCCGACCTCGTGAATCGCGAAGTCGTTCATCGCGAATCGCCGATCACGGGTCTTTCCGTCCGCATCGAGGATGCTCGCCTTGAGGAGGATCCGCGTCTCGCTCCTGTATTCCCCACCCAGAACCCGCTCCAGGGACGGGAACATTTCCTCGACGGAGATGTCGGTCAGGAATCCGAGACCGCCGAAGTTCACGCCGAGGATCGGAACGCGCCGCGGATAGACGCGGCGGGCAGTGGAGAGAAGGGTCCCATCCCCCCCGAGGACGATGACGAGGTCCGATTCGTCGGCCAGATCATCCCGCTCCACGACCTTCGTCCCTTTGGGATGGGGAAGCACGTGAGGCGGCACGACCACGCGGTGCCCGCGGGCCTGCAGCCAGGCGCTCAGCCGCCGGACGGCGTCGTCGCATCCCGGCTTCGAGAGATTCGGATCGATCGCAATGCGCGGGAACCTTCTCACGTTTCATCCTCCGGCCAGCCGCCCTCGACGCGCGAGGCGACCGCCCGCACAAGATCGACGAAGAGGGGCGACCATCGGTCGAGACCCTGTGCGTCCCGGCGCGCCGCCCGCACCCTTACCGCAAGGAGGCGGCGCGTCGCATCGCGGCCAACGACCCGAGGGTAGGTAGCCTTGCGATGCCGCTCATCCCCACCGGCGGGGCGCCCGAGATCTTCCGCCGTTCCGTCGAGATTCATGAGGTCATCGACGATCTGAAAAATGAGGCCCAGCTCAAGGCCATAGCGATCCAACTTGTGCAGGGTCGCGCGTCTTCCTCCCGCCATCTCACCGCCAATCCGCAGGGAGGCGGCGATCAGGCTCGCGGTCTTCCGCAGGTGGATGCTCCGCAGCGTTCTCTCACTGACGGACCTCCCCTCCGCGGCGAGATCATCCACCTGCCCTCCCAACACGCCCTTTCCTCCCACCGCTCCAGCCAACGTCGCGAGGATCTCCCCCTTCCGCCACGGGGCGCAATGGAGGGATGCGACGTTCTCGTACGCCAGGTTCAGGAGCGCATCGCCGGCCAGAACCGCCAGCCCCTCGCCGAACGCCTTGTGGCAACTCGGCCGTCCCCGGCGGAAATCATCATCGTCCATGCAGGGCAGATCGTCGTGGATCAGCGTGAAGGTGTGGACCAGTTCGAGGGATGCGGCCAGACGATAGATCTCGCGGCCTCGCCCGCCGCAGACGCGATTTCCCAGGACCGCGAGTGCGGGGCGAAGCCTCTTTCCGCCCGGAAAGAGCGAGTAGCGCATCGCTTCGCGCAGCGAGCGCGGAATCCCGGTCCCTCGGCGCAGGACCGCGCGGAGCGCCACCTCGATCCGGGGCAACTCATTGCGCAGCCACGACGGCCAAGCAGAATCGTCAGCCGGCCCACGAGCCAATCGCGGCGGTGCGTCCGCCAGGGCCATCCGCGACGATCGGGACGGGCCGCGCCGCGGCGCAGCCGGCGACGGCGCACCCCTGCGCTCCACGCCGGGCTTCTCAGAACGGGAGACCGACTTCCGAGCCTTGACTGTCTTCATCCCCGCCATCCGCCTCCGCCCCGGAGGGCGCCGCGTTTGCGGTGGAGAGCACCCGGATCCTCTGCTGCGCTTCCTCGAGCCGGCGCGCGCACTCCGCCGCGAGGCGGGCGCCTTCCTCATAGCGGACGAGCGTCTCCTCGAGCGTCAACTCGCCCCCCTCGAGATCCTGAACGATCTTCTCGAGACGGGCCAGTGCATCCTCGAAGGACGGACTCGCGCCCGCGTCCTCTCCGCCTTCCCGCGCGGGCGCCGGCGCGCCCGGGCCTTGGGGCGCTGAGGCGGCCGTCTCATCCTTGGCCTCCCGGGGCCTCTTCCTCTCCCCTTTCTTCTCACTCATCCCCAATCCTCCCTCCGCTCCTTCACGTCGCATCCGAGGCTTCCCGTCCCGAGGACGACGTCGATCCGGTCATCGACCTCTACCTCACTCCAGGCGTGCACGGCGCGGCGGTCGCGCCGGCGCAGACAGATCGCGTAGCCGCGCGAGAGGACGGCCTGAGGCCCCACCGCATCGAGATGGGCCTTGCGCGACAGGAAGCGTTCCCTCGCATCGCGGTGCCGCCGCGCGGCCGAGCCCGCGAGGCGCCTCTTGAGCTCCTGCAGGCGGCTTCCCGAGTTCTTGATCACGCGTACGGGATCGCGTCCCCGCCAACGCGCGACGAGATCCGCGATGGTGTTGCAGTACAGATCGAGGCGATGACGCGAGCCTTTCTGCAGGCGGTTCTCGAGGTCATCGACGCGTTGCGCGCGCTGCCGGACAAGGTCGAACGGCCGCTTCAATCCGTGGCTTCTCTCGAGACGGGAGAGGTCCAGCCGGGCCACCCGCAGACGCGAATCGCTCCGGGTCCTCAGTTGCCCCGCGAGCGCTCCTATCCGCCGGATCACGTCCCGCCGGTCCGGTACGGCCTGCTCCGCGGCCTGCGATGGGGTCGCGGCCCTCAGGTCCGCCGCGAAATCGGCCAGGGTCACGTCGATCTCGTGGCCGATCCCCGTGATGACCGGCGTCCTCGATGCGGCGACGGCGCGGACCACAGCCTCTTCGTTGAAGGCCCAAAGGTCCTCGATGCTTCCGCCCCCGCGGCCGAGGATGATCAGGTCGAGGCCCGGCACGGCGTCCAGCTCGCCCATGGCCCGCGCGATCTGCTCGGATGCCCCCTCGCCCTGGACCTGGCAGGGACGCAGGATGATCTCTGCAACCGGCCACCGCTCGCCCAGAACGCGCAGAACGTCGCTCACCGCGGCCCCCGTGCCCGACGTCGCCACGCCGATCTTCAGGGGAAAGCACGGAATCGGCCTCTTCCTCTCGGGAGCGAACAACCCTTCCGCGGCGAGCCGGGCCTTCAGGCGCTCGAGCGCCGCCTGCATCTCTCCCAGGCCTGCCGGCTCGAGGGAATCGACGTAGAGTTGCAGGCGGCCTTGGACCTCGTAGATCCCGAGGCTTCCGTGGGCCCGAACGAGCATGCCGTCGCCGGGCTCGAAGCGAATCCTCCGCGCCGAATCGCGCCACTGCACGCAGGAGATCCGGCCCCGTGCGTCCTTCAGATCGAAGTAGAGATGGCCAGAGGGCTGATGGCGCTTGAAACCGGTCAACTCCCCCTCGACCCACACGGGCTTCGTTCCCCGATCGAGGGCCTCTTTCGCGATGGCCAGGACCTGGGAAACCGAGAGGGTTTCGCCGTTCAAGGATCCACCCCGCTCTGCATTTCTGCGGCGCGGACGGTGTTGGCGAGCAGGCATGCGACCGTCATCGGCCCGACGCCGCCCGGGACGGGGCTCAGCCAACCGGCGATCTCCCCGACCGGCCCCGCGTCGACGTCTCCTGTCAGACGGCCGTCCTCGCCGCGGTGAATCCCCACATCGACCACCACAGCCCCCGGCCGGACCCACCGGGCGCCCACCAGCGCCCTTTGCCCGGCCGCGGCGATGACCACGTCCGCCGTTCGCGATAGCAGCCAGGGCTCGCAACTTCCCGTGTGCAGAAGAGTGACCGTCGCATTGCACCCCGGCGCCTTCATGGAGAGGAGATTCGCAAGGGGACGGCCGACCGTCGTGCTTCTGCCGATGACAGCGACATGCCGTCCCGACAGATCGATGCCGTTTCTGTGAATCAGCTCGAGGACGCCGAGCGGTGTGCAGGGAACGAACCCGGGCGACCCCAGGCACAGGCGTCCGATGTTGACGGGATGGAATCCGTCCACGTCCTTCTCGGGTGTGATCCGCATCAAGAGAGGGACGGGATCGATCCCGCGGGGGACGGGCAACTGCAAGAGGATCCCATGAACCGCGGGGTCCGACACCCTGGCATCGATCGCGATCGCGATCTCGACCGAGGTCGCCCCCTTGGGCAGTACGCAGAGATCCGACTCGATCCCCGTGTCCGCGCACGCCTTCGTCTTGGTGCGCACGTAGACGATGGAGGCGGGATCCTCGCCCACGCGGATCAGACTGAGTCTCGGGACGATACCTCGCGTCCGAAGCCAGTCGATCCTCTCCTTCAGCTCTTGCCGGATCTCCGCTGCCGCCTTGCGACCGTCAAGAACCACGGCGGCCATGGACTAATCCAGCGCCCTTTGGATCCGCTGAATCTGAAGGGCGCGTCCCGCCGCGGGGTCGATCCGGACCCAGAGCCCATGAAGCCGCAGATCATCCTCCGCCGGCTGGAAGCGAACAGGCAGGTGCGTCCGCAGTTTCTCCAACGCGAGCTCCTTCCGCACCCCGATCACGGAGTCGTGGGGCCCAGTCATTCCGGCATCGGTCAGATAGGCCGTCCCGCGCGGGAGGATCCTCTCGTCGGCGGTCTGGACGTGCGTGTGGGTTCCCACGACGACGCTCGCCCTTCCGTCCAAGTACCATCCCATGGCGATCTTCTCGGAGGTTGCCTCGGCATGCATGTCGAAGAGGACAATGTTCGTGACGCTCGCCAGACTCTCGAGGATGCGGTCGGCCGCAGCGAAGGGGCAATCGACGTTCTGAAGGAAGACCCGCCCCAGCAGATTCACGACCGCGATCTTCTCCTCTCCGCACGCATACACCCCCACCCCGCGCCCGGGCACTCCGTCCGGGTAGTTCGCGGGGCGCAGGCACCGCAGCTCGTTCTCGAGGACGCTGATTCCCTCGCGCTTGTCCCACGTGTGATTGCCGCCCGTCAACACGTCGACACCGGAGGCGAGGAGCTCCTCGACCGTCTCCGGCGTGATCCCTGAACCGGCGGCGGCGTTCTCCGCGTTGGCGATGCAGAAGTCGACGTCGAGCTCGCGTCTGAGCTGGGGAACGAGGGTCTGGACCGTCCGTCTTCCCGGTTTGCCGAACACGTCGCCGACGAAGAGGAGGTTCATATCCCACTCACCGGGCATAGTCGATGACGCGCATCTCGCGGATCACGACTACCTTGATCTGGCCCGGGTACTGCAACTCCCGTTCGATGCGCCGCGCAATGTCGCTTGCGAGCGACGAGGCCCCCTCGTCGTTGACCGCCTTGTGCTGCACGAGTATCCGGATCTCGCGTCCCGCCTGGATCGCGAACGACCGCTCGACGCCTGGGAAGGAATCGGCGACCTCCTCCAGCTTCTGAAGCCGCCGGACGTAGGATTCCAGCGTCTCGCGGCGCGCCCCGGGACGGGCGCTCGAGATCGCATCGGCCGCCGCGATCAGGACCGCGTAGACGCTGTCGGTTTCTAGTTCCCCGTGGTGGGCGCCGACCGCCTCGTAGACCGTTGCATTCTCCCCGTGCCGCCGCAGCGCCTCCATCCCGACGAGCGCGTGCGGCCCTTCCTGTTCATGATCGATCGCCTTGCCGATGTCGTGGAGGAGCCCCGCGCGCTTCGCGACCTCGGCATCGAACCCCATCTCCGCGCTGATCATCCCTGCGATCCGGGAGACCTCGAGCGAGTGCTTCAGGACGTTCTGCCCCGAGCTCGTGCGGAAGCGGAGCTTGCCCAGCAATGCGCTGACCTCCGGGGCGAGGCCGTGAACGGCGGCGTCGACCGCCGCCTTTTCCCCTGCCTCCTGGATCTGGGCGCCGACCTCCTCCGCCACCTTCTGGACGATCTCTTCTATCCTCCCCGGATGGATCCGGCCGTCCACGATCAGGCGATCGAGCGCGACGCGCGCGATCTCGCGGCGCACGGGATCGAAGCCGGAGAGGAGGACGGCTTCGGGCGTGTCGTCGATGATCACGTCGATTCCGGTCGCCATCTCAAAGGCCCGGATGTTCCGCCCCTCGCGGCCGATGATCCGTCCCTTCATCTCGTCGTTCGGCAAAGCGACGACCGTGACCGTGGACTCGATCGACTGGTCCGCCGCGAGACGCTGAATCGCCAGGAGGATCAGCCGTCGAGCCTCGCGGTCCGCTTCCCGCGCCGCCGCCTCCCTCATCCTCTGCGCAAGCCTGGCCGCTTCCCCGCGGACTTCGTCCTCGAGGTTTTTCCAGAGCTCGCGGCGCGCTTCGTCCGAGGTCAGCCCCGATATCTTCTCTAGCCGAGCGGTCTGCTCCTGAATAACTCTCTTCACCTCGGCATCGCGTTCCTCGAGCCGGACCCCATGGGCATTGAGGTCCTTGCGTTCCTTCTCGATCCTCTCTTGAGCCCCCTTGACCGTTTCCGCCTCGCGCCGGAGTCGCGCCTCCGCTTCAGCCAGGGCGCGCGTCCTCGTCTCGAGGTCGTTGCGCTGCTGCCTCGTTTCGGCTTCGAAGCGCTCCTTCTCGCGGAGCCACTCCTCCCGAGCTTCGAGCGCGGCCGCCTTGCGGGTCAGCTCGGCTTCGCGACGCGCTTCCTCAAGAACAAGGTTCGCCTGATGGCGGGCTGCGGCCCGTTGACGTGCGGAAGCGGCGCGGTGCATGAAGTGGCCGGACAGAAAGCCGACTGCTATGAAGAGGAGCAGGAGCCCGATCAAGATCGGTAGTGGGCTCTGCATCGATTGCCTCCCGGGAATCGGTCAATGGAGGGAACAGAAAGATCCCCACCCATATGCCGTGTGACGCAAGCTCTTGAACCTGGCTTCACCAGGTGGGCGTCTGATCCGACCGTTCCTGCGCCCCCCATTACGGCGGGTACCATTCCCGGTCTTCTCTCGACTCCCTTCGAGAAACTGTTGGCTCAAACAGCCCCACGTCATCACGAACAGGGCAGGGATCTAATCGCTCGATCCTTAACTCCGCGCGGACGGATGCGTCTGGACCTTCCCCTTCTCCCGGAACGGCCGGAGGATCTTCTCCTCGACCCCCTCCCGGAGCCGCTTGGTCCGCTCCTCGACGTCGCGGACCAGGATCTCATGTTCCTTGCGTTCGCGGAACATGTCTTCGGCGATGTTCAAACTCGTTAGTATCAGAAGGTTCCGGAGTGGGAGTCCCTCGTTGCGGGAACGGATCTCGGCGAGCTTCCGGTTCACGTACTGCGCCAAGAGGCCGACCTCCTCCGAGTTTCCCCCGCGGATCCGGAAGGATTCTCCGGCGACTTCAATCGCGATCGACTCGCCTCGCTCACCCATCGTTCCCTACCTATTTAAGGTGATCGGTACGGAACACCACTCCGCGCTGCTCACGAACTAAAGGACCCTAGATCTCCGTCCTCAGAGCGTCAACCTTATCGACCAGTCGACTGATCCGTTCGGCCAGCGTCATCCTCTCCTCGAGGAGGCGTTTTCTCTCCTCCTCGAGCAGTCCGACGCGTTCCGTCAGACCCTGATTCTGCTCACGTAGGACTTGGACCGCCCTTGCGGCCTCATCGATTCGCTCTTCCAGTTTCTCGATCTCGCCCAGCATCCGGTGAAACCTATCCGTTCTTCGGCTGCAAACCTGCGGACGCCAGGTTTGCCTTGGCATCCTCCACTACATTGCGAAACGCTTCGGCGTCGTGAATCGCCATCTCGCTGAGCTGCTTGCGATCGATGATGATCGCGCTGTTCTTCAAGCCGGCGATGAACTGGCTATACGACAGCCCGTACAGCCGGACCGCGGCGTTGATCCGCTGGATCCAGAGCCGGCGCATCATCCGCTTGCGAACCCTGCGGTCGCGATAGGCGTACTGCAGCCCGCGAAGGAGGTTCTCCTTCGCGATCTGGTGGAGCCTACTGCGCCCGCCGAACGCGCCGCGCGAGGCTTTGAGTGTCTTCTTCCGGCGTGCCTTTCCCGGCACGACTCCTGTTGCTCTTGGCATGTCTTACCCTCCGGACCGGGGCGCCCGCCCCTGCCCTATCCGTTGAGGATCTGGCGACGGATCCTCGCCTTGTCCGATCCCGCGACGAGCGTTCCCTGCCTAAGGCGCCTCTTCCGCTTGCGCGACTTGTCGGTCAGCAGATGCCCCTTGTTCGCCTTACGGCGCCTGATCTCGCCCCCACCTGTCAGGCGGAAGCGCTTGGCTGCTGACTTCCGCGTCTTGATTTTCGGCATCGTTACTCCTTGGGACCCGGTTGGGTCTGCGTCTGCACGGCGGAAGCACTCCTGGCGCCCGAACCCGCATGCCCTGCGGATCCGGACAGACCGGCCGCCCCCTGAACTGCGGGACTCGCTCCCCCCGCCTCCGGCGCCTGCTGCTTGAGATCCTTGCGCGGAGCAATGATCATTACCAGTGCACGGCCTTCCATCATCGGTCTCGATTCGACGAACCCGACGTCCGCCAAGTCCTCCACGACCTTTTCCATCAACGCCACGCCCAACTCTTGGTGCGTCATCTCGCGGCCGCGGTAGACGCAGGTGAATTTCACCTTGTCTCGACCCAGAAGGAACTTCCGGGCGTTGCGAAGCTTGAAGTCGTAGTCATGATCCTCGATCTTCGGGCGGACCTTGACTTCTTTGATCTGATACACATGCTGCTTCTTCTTCGCCTGCCGCTCATGCTTCGATTGCTCGTACTTGAACTTTCCAAAGTCCATGATCCGGCAGACGGGAGGACGCGCCTTCGGTGACACCTCCACGAGGTCGCAGTTTTGCACCTGGGCCATCTTCAGGGCTTCCGAGATTGCCATCACCCCGAGTTGGTCTCCATCGGAAGAGATGACGCGGACCATGGGAACCCGGATCCGCTCGTTTAGTCGAACTTCAGGCTGCTTCGAGATAGGCGATACCCTCCAAAACCCACCATGTGGGAGACCACAAAAAACGAGGAGAGGCCAGCCGAAGCCGCCTCTCCATGAGTGTCAGGGGCACGCTTGCCCCCGAGCGACCCGGACCCGGCCTGGCCCTTGGGCCGGCGGGTGAGAAGCATGCTTCTGCTTGCGTCGCCGCTTCAATCTCCCGGCTGCATCGCCGCCGAGAGGAACCATAAGTGGTGGGCGATAGTGGAGTTGAACCACTGACCTCTTGCATGTCAAGCAAGCACTCTAACCAACTGAGCTAATCGCCCACTTCCCTACAAGAGCTTGATCTTAGGGGCCTTCGGGAATGCGTGTCAACGCCCTTCCCGCGAGATCCCGCAGGGGTCGACCTGCCTAGGGGCGGACCTCCCCGTCCCATACGACCCCGCCCTCTCCGGACTCGACGATCCCCAGGCGGATGGGCGCGCCCCCCCCCTCCGCAAGGGCATCGAGCCAGGCCGACTCGGCATCGGGCGGTACGGCCAGGATGAAGCCGATCCCCATGTTGAAGACGTGGAACATCTCCGCCTACCCAACCCCACCCAAGCGCTGGACCAGAAGGAAGGGGGGCCGGAACGACCATGCAGTCCGGTCCACCCGTCCCCGGCGCCCGTTGGGAAGCCCCCGCGGCAGGTTCCCGGGAATCCCTCCCCCGGTGATGTGGGCCATCGCGTGGACAGGGAGCCGGAGCCGCAGGGGCCCGACGACCGGCAGATACATCCGATGCCTTCGGAGCAGGGACCCCGCAACGGAATCGCCGAGACCCGGGATCGGATCGTCCGGTTTCATCCCCCCTTCGTCAAAGAGAATCCGGCGCGCGAGTGAGTAACCGTTCGTATGAAGCCCGTCCGAGGGAAGGCCGATCAGGCGGTCCCCCTGCGCGACGTTCCGGCCGTCGACGATCTCGGAGCGCGCCACGTCCCCCACGATGCAGCCGACGAGGTCGAGCTCGCCGGCCGCGTACATCCCGGGCATCTCCGCCGTCTCGCCGCCGATCAGTGCGCATCCCGCAAGGGTACAAGCCTCGACCATCCCTGCGATCAACCGATCAACCACCGATGGATCGAGCTTGCCGGCGCCTATGTAGTCGAGGAAGAAGAGGGGCCGGGCGCCATGGACGAAGATGTCGTTGACGCAGTGGGAAACGATGTCGTAGCCGACCCCTTCCCAGGCGTTGGCCGCGGCGGCGACCCGCAGCTTCGTTCCCACGCCGTCCATGCTGCTGACGAGAAGCCGCTCCGAGCCGGGATCCGGATAGGAGAAGAAGCCGGCGAACGCGCCGATCTGGCTCTCCACCCGGGGTCCGAATGTGGCGCGGACCCTCTGGCGGATCCTACGGACCGATTCCTCGCCGCTTTCGAGGGAGACCCCCGCTTGGCCATAGAGGGGGGCCGACGGGCCCTCGCAGCTCATCCGCCCCCCTCCTCGCGGACCTCGTACTCCACCTCATCCTCCTGCAATGGGGTTGGGTCGATCACGCGGAGGACCGCATCGAGGACGGCGCAGGCCACGGCCTCGAAACGGCCGTCCTCCGTCGTGCAGCACCCCACGAGCGAGCGTTCTCCCTCGGGACGCAAGAGGACGACGTGCACGACGACGAGTGCCAGGCGTCCGAATCGGACCCTCCTCGCCTCCTCCAGCTGGAGGGCGAGTCGATTGCCCGTCAGGTTCCGGACGGCATTGAGCGTCGCGGCGGCAACAACGCGGGTCGCGTTCGCGCGGGTGGCGAGCCCCTCGGCGCTCCCCTCGGCGCCCCTCTCCCCTTCCCGCAATCCCACCACGGCCCGGAGGATCTCTCCCTCGCGCGCCATGTGCACGGAGGTCACCTCGATCGATCGCGAGTTGGACACAAAACGGCCCTCCTGCGAGGGAGTCGGCCTCGCGGCCGCGACACTCACCTTCTGGTACCGGATCTGAATGCCATGGCGGGCGAAGAGAGTCGTGATCACGTCCCTCGCGATCCACTTCGGACGCCGATCGCAGTCGGCAATCACGTGGACCTCCGAAACCTCTCCCCCCTCGACCCGCATCCGCGCGGAATGTACCCCGGTGATCCGCTCGAGGTCGGCCTCCATCTCCCGGATCCGTTCCTCCAGCATCGCTACCCCCAGAAGTTCCGGTCCTAGTCCGGGTCGAAGCGCGTCATCTCGGCCAGCGCCCGCACACGGGCCCGGACGCTCATCTCCCCAAGGGCGGGCAGCCCCCCGACGCCGAACTCCTCCACGGCGAAGGAGGCCACCGCCGTACCGTGGGCCATCGCCCTGCGAATCACCCCTTCCTCGAGCGATTCGCGCATGCAGAGGTAGCCGATCATGCCCCCCGCGAACGAATCGCCCGCCCCGGTCGGATCCTTCAGGCCGTCAACCGGGTAGGCAGGGAGGGAGAACCACCCCCGCTCCGTCCGCGCGATGGCGCCGTACTCCCCGCGCTTGATCACCACGATGGCGGGACCCATCATCCTGATCCCCTCGGCCGCCTTCAAGACGTTTTCGGACCCTGTCAGCTGCCGGGCTTCCGATTCGTTGAGCAGGAACAGGTGAACGCGTCGCAGAACACGAAGCAAGTCCGTCCGGCGATGCGTGATCCAGTAGTTCATCGTGTCGAGCGCCACGAGCCAAGGGGAGGAGAGCTGGTCGAGGACCTCCTCTTGAAGGACCGGGTCGATGTTCGCAAGAAACACCGCTCGCGACTCCCCGTAGCCGGCGGGGATCACGGGATGAAACGTCTCGAAGACATTCAGCTCCGTGGCGAGCGTGGTGCGGTCATTCATGTCGGCCCCATACATCCCCTCCCAGCGGAACGTGCGTCCGGAGGCGACCGCGAGGCCGGTCAGGTCGACGCGCTTTGCGGCGAGAATTTCCCGATGGGATGCGGCGAAATCCTCCCCAACAACCGCGACGATCCGCACGGGCACATACTGGCTGGCAGCGAGGGCGAAGTAGCTGGCCGATCCCCCCAATGCGGAATCGATCTTTCCCGCCGGGGTATGGATCGTGTCCAGGGCCACGGATCCCACGACCAGAATCTCGCTCAAGCCTCGGCCCTCCGCGTTCGCTTCGGCTCGCGGACGTGCGTGACCTTCGCGTCGCCCCACAGCCGCTCCAGCATGTAGTACTCCCGGGTCTCGCGGTGGAACACGTGCACGACGACGTGGACGAAGTCCAGAAGCACCCACCGGCGGTGGCTCCGCCCTTCCACGTGCCAGGGAGGTCGCCCGCCCTCCGCCAGCTTCGCTTGGATGTGATCGGCGATCGCTTGAACCTGCTGTTCCGAGCCGGCCGAACAGACGACGAAGTAGTCGCAGGCGGTCGACAGCCCGGTCAGATCGAGGATGGCGATCTCCTCGGCCTTCTTCTCGAGGGCGAGCACGGCGACCCGTCTGGCAAGGCTCTTCGGCAACAGGGGACGTACGGAACCCTTCGTTCTCAATGGTTCCTCTTGACGGCATAGTCCACCGCCCGCCGAAGGCCGTCCAGGTGGGGCGAGGGAGAAAACGCGTCGAGGCGCGCGAGCGCCTGCCGCGCAAAACCGTGGGCCGCGTCCCGGCACTCCTCCAGCGCGCCCGTCGTCGCGAGCAGCTCCAAGACGAAGCGCCAGTCTCCCTGGCTCAGATCCGGGGCCATGAGGATCTCTCGGACGCGCGCCTTCTGATCGCCCCCGCATATCGTGAGGGCCCGGATCAGCGGCAGGGTCACCTTCCCCTCCGCAAGGTCCGACAGCCCGTACTTCCCGAGCTGGCCCGCGTCGCCGACGTAGTCGAAGATGTCGTCGGTGATCTGGTAGGCACGTCCGATCTCCATCCCGAAGAGCCGAAGCGACTCGATCTGCGCGTCGGCGCAATCGGCCAGGATCGCTCCGATCTCGCACGAGCAGGCCATCAGGGAGGCAGTCTTGGCGTCGACCAACTCCATGTATTCCCCTTCGGTGAGGTCCAGACTGCGCTTCTGCTGGATCTGGAGCATCTCGCCGATCGACATCTGATAGGTCGTCCGGGCCACGACCTTCAGGATCGGATCTTCCCCCCGATCGATCAGGTCGACGAAGGCCTTCGTGTAGATGTAGTCGCCGAGTATCGTCGAGACGAGGTCGTTGTAGAGGGAGTTGATCGTCGGCATCCCCCTGCGCAACGCGCTCTTGTCGATCGTGTCGTCGTGGACCAGCGTCGCCGTGTGGATCAGCTCGACGACGGCGGCCGAGAAGACCGGGTCGCGGACCGGTTCTCCCCGAAGATGGGAGATCAGAAGGGTCAGGGCCGGCCGGTATCGCTTCCCCGCCATCCCCAACAGGTGGTCACCCACTTCACTGATCAACGGGATCCGGGACTTGAAGAACTCGCGCAGCAGCAGCTGCATCCGGGAGAGGTCGCTCTGAATCGGTTCCTGAAAGAAGTGGAGTTCTCGGTCAGACTGGAAGGACCTCAGGTAGGTCTCCAGGTTGGAACTCGACACGCACTCCCCTTTCGTTTCCGGCCCCCCGGGAAGCGTGCACCGCTCCCAGGCCGTCAACGCTAGCATCCGCTCCGAAAGGGTGTCAATCCGCGGCCGCAGGCTCCACGGCCGCGTTGTTCTGGGCGAGGAGGCCTGCCCACGCCTCGGGGGCCAGAAGATCACCGGCCGTCATCTCCTGATCGGCGGAGGACATCTCCGCGACGAGCCTCCGAAAATCGGGCAACTGGGCCTGCGCGATCGGATCGGATGGGAGATTCTTTGTCTTCAGGGGATTCACCGAACGGCCGTTCTCGACGAACTCGTAGTGCAGGTGCGGCCCCGTAGCCAGCCCCGTGTGGCCGACGTAGCCGATCTTCTCTCCCTGCTTGACCCGGGCGCCGGATCGGACGCTTGCGGCGAACCGGTTGAGATGCCCATAGCGGGTCGCATGGTTGCGATCGTGGCGGACCTGGATGAACCGGCCGTACCCACCCTTCCATCCCGCATACTCGACAACCCCGTCGGCTACCGCGACGACCGGCGTCCCCTCGCTCGCCGCGTAATCGACGCCATGATGGGGCCTGTAGGTCCGCAGGATCGGATGGAAGCGGCTGTTCGCGAAGAAGGAGGAGATCCGGCGGTAGTTCAGAGGGCTTTTCAGGAATGCGCGCCGGAGACTCTTGCCCTCGAGGTCGTAGTGGCCCCCCTTGCCGCCGGTGGGGCGGAAATAGACCGCGCTGCCCGATGCCTCTTCTCCCCGGTACCAACCGTAGAGGACCTCACCGTAGCCGACGAAGCTCCCCTCCACGAACCTCTCCTCGACGAGAAGGGAGAACTTGTCGCCCCGCCGGACCTCGGTGAAAAAGTCGATCTCGCAGTCGAGGATGTCCGCGAGCTTGATCGCCAGACGCGGATTTCCGCCCGCCGCGATCACCGCCTCCTCGAAGGTACTCTGCACGAGACCGGCCAGCTTCCTGACGCGCACCTCCGAATCGACCGCCTGTGCGAAGGAACGGAGTGAATCGCCTGCCATGTCGAAGACGTAAATTTCGCCCGGCGCCACGCGGCAGGCGAGGCGAAGGAGTCCGCCCCCCTCATTGCGCGTGAATTCGAGGACCTGCCCGGGCATCAGCGATCGCGGGGAGAAGTAGTCGCGGGTGCGGATCTCGCGCAGGACCCGTTCGATTTGCTGCAACCCCATGCGGTTTCGCAGGAGAAGCCCGGCGAGGGTATCGCCCCTATGGACCGTATCGCACTCCGTGTAGGTGTGCAGGTCCGGACCACTGAGATCGCCCGGAGGGGGGGGCGCCTCTCTGAGGGGGGTCACGCCGTGTATCCGAAGCAGGAGCAGGACCAGAACGCCCGCCGCTCCGCTCGCGAACCAGGGCGACCACCTCCGAACCGCCAAAAACCTCACCCTACCCCCTTCGGTGCCGAACCTAAGCCGCATGAGCGCTCCGGTGTGAAGTCGGGCGCAGCCTACAGAGCCGCCAGCAGGGTGTCAATGGCCGGAATCTTAAGCTGCCAACGGGGTGCGCTCGATCCCCTTGCCCATCGGCCAGACGAGGATGAACCGCCCCCCCCCGCCAGGCCGCTCCTCCACCCAGATCCTGCCCTTGTGGTTCTCAACAATACGGAATGTCGTAGCCAAACCAAAGCCATGACCCTCTTTCTTGGTCGTGAACCCAGGCTCGAAGATCCTCGCCCGGAGGGCCGGGGGGACCCCCGGGCCGTTGTCCTCCACCTCGACCCGAACGTACCCTTTTCCGTCGATCTTGGTCCGTATCTGGATCAGACCCTCTTCCGTACCCGCATCCCGAAGCGCGTCGGCGGCATTGCGGCAGAGATTCAGAAGAACCTGGTGGATCTGCCCCGCGTCCCCTTCGACCTCACCCAACCCCGGTTCCGGGGCGAACTCGAGACGGGCCTTGTCGAAGGCGTTCTGCGGCTGTAGGAACTCCACGATCTCCTGGCAGAGCGCGTTCAGGTCGAAGAGGGTGACCTTCAGCTCCCTGTGCGAGAAATCGAGCAACCCGCGGGCCAGGCGCGTGAGCCGCTCGACCTGTGTCCAGAGAATCTCACCGTCTCGCGCCATGTCGCCGAGACCACCCTTCTCGATCTTTCGCCGCAGCAGCTGGGTCCGGCCCGAAAGGACGGCCAGGTAGTTGTTCATCTCGTGGGCGACCGAGGCGGCCATCTCTCCCTTGGCCGCCATTCGCTCCGAAGAGATCAAGGCCTGGGTCGTGCGCTGCAGCTCGATGTAGGCGCGGTTCTGGTTCTTGACGATGACGAGCGGTAGGAAGAAGAGAAATACGCCCGGATTGCCCAGGCTCAGATAAGAGAGAAGCAGGATCGGACTCAGGGCGAAGAGCGCCGCGCTTGAGGTCACTGCGTTGCGATAGACGTAGTTCGTGCGCAGTGTCGGAAGTAAAGGCGCCCGGCGCTCCAATGCGATCGCCCCCGCCACGAGCAGCGTGTTGACCGTGTAGTAGGCCACGCAAGCGAGGATGAGCCCGCCGATCCCCGAGACCGAGTGGAAGTGCTCGCTTCTCGCCGGTCCCCCCGCGAGAAGACGGAAGATCGAGCCGGCCGCAAACGCCGT
>CAZNRY010000091.1:0-14393 GCA_964575675.1 uncultured bacterium
CGTGGCGGCGATCAAGATCACGCCCTCGTTCGACTCGAAGCCGTCCATCTCGACCAAAAGCTGATTCAGCGTCTGCTCGCGCTCGTCGTGCCCTCCACCCATTCCCGCACCGCGGTGGCGGCCGACGGCGTCGATTTCGTCGATGAAAATGATGCACGGCGCGTTTCGCTTGCCCTGATCGAAGAGATCGCGAACCCGACTGTTGTGGAGGAGGATCGGTTTCTCCCCGCCGAAGAACGCCTCATTGTCGCAACCGCAAAGGTCATAGACATAGCCGTCGTAGGGTTTGCGGATGACTTCGCGGACGACTGGACGTTTGCCCTGCCCGGGACTTCCCGACACTTCCCGGAATGGATGGCTCGTCTTGCCGATGATGAGATTCCACGCCGTCCCTTCTGGGAGCGGCTTGCTCTTGATGATCCGACCGGCGGGCAAATGCATCTGTCGGACGCCGGCCTTGATCCCATGCATCGCACAGAGCCAGGTCAGCTCGTGGATGAGGCGCTGGCTGACCGATGTGATGCTGAGCTTTCCTTCTTGGGTCGTGTAGCCGTCGCCCTTCGAATAGCCCTCGAGGAACGCGTCGAAGTACTCGCGAGGAAGGTCCCACAGCATTGGTGGGATCTGCTTGTTGTGGCTCCCGTTCCCACAGTACCTGGCGAAGAACCGTCCAAGCGGGGCCGAATGGTAAGTGATTCTGGTGCTGTTGTCTGGAGTCTCCTCGATGGATGGCAGTAAACCGAACACCCGCTCCATCGTGCCGACACAATCCGCGTGAAGATCGGTCTCGTGCGAACCGAAGGTGAAGTTCAGACAGCCATTCTCCCGACCCTCCGCCGTGTAGTAGCCGAAGAGCCGCAGCAACTCGGCGTCGACGGCCACCCTCTCGGGAAGCGCCGTCCGATCGTAGTTCTGGGACAACTCACACGGTTCGTGCTTGCCTCGATGCCAGTTGCAGATGGTCATTTGTGAGACTCCGATCGCATTGGCGATCTTCGCCTGGCTCATCTGACCCTTCTGTTCCATGGCGAATGCGTAGGCTGTTTCGGCCTCCTCATCGGATGGCACGATGTCGAGCACGATTGGCTCCGACGGAGGCCTGAAGGAGTGACCGCGGATCGAGTGTGGTGTCCCCTGCGTGGGCGAATACTGCCCGCGCACCTTGAGCGGCAGATTCACCAGCACGTCACCTGGCTTGAGATCGCCCGTCGCGACGGCCTTGATCCCGTCCCGGGTCCGGACGAAGACGCTATGGTCGGCGGTCGCGCGGATCACGCCTCCCAGGTAGTGGATCTCGCAAATCTCCGTGACCCGATGCCGGTAGACGCCGCGGATGCCCTTCCAGGCGCTCCCCTGGACGAAGGTCTTCGACGAGCCGCGGAACTTAGAGTCCTTCTCTTCGAACCCCAGCGTCTCGACGCCCCGTACGGGCACCATGAAGCCTTCGCTGTCGCCCTCGTAGTAGCGGTCGACGAACTCGCCGATCGGAACCAGTTTCGTGCGCCCCTCGTTCCGGACGAGCACCGGCGTATCCGCGCTGACGGACGCCCCAACCCCGACGAACATTTCCACGAAGTCCGAGCCGCTCATGCTGAAGAACGGCACGCACGCCTCGCCCGCGATCGCCTTGGCGAGAAGCGTCTTTCCCGTCCCCGGGGGACCGAGCAGCAACGCGCCCTTCGGGATCCGTCCGCCGAGCACCTGGAACTTCTTCGGGTCGCGCAGGAACTCGATGATCTCCTGCAGCTCCTCCTTCGCCTCATCGGCGCCCGCCACGTCCGCGAAGGTCACCTTGACCGTGTTCTCGTTCAGGACCTTCGCCTTGCTCTTGCCGAACTTCATCGCGGCCGAACCGCCCGACTGCATCTGGCGGATGAAGAGGAGCCAGAAGACGCCAAGGATTCCGAGCATCAAGAGCGGCGAGAAGAGGATGTTCGACCACGGGGTCGTGGGCGGACGCGAGCGCAGATCGACGCCCGGGTTCTTCGCGAGGATCAGCTTCGGCAGCTCGGGATCGGATACCGGCAGATAGGTCCGGAACTTCTCGACCTCGGGCCGGCCGGTCGCCGTGTCGGCCGGCAGCTTGGCGCGGAGTTTCCCGCGGAGCTCGTGCTGGATGAAGGTGACCGACTGGAGGTTCCCCGCCTCCATCTGGGCGATGAACTCGCTGTAGGTGATCTCGCCTTCCTTGCCCTTGGGCCCGACGAGGTACTGGACCGCCCAGAGGATGAGGAGCACCAGGAGGATCCAGAATGTGAAGGTCCGGAACTGCCGGCCGCCCATCGCGGGACCGGCCGGTCCGCGCCGCTGCGGACCGCCGGGGCGGTTGCCCCCCCCGCGCTGATCATCGGGCGGCTGCCGGCGCATCGTTCCGAGTCCTGACATCTTCATCGATTCCTTTCTAACCGGCAGCGCCGGTTTCGGGTCGGCTTTCCAATGCTCCGACGAACGAGAGGTTGCGATGCCGTTCGTCGAGGTCGAGTCCATAGCCGACCACGAATTCACTTCCGATCTCGAATCCTCGCGAATGAAGGGCGATGGGTCCCCCGATCGATCCCTTCTGCTGCACGAGCGCGCAGTGCAGGATCGCCTGCGGATGGTGCAGGTGGAGGAACTGATCGACGTACTCGATCTTCGTCCCCGCGGTGCGGATCCCCTCGACGACGATCACGAGCCGCCCGCTGATGTTGCCCTTCAGGTCGTGGAGCACCTTCACGGCGGTCGGATCCCTCTGCGTCGGGTCGTATCGCGTGAGCGAGAGGAAGTCGATCTCATGCGGCGCGCCGTAGACCCGGATCAAGTCGGCCAAGAGGACGAAGCAGCCCTTAAGGATGCCGATGAAAACCGGAACGCGCTCGCCCGCGAGGTCGCGCAGCTCGGCGGCCATCCTCTCGACATCGCCTTGTATCGCATCGGCTGTGCGCAACACGCGGATGCGGTTGCCGAAGACCTCGACCGTCGTGTCCCCTTGGTTCATTTCCTCGAGCTTCCTCCGTGCGCTGCGTGGTCCGCGGGCAATGCCCCGGACCAGCGCACGATCCAGATCCGTTCGGTTCTCATGTGGACGAGGGCCCGGCCCGCCCTGCGGATGCCCGGCGCCCAGAGGATCCCCCCTGCATCCTCAAGGACCGGCTGCTCCGCCCGCAAGGTCCGCGGCACCATTCTCTCCGATAATAGGTCCGAAAGCTTCCGGGACCCTGCCGATTCCTCCAACTCGAGGAAGTCTCCCGGCCGGGCTCGCCGGACGCGAAACGGCGGGCGGACCAGGTCGGCGTCGAAGACCTGGACCCTCGTCAGCCCGCGGATTCTGAGCTTCGAGCCGTTCGTGGGGATCGGACGCACTTCCGTGCTGATCCGCCCGCGCGGGGCCCATGCAAAGGAACCCGTCCAATCGAGTTCGATCGGATCTTGGGCGGTTGCGCCGCCGGCGCCTGTGCTCGATGCGCCTTCCGCGCTTCCCATCGATGCGGCGCCCGCCCGCGCACTTCCCGCTCTGTCCTCAGTCCCCGTCATCCGGCCCTCGCCGCTCTTCGTGGCGCCCGCCCGCGTCGCAGCGGGATCTCCCGGCGCGATTTCGACCGTTTTCCCTCGGACATCGACGCGAACGCCTCCGGGAAGCAGGAACCGTGCGTCGCCGGCCCGCAGTAGCGAGCGGGTCATTGATCGCCAGGTCTCCGCATGAATGTCGGAAGTGCTTCCGCGGACCGCCAGAACAGCCCTGTAGAGGATCCGTTCGATCAATCCTTCAGGATACGGACGGATGGCCGTCGCATCAAGACGGATCACTCCCCGCTTGGCCGGAAGGCGAGACGCCGCAAGAGTTTGCGCCGCTTGCGCGTCAAGCGCATCGAGCGCGCGGCGCAGGTTGCCCGCCGCGCGGGCGATCCTCTCGGCCGACCGCGGACGGACCTCCGATTCGAGGAGGGGGAGGACGCGATGCCGGATGCGGTTACGGGTCCGAGTGAGATCGAGATTCCCCGGATCCTCGACCGCCGCAGTGCCCGATTCCTCGAGATAGCGCCGCAGCGCGGAGCGGGGGACGTCGAGGAGTGGACGGAGGAAGATGCCGCGCCGCGCGGCCATGCCCGCAAGACCCGCGATTCCTGCGCCCCGGGTGAGGTTGAGGAGGAGCGTCTCGGCCTGGTCGTCGCGCTGGTGGGCTAGCAAGACCCACGCGCATCCCGACGCGCGGGCCATCTTCGAGAGCGCGGCGTAGCGGGCCTTTCGCATCGCGGCTTCCGAGGGAAGAGACGCGGACGCGTCCGACGGGCCCGTTTCTTGCGCCCTGCTCGGGGTGGTGGCATTCGGCGCCCCCGTCGCCGCATCGCCCGCTGCCGCGCCCGGCGCCCCGGCGGACGCGTCGCCCCGGCCGCCGGCGCCAAGCTCCAATCGAACGGATCGAAACTGGATGCCGAGACCGCGGCAGAGCGCTTCGAGCCGCTTTTCCTCATCGTTCGCATCGGGTCTGACGCCGTGGTTCACATGGCCCGCCACGATCGGCCGGCCGTGGCGACCCCGCGTCGCGTGGAGGAGCATGAGGAGCGCGGTCGAGTCGATTCCGCCCGAGACGGCGACCATGAGGGTTTCGTCCTCCCCCGGTCCCACGTGGTGGCCGAGGAAGTCGAGAAGATGGCGCTCGAGCGGACGAGATCGGTTCATTGGCTGCTACCGGAAAGGATTGGCGGCGCAGGGACTCGAACCCCGGACCCAGTGATTATGATTCACTTGCTCTACCAACTGAGCTACACCGCCACACGTGGGAAGTCAATCGAGCCGAGTTCAGAGTGTACGGATGCCGCCCCGGTTCCTGTCAAGGGGCGGGTGAGGGGCGCGCCTGGAAGGAGCGGCTGGAAGACTCCAGCCGCTCCATCGGGAGCTCGTTCGAGAAGGACGATGCGAAGGTCGTTAGGGCGTCAGGACGATCCGGCGGCTCAGAACCAAGGTTCCAAGCTCCGCCTTGCAGAAGTAGACGCCGGGCGGCACGAGTCGTCCCTCCTCATCCCGGCCGTCCCAGGCGAGCCCCAGAATGCCGGAATTCATCTGACCCGCATGAAGTCCGCGGATCTTCCGTCCGGCGGCGTCAAAGACGGTTACATCGGTCTTCCCCTGGTATCCGGAGAGACTCAATCGGATCTGGGTCCCACCCGCCGTCGAAGACGGGTTCGGAGCGCACCACAACCCCCAGCGGTCAAGCGCGGAGGGGTCTGAGACCGACTGGGGAACGGCGCCCCACAAGACGCGCGAGATCCCCTCTGGATCGACCCGCGGGTAGAGATCCGTCCGATCGGTCGAATAGCTCCCGTGATCCATGAAGTGGAGGTTGTAGTAAGGAACGAACGCCGAGGCCCCGGTCATCGGGTTGACGATCTCGGCGAATCCCATGTTCGACGGCTCTCCGCACAGCAGGCAGTTGTAGTGGCCGAACGTGAGGTGGTGGATCACATACACACGGTCCGGCAGCGGCCCCTCCGGCAGCGCCCCGATCTCCGTGGCCATCCGGGTCGCCAGCTCGCGGCCATCCGGGATCAAGTTTCCGTTCTCGTCCGGGTTCGCCGGATCCATTCCCAAACACTGCTCTTCCTCGTTTGTCAGGCCGTCCGTGTCCCCGTCCCCCGCGACGGCGAGCCAGTGTGCGATCCCATCTCCGTTGAGAACCGTGCGCAACAACACGGGGAGCACGCGACCCTCGTTGTACGTGCCGTTGTAGACGAATCCTCCGTGCGCCATGGTGTGGAGCCCGACGAACGGAACGCTCAGTGACAACCCTTCCGCCGGGTTGATGATGTCCACGTGTCCCATGTTCAGGATCACGCCGCATACCTCGCACGTCTCCAGACCGTCCACCCATGCCTCGCGCATGTAGGGTGTGTCCGTGACGCCGTCCGGGTTGCGGGGAAGGTCGGCAAGGATCGGAAGAAGCTGCTCCGCGATCTGTGGTCCGTCGGCCAGGCTGTCCTTGTCCGTGTCCGGGTCGATTGGATCGGTTCCGAGCGGCGGCTCCTCCTCGGAGAGGAGGCCGTCCTGGTCCGGATCGAGACCTTCGGGCGGCAGCAGATGCGCGGTATCGCAGGCAAAGAGGATCCGCTTGACCGGGTCGAGGTCTACCCGACCCTGATGAAGCCCCCCTGCGTATTGCAGGCACCCGTGCTCGAGGAAATGGAGGGTGATGAAGTGAAGATCGTGCTGGAGGCCGCGGGCCGTATGGATGATCCGCACTAATCCCATGTCGACCGGTATCCCGCAGACCAAGCAGGGCTCGTAATCCATGATGAAGTGATACTCCACCAGGATCCCCGGAGGAGGGGACATGATGAGCTGCCAGATCTTGTACGACATCTCAACGCCGTCGAGGACCAGGTCACCGTTCGTGTCCGCGTTGTCCCAGATGGTGCCGCCTACGATCTCTTCAGCGACCGACAGGTAATCGCCATCGACGTCGTCCGGGGCGGCCAGCCAGTGTGGATCGAATGATGGCGGCTGGTTCGAGGCGATCGCCACGCTCCCCGCCGCGAGGGCGAGGGATGCGGCGACCGGCAGAAGCCTGCGCGGGATCGGGTTGAAGCGCGGGCGCAGCTCGATCGGCCGCACGCCTCTGAAAAGATGTTCGCACTCGCGGTGAATCCTCCGGTATTCGCGAAGCAGACCCGGCGTGACGACGCAGTCCGGACAGGCCCAGTGGAAGAGGATCTGCTGATCTTCGGGAGCGAGCCGGTTCGGAACGTAGGGCCGCTTGATGAATGCATCCACGCAGCAGGACGGATAACCGAAGAACCAGCCCTCCTTCCGGATCTCATCCGGGGTCTGCCTCAAGGGCGTGTCCTGGAATCGATCGCGGTACAAACGCACGGCGCGGGCGTTTCGGGCGAAGACCGTTTGTCGGATCTTCCGGCCGATTCGGGTGCGCCGGGTGATCGGTTCCAGCTCCAGCCCCGCGGAGCCGATCAGATTGTGCTGCCGGTCATCCAGGCGGCCCTCCCAACGGCTCAAGGGCTTCAGCCCGTACCGCGTGAGCAGAACGAGATATGCCAGTTGGGGATCGAGTCCCGTCAGGGTTCTTTCTTTCATGACTGCCTCCTCTCGGCGCCCGGGGTGCGTGCAGCGTCAATCTGCGGGACCTGCATCATCGAACCGGCGACCTGGCGTCGTTCGATCCGGGACGACCGTTGTTTTCGTCGCGGCATGAGGTGGGATACGGAGGAAAAAAGAAGAAGGGTCGAAATCCGTTTTCCCGCCGACCTGTTTTCCCGCCAGCCTGTCTCCCCGCCGGCCTCGGGCTCCCGCCGGAGAGGCAGCGATTCCGGAGAGAGCCAGGTCTTGAGGGATATCCCTGTTTGTGAGATAATCACCGGCGGTTGAGAGAGTGGTCTCGGCGCCGGAGTGCCGGACCTAGTGCGCGAAGGCCCCATTCGACGGCGCTGGCCCGCGTACAGCGACGGTTCTCTCCAGGCAGACATGCAGAGCGCGGGAGACGCCCCATTCCGGGGTCCGCTCGACGCCCGCGCTCGGAGGTGCGGCCGCGATGAAGAGCCTACACAGCCCCGCAGCAGTGTTCATGATCCTGGCCGGCTTGATTGCAGGCGGCGTCGCGGCGGAGGGCCGTGCCGGCTACGACGTTGCCCGATGGGACACGGCCAGAGAGGCGGTCTGCAACCAACCTGGTGTCCTGGGCAGCGAGAAGGTTCGGGCGGACTCGACCGAAGTCGCCAACGACTGCTCCGCGGGTTCGTCGCGGATCGTGCGCGCGAGTTGGTGGGGAGGCTACCTCGCGTGGCAGCCCGGTCAGTCCCACGTCACCTGCTTCGACGTCCGATTCTACGATGACGCGGTTTGCAGCCCCGCCAGTCTCATCGCCGCGTACACGGACGCAGTTGCAGAGACGACGCGCGTGGGTGCCGATCCGGAGGGCCGGCCCTGCTTCCGATATGACCTTGATGTCGACGTGACGGTCGGTCCGGGGTCCTTCTGGTTGAGCATCCAAACCGGTTGTCGACATCGCGATCCTCCGAAATGGGGCCGGCTCGGGGATGAGGTCCTCGACGGTTGTCCAAGCCTCTTGAAGCCCGAGAGCGAAGGGACCTGGGAGTTGCCTCCGACCTTTCCCGATTGGGAGGCGAGCCAGGCGTTCGAGACGGGCGAGCCCACGCCGGCGCGGGAGACGGCATGGGGTCGCTTACGGATCCTCTACCGGTAGGATTCAGCCCGGCGCTTCGGATGCGCATAGGGTCAGGGTTCCTGTTTGTTACGCCCGGTGGGTGAAGGCGGCCGGCTATGCGTCGAAGACGCGTCCTCTTTTGGGCCGGGGGCCTTGCCCTCGGTACGCTCGCGCTGATCTGGATCCTGCGCCTTCATGAGCGGCCGGGATCGACCGTTCGTGAGGGTGTGTACTTCGCGCAGGGAGAGGCGGCTCGACAGCGTGGCGACTTTGACGCCGCCATCGACGCTTACATGCGGTCGATCCGGACCGCGCCGCGCGATCCTCGACCGTACTTCGGGCTGGTAGATACATACTTCCGCCGGGGTGATGTGGATGCGGTCGAGCCTGTCCTGCGCTCCATGCAGGCCGCCGACCCGCGGAACGCCTGCGTCAACTACGGTCTCGGCTGCCTTGCGATCAAACGGAAGGATCTCGATGCGGCTGAGGCCGAGGCGCGGGCCGCGATCAAACTGGATCCTCACCTGGGACATGCCTCGCTCCTCTTGGGTACGGTCCACTACTACGCGGGGCGCCCCCGCGAGGCCCTTGCCGCCTGGCGCCAGGCGCGCCGCGTCTTTCGCCGAGCGGGCGACCCGGAGTACGAAGCTTGGGCGCTCAACCGCAGCGCTCTGGTCCAACGTGAGCTCGGGCGACTCCGCGAAGCGTTGACGGGATTCGAGGAGGCGCTCGCCATCCAGTCCGCCAGGGGCGACCGGGGGGCGCAGCAGCTCATCCTGGCGAATCTCGGCCTGACCCGCTCCGATCTGGGCGACCTGGCGGGCGCCATGCTCGCCTTCAGGCAGACCCTCGTCCTGGCGAGGGAGGCGAAGGACGCCGAAGGGGAGTGCTGGAATCTGACCAATCTCGCGCATGCGCTGAACCAAGTCGGCGAACACCATCGGGCGATCGAGTGCGCCGATTCGGCCATCGCTCTCGCCTGCGTCCTGGAGAATCCGGCGGATCAGGTTTCGGGGCTGCTTTGTCGCGCGTCGGCTTGCCTCCATCTCGGGGACCCCCTGGCCGCGTTGACCGCCTCGAAGCAAGCGGCCGCCCTGGCGGATTCGCTGGTGAATCCGCGGGAACGCGCGGGGGCCTTGCTCAGCATGGCTCGAGCGCATTTGCAGCTCGGACAGCTCACGCGGGCCCGCGAGTCGTTCGCCCTGGCTGACGGCCTCCTCCGAGAGATCGGCGCGGAGGTCGGATCGTGGGAGGCGGGCATCGGCCTATGCGAGGCGCTCTGCCAGGAGGGGGATACCGCGCGGGCGGTTGTACTGGCCGAAAGAGCTATGGAGACCATGGCGAGGGCCGGATACGCCGAGGGGGAGGAGGCTCTCGCCCTCATCCTCTCCGACTGGGTCCAGGGGCGAGGGGATCACTCCAAGGCCCTCGAGCTTTCCACGCGTGCCGTGGAGCTCAGCCGGCAGGGCGGTCGCCGCAACCACGAGGCGCTCGGTCTGGCCCGTCGCTCCGGAATCCTGCTCGAGCTCGGAAGGGACCGCGAGGCCCGTTCCGACGCCGGAGCCGCCCGTGCAATCGCGGTGGAGCTCCGCAATCCCGAAGTCCTCTGGCAGTGCGAGATGGCCGAGGCCGACGCTTTTCGCGCCGGCGACCCCCAACTCGCCGCCATCCATTATGAGGCGATGCTGGACGCCGTCGAGGAGGTGGAACGCAATCTGCGCCTGGAGGAGTTCCGCGCCGCGAACCTGGAGAAGCGGATCGAGCTCTACTTCAAGGCCGCCGATCTGCACGTGGACCTGGGCCGGCCCGATCAGGCCTTCATCATCTGCGAACGGGCGCGGGCGCGATCCTTTCGCGACCTTCTGGCGATGAGCCCCATCCCCGTGCCGCCTCGCGTTCCCGAAGCGTTGGCCGCGCGCAACCGCGCTCTGGAGGAAAGGATCCATACGTTGCAGGCCACGCGGTCCCTGCTCGCCGTTGCACCGGAACGGCTGCCCCGGCGAATGGAGGCGGTCGACCGTGATCTCGCGCGGGCCAGGGAGGAGTGGGACGAGGTCCGTGCCGAGGTTCTCCTGTTGGATCCGCGCTACGGGGCCGTCGTGCCCGGCAGGCGGAATCCGGACGTCCAGAGGATCGCGCAGGCGCTCGGCCGCGACGAGGCGTTGATCGAGTACGCGCTGGGCCCGCGCGGGTCCCTTTGCTTTGTCGTCAAGGACGGACAGGTGATGGCCCGACGTCTCGAGGCGAGCGCCGGACTTCTCTCGCGTGAGATCGACTCACTCCTGGCGCCGTTCGAGTCCCCCTTGAGCTTGGGGACACTCGAGTTTGATCTTGCCCTGGCTGCAAGGCTTCGTGAGCAGATCCTCGATCCGATCCTGCCGCTGATGGAGCAAGCCCGCAAGATCTTCATCGTTCCCGACGGCCCGCTGCATCGACTTCCCTTCGAGGTTCTGGTTCTCGAACGGGGGCAGGGGGCGGCGGGCGGGGTTCTCTACGGCGAGTTCGCGGCCACGCGCTTCCTCGACGAACGATTCACGATCGAGTATCTCCCCGCGGCGGGTCTACTCGGGGCGCCGTCGCGGGCGCGGGAAGTCCCGCCGGGAAGCATGCTGGCAATGGGGGATCCGCACACGGAAGTGGAGGGCGGGGACGCCGAGGGGGGGCTCTTGGCGAGGTCCGGATCGATCGGGGCGGGCGTGACGGCTGCAGGCCGGCTCCCGTTTTCGGCGGCGGAGGTGCAGGCCATCGCGTCGCTCTATCCCGATGCTTCGGTCTGGACTGGAGGCGCGGCCAGCGAGGAGCGGTTCAAGTCGCTGGCTCCGAGTTTTCGCTACCTCCACCTCTCCGCCCACGGATTCGTGGACGAAGCCGTCCCTCTATACTCCGGAATTCCCCTGGCCGCGAGTTCCCGTGGACCCGAGGATGGGTTCCTCCATGCTTACGAAATCCTGGCGCTTCCGTTGCGCTGCGATCTCGTCACCTTGAGCGGTTGCTGGACGGGCCGCGGCCGATTCTACGCGGGCGAGGGTCTCCTCGGTCTCACCCGGAGTTTCCTTTACGCGGGGGCCGAACGAGCGCTGGTCAGCCTCTGGAGCGTCAACGATGCGTCCACTGCGACGTTGATGGAACGCTTCTATGCCAACCTTGCGGCCGGCCAAAACGCCGCGGATGCGCTACGGGAGGCCAAGTTCACATTGCGTGGGATGGTCTTTCGGGATGCGGGCGGGAAGCCGGTCAGCTACGCGCACCCATTCTTCTGGGCGCCGTTCGTCCTGATCAGCGCGGGTGCTCCGTCCGATGGCCGGCTCTCAACGGGAGCGCTGCGCGATCCTCCCGAGGAGCGAGTCGGCTTCTGAAGCGTACATGCCCCGCGTGGCCGCCATCTCCCGGAGCAGCCTCTCCGCCTCTCGCAGATGCCCGGTCTGGAGTTCCGCCTGAGCAAGGTACCAGCGGATGAGGCTGGAGGATGGCATCCGCTGCGCCGCGTACTTGAGCGCGCGGCGGGCCTCCCGGGGCTGGCCGCTCATCAGGAGGGAGACTCCCAGATAAAACCGCACGGCGTCCTTCTCCGGCGCCAGCCGTGCGGCGACGCGGAGCGGTTCCACCGCGTCCCCGTAGCGTCCCTCTTGGTACAGCTCGATTCCTCGCTGGAATTCGGCCCATCCGGTGCCGCCCCGAAGCTCGGAGGCGATGTACGGATGAGGACGGGGCGTCCAAAGCTCCCTCAACTCCCGCGTGCGTTGAGCATTCTCGTTCACGAAGAAGGCGAGGACGAGGACCGCGCAGGCGGCGACCAGTCCTCCCGCCCATGCGGGACGCTGCACGACCCAGCGCCAGGTTACCGGACCGGACCGGGACTTCCCCAGGGCGTGTTCGCGCAATCGCCCGCGCCGCTCCGCCTCGGCCTCGGCGGGGAAGAACTCCTCCCCGTTCGCCCGCAGACACTCGGCCGCCCGAGTGCCCAGCTCCATGTCCGCGAAGCAGGCATCGCAGGACAGGCAGTGCAGCTCATAGGCTTGCCCCTCGTCCGGCGAGAGACGGCCGGCACGGTACTTTTCCGCGATGCCCCTCTTCTCGATCGCCTTACAGTCCATGATTCCTGTCACCTCGTCCCTGGCTCCCTGATGTTATGTCGCATCCGGCGCCCGATTATCGGTAGCGTTCCAGCAATCGCCCGAAACGGGAGCGGAGAACCCCCAATCCGTAGTCCTTCCATTCGCTGACCCGGCGCGGGGGAACCTGCAACGACTGCGCGATCCGGCCGATCGTCATGCCTCGGTAGAAGTAGAGGTAGAGGACGGTTCGGTATTTCGGCTTGAGCCCGGTCAGCGCCTCGCGGATGGCGGAGTCGAGTTCTTTCTGGATGATCCCCTGGTCCGGAGGCGGTCCTCGGTCCGGAATATCCGCGGGAAGATCGGTCGTCTCAGGCCGGCGCCGCCGGAAATGCTCGATGATCTTGTGCCGCGCCACCGAGTAGATGTAGGTGCCCAGCCGGGCCTCCCCGCGGAATGCGCCGCGGCGCAGGCCGGCGATGACGTTTTCGAGGATTACGCAGGTGACATCTGCGCAGTCCGGGCCGTGATGCAGCGCGGACTCGACCAGGCATCGTACCCGGGGGAGGAATCGAAGAAGGAGTTCCTCCTCGGCGGCCGGGTCTCCGGCCGCAATCGCCGAACTCAAAGCCGAGTCATCCCGGTCCACTGATCCACCTCGATCCGCTGTCCGCCCGCCGCTCTACTGTGGGGAGCTTCCGTTCCCGTGGCAACCCCGAAGGAGTCGGACCCGCGCGCAAACATGCCGCAGAAAACCTCTCCATATCGCCCGCGCCTCCTCGACCAAACCCATGTAACCGCCGGGTGCGGGCCGGCTCGCTCCGGCCGGCGTCTGGCATCGGATCGAGCAAGACCAAGGAGGCTCACCCATGAAGACGAAACTCGCTCGGTGCATCGGTCTACTCGCCGCCCTGCTCTGCGCAGGCGCGCTTGAGGCCGCCGCCGACACGATCGTGCTGGACAGCGATGACGTGACCGACTGGGCGCGCGTGTTCTCGTCCGGCACCTGGAAGCAGAAGGACTCATGTCTGCACCCGAACTCCCTGCTCAAGTTCGACATCTCGCAGGTGACCGACCCCGTCAATGTGATTTCCGCCCGGCTGTACCTCTTCGTTGAGAGTGTCGAACCCGGCGTGGTGGTCGAACTCTGGCATGTCGAGGACGATTCCTGGAACTACCCCTACAGCGAGCCGGCGCAACTCTGGGACTGGCCGGTCGCTGATCTCATCAGCACCCACGTCTTCCAGGACACGACGACCTTCTCCGTGGATGTGACCCAGCATCTCGTTGAGGAGGGGATGATGGGGAGCACGGAGTTCTCGCTGAAGCTCGTTTCCGGCGGTCACTGGTACCCGAAGATCCGGATCGCATCGCCCCTCGCGCCGCTGGAACGGATGCGCCCGCGCATCGTGGTCGAGTTCCTCGGTCCGCCCGCGCCGCCTTCGATCCCGGACCTGGCGGTCTCGCCGGCCGACGTCCGCCTCGTTCCGATGCGCCCGGTTCCCCAGCAGGCCGTCACCATTCAGGCCGTCGTGCGCAACATCGGAGCCGCGGGCGTCTGGAACGTCCCGGTGGCGTTTTATGACGGAGAGCCTTCGGCGGGCGGCCCGCCGATCGGGATCTGGATCGTGCCCTACCTCGCGCCGGGGGGTGGGTCGGAACTGACATCCGTGTTGTGGAACGCGCGTCGCGGCCTCTCCGAGATCTACGTGGTGGCCGACTTCGAGGGCGCCATCTTCGAGACGGACGAGACGAACAATGCCGCCGTGCGCACCTTTCTCGTCGCCGATCAGCATGAGTACATCGCCGGAAGGGAGAGCTTCGAGCATGCCGGTCGTTTCGCCTGGCACGCCGACTTCGACGTGCCCAAGCAGTTCGAGTACCCCGGTCCGAAGAGCTTCTACGTGAATCACTCGAACGGCGAGGCCTATCACGGCGAACACTCGATGGAAATGTACCTGGACGGAACGGCGGATGACGGAACGATCTGGGTCGAGACCGCGGTGCCGGTCGAGCCCAACGGCCACGTCGATATCCAGGTCGACTTCGAGGTGTTCCGATACCACCTGGACATTGCGTTTCAGCCGGTGGTGGCGATCACCCTGTTCGATCCCGAAATGGAGAGGGATTTCCTTGTGCTCGAGCAGCCCGCTCAGGAGGGCTGGACCCTCCATTCCTATCGCACGGTC
>CAZNRY010000091.1:14493-16772 GCA_964575675.1 uncultured bacterium
ACGGCCCGCAGGAGGCCGGCTTCCACCGGGTCGCCTGGAACGCGACCGACCTGGCCGGACGCGCGCTCCCCTCCGGCGTGTACCTGTATCGCCTGCGCACTGCAGGCGGGGAGCAGAGCCGGAAGATCTTGGTTGCTCGGTGAGCCCGGCACGACACACCGGCACGCGGCCGGTGCTGTCGCTCGGAAGCGCGGGTCGCGCTCGTCCTTGACACCCCCCGGGCCCGGATCTTATCGTCTGGCAAGTCCCCTGACCAGATCCTGACCGATTGCGCGGCGACCGGGGAGCCGCCGGGGCAGGCCGCAAGGCAAGGAGAGGCACGAATGCGACTCGGGTGGGTCCCGCTGGTGGCGGTGGTGGTGGGTTGTTTGGGAGTGGGCGAGGCACGGGCGCAGGCGCAGGATACCGGCTCCATGCCTACGGGCCCGGTCAGCGAACCGGCCGCTCCGCCGAAGTCCGTTTTCCAGTCCCTCAAGAACTTCGGCTCCTTCGGCGTGGACATGGGGATCATGCGCTTCACGGGCGACAACGATGCCTCGAAGGACGCCTACATCCGGCCCTCCATGCAGACCGTCTTCCGCTACCGGTTCAGCGACGACTGGGTCGGGGTGGGCGAGTTCGGCTTCGGCTGGAACGCGTACAAGCAAAAGGCCGACACGGTCCTGACGGTCATGTCGGGGACCCTCGGCGGCTACCGGCACTTTTCGGACGCTCTCGGCCTCGACTGGAAGCTCGGGGGCGGCGTCGGAATGTACCGCTGGAACTACAAGAACGCGGGCAAGAGCATCCGCGATTCCGAGACGCAGCTCTTCCTTCGCGGGGTCGACCCCGGGGTGTTCGCCGGGATGGAAGTCGAGAAGCGCCTGGCCTCGCACGTGACGCTGCACGCCACGACGCAGTTCCACTATCTCTTCTCCGCGAACGAGACCGACTTCCCGTCGATGCTCGGCGGGAACGATTCGTTCGCCGTGATCCGCTTCGGGATCAACTATCACTTCTCCCCCTACGAGGGGATCCTCTGGGAGCGCAAGACCAAGCGCACGATCCGTCTGACGTCCGGCAAAGCAGGTTCCTGATTCCATCGGGAGGTGCCATGCATGAGCGCGTCGTGGGGGAAGGTCTAACCTTCGACGACGTCCTGCTGATTCCCCGCAAGTCCGACGTTCTGCCCGGCGAGGTCGATACCGCAGTCCAACTCACGCCCCGGCTTCGCATCGGGATCCCGCTCTTCTCTTCCGCGATGGACACGGTGACCGAGTCGCGCCTCGCGATCGCGCTCGCGCGCGAGGGCGGGATCGGCGTGATCCACAAGAACCTCACGATCGAGGAGCAGGCCTCCGAGGTCGAGCGGGTGAAGCGGTCCGAGAGCGGGATGATCACGGACCCGGTCACGCTGCCGCCCGATCTGGTGATCAGCGAGGCGGTCGCCGTGATGGAGAAGTTCCGCGTGTCGGGCGTGCCGATCACGAAGGACGGGATCCTGGTCGGGATCCTGACCAACCGGGATTTGCGCTTCATCGGGGACTTCACGCTTCGGATCGAGCAGGTCATGACGCACGAGAACCTGATCACCGTGCCGGTCGGGACGACGCTCGATGAGGCGAAGGAGCTGCTCCACAAGCACAAGATCGAGAAGCTGCCGGTCGTCGATGCGGACTACCGGCTACGCGGGTTGATCACGGTCAAGGACATCATGAAGAAGCTGCAGTACCCGAACGCCTGCAAGGACGAGCAGGGACGGCTTCGGGTCGCCGCGGCGATCGGAACCTCGGGCGACACGATGGATCGCGCGGACGCGCTCGTGGCGAAAGGGGTCGATCTGCTGGTCGTGGACAGCGCGCACGGACACTCGACCCGCGTGCTCAAGATGACCGAGCGGGTGCGGGCGCGGTTCCCCGAGACGGACCTGATGGCCGGCAACGTTGCGACAAGAGAGGCGACGCGCGACCTGATCGCGGCGGGTGCCAGCATCGTCAAGGTCGGGATGGGACCGGGCGCGATCTGCACGACGCGCGTGGTCGCGGGCGCCGGCGTGCCGCAGATCACGGCCATCCTGGACTGCGCCGAGGAGGCCGGCCGCGCGGGTGTGCGCGTGATCGCGGACGGCGGGATCAAGTACAGCGGCGACATCACGAAGGCGCTCGCCGCGGGCGCGTCGGCCGTCATGATCGGCTCGCTCTTCGCCGGGACGGAAGAGAGCCCGGGCGAGACGGTGCTCTACCAAGGACGGACGTACAAGGCCTACCGCGGGATGGGATCGATCGGCGCGATGCAGCGCG
>CAZNRY010000092.1:0-16330 GCA_964575675.1 uncultured bacterium
GCAAATACCGGCAACGCCATATACTCCTCGACGAAGGTCTTGTAGACGCCCAGCATCTTGCGCGTCTCTTCTTCCGCTTCCTCTTCCGTCGTGTGGGCGGTGTGGCCTTCCTGCCAGAGGAATTCCGTCGTTCGCAAGAACAGTCGCGGTCGCAGCTCCCAGCGAACGACGTTGGCCCACTGGTTGATCAGGAGGGGAAGGTCGCGGTACGACTGCACCCACTTGGCGAACATGCTGTAGATGATCGTTTCGGAGGTCGGACGCACGACGAGCGGCTCCTCGAGCTTCTCACCGCCAGCGTGGGTTACGACGGCCAGCTCGGGAGCGAACCCCTCGATGTGCTCGGCCTCGCGGCGAATGAAGCTCTCGGGGATGAATAGGGGGAAGTAGGCGTTCCGGTGCCCGGTCTCCTTGATCATTCCGTCCAGCGCCTGCTGGATCTTCTCCCAGATCGCGTAGCCGTTAGGCCGGATCACCATGCAGCCGCGGACGGGAGAATGGTCGGCCAGCTCGGCGCGCTGGATGACGTCCTGATACCATCGGGAGAAATCGACAATGCGCGGCGTGATGCCTTCTGCGCCCACTGAACCCTCCTTCGTCAAGCATGGATCAAGCGTGAAACAGCGGCAGAATCACCGAACCGGGCGCTTCGTGTCAAGGAACGGGGATGCTATTGCGCCCCTTCCGGGATCGCCAACCTCTGCCCCGGTCGGATCCTCGTCGAGGTCCCGAGCCCATTCGCCGCCTGCAAGGCCGCGACGCTCACGCCGTGGCGGTGGGCAATGCTGCCCAGTGTGTCGCCGAGGCGAACGCTGTATTCGTTTCCTGGGTCGACGAGGTCTTTGCGGGCCGGAGGGGGCAGGGAGGCAAAGGCGGCCGCAATGTCGGGGACACGGTTCGTCGGGAGGTTCACGATCGTGCCCGCGGGGGCGGCTGCGCGCCCCTCAACGATGGGGCGAAGGAGCGCAGGGTTGAGACGAGAGAGATCCTCTTCGGTTGTGAGGAACGCTCGTGAGAGTGAGGAGAGGCGCGCCGGCCCTGGGAGCACGAACCGGTCGACCTCCTCGAGCGGGGCAAGCTGGAGGGGACCGAAGTGGCCTTCCGACTGCTTGAGGACTTCCAGCGCTGCAAGGAACTCGGCGTAGAAGTTCTTCGATGCGAATCCAAAGTACGGGCCGTCGTACTCCCGGATCAAACGGACGAGATCGTTCGAGCCTACCTCGCGGCGCGCCCGGAGGATGCCGTCAACCCCGTGGTTGTACGAAGTTACGGTCAGCGGCCAGGAGCCCAGCTTCTCATAGGCCCCCTGAAGATAGCGCGCGGCCGCGTGGGTGCTCAGATAGACATCCCGCCTCTCGTCCACATATCGATCGATGCGGAGGTAGCGGCGGCCGGTTCCCGTTGTGAACTGCCAGACGCCGGCTGCCCCCGCCTTCGAGGTTGCGTCCGGGTTGTAGGAAGACTCGACGTGCGGAAGGGCGGCGAGCTCGACCGGAATGCCGTAGGCGGTCAGGATCCCCTCGACGGTCGGCTTCCATCGGCCCGAACGAACCAGGCCATCGCGGAACTGATCGCGGATTCCCCTCTGCGAGCGGACCTTTCCGGCGGCCTCGAGAAAACGCGCGGGGCCCGAACCAGCCGGAAAGAGGGCGGCGACACGCTTCTCCTCGTCGCTTCTCCGCTCGGCAGCACGCAGGGCCAGATTCTCGAGAACCTTGACATAGTGGACGCGGCGCTCCCGGACCAAATCCCGCCGCGCGCGCTCGTTCAAGCCGGCTGTCCCGACCGTTTCGTAGCGGAGGGAAGGGTCATCCTCATCGTGCACGATTGTGGAACTGCCGTCGATCTGGGTGAAGACCTCGATCCAGAAGGAGACGAGCGGTTCGAGTTCCGGCGGACGCAGGAACAGAGGCTCGTTGGCGGCGCGAGCGGGACTCGTTCCGGCGAACAAGAGGATGGGCAGGAGCAGACGGAAGCATGTCTGCCTCATTGCTCCTAGACGGCACGCTCTCATAGACTCCACTGGACCCCCTGATATTCGATCGGTCGCCGGCGCAGCGGACTGAACCGGCGTCTGCCTGGTAGTGTAAGGGGCTCGGCGCTGCTGGGACAAGGCGATCGGCTTTGGGGAGAGCCACGGCCGGTGGGCGCAGTAAGCCGCCGGACGCCGTCGGGCCAAGACGAAATCCGGCTGCAGCCGGGGCCTTGGAAGAAGGGCGGGAGGATGGATCGAGTCGACGAGAGCGCCTGCGCCCCGCCGGTCGAGGCGCAGGACCTGACAAGGGACTTTGGCGCCATCCGCGCCGTCGATCAGCTTTCGTTTCGCGTTGACCGCGGCGAGGTCGTCGGCCTCCTCGGCCCGAATGGCGCAGGAAAGACGACAACCCTTCGGATGCTGACGGGAAGCCTCATCCCGACGCTGGGGCGGGTGAGCCTGGGAGGATTCGATGTCCTGCGCGAGGGGCCGGCCGCCCGCGCCCGTTTGGGCTACATCCCAGAACAGATGCCGGTCTATGGCGAGATGACCGTGCGCGGCTACATCGCCTTCATCGCCTCGATGAAGGGGATCGATGCCGCCCCCTCGTCGCCCGCCTTGGAGCGGGTGCGCAAGAAGCTCGATTTGGATGATGTATGGGAGAGACCCGCCCGCTCGATCTCGCACGGCTACAGGAAACGCGTGGGGCTGGCTCAGGCGCTGCTGGGCGAGCCGGAACTGCTCGTCCTCGACGAGCCGACGTCGGGACTTGATCCGAACCAGATCCGGGAGTTCCGGCAGCTTCTGCGAACCCTCGGGAAGCAGCGCGCGATCTTGCTTTCGACCCACATCCTCCCGGAGGCGATCGAGGTTTGCGACCGCGTGATGATCTTGCACCGCGGGCGCCTCGTCGCGATGGACCGCCCCGATCGGCTGGTCCATGCCGAGGGGGGCGCCGGTCATGTCGTGGCGAGGGTCCGCGCAGCAACGCCGCCCGACCCGGGAGACGAACGGGCGGTCGTCGCGCCCACGCCCGAATCCGGGGTCTGGCAGATCGATGCGCCATGGGGAGAGCGCGAGGGTCAAGAAGGACTGCGGCGTTTGATGGCGCAAGGGGCGACGGTCCTCGAGTGGCGAAGCGGAACGGCCCGGCTGGAGGACGTATTCCGCCGCCTGACGCTCGGAGGGGATGACTGATGAGACGTGCCGCCCGTGCCCTGGGCCTGGCCAGACGCGAGGCCCACGGGTTCTTCGCCTCTCCGGTCGGTTGGACGATCGCCGCGGTCTTCGCCCTGGTGGCGGGGCTGGTCTTCGTCGGACTCCTGATCCGCTACCGGCAGGCCGGGTTGAGCCTTGCGCAGAGCGCGCAGGTGAGACCGGGCGAGATCGGGCTCCACGTCAGCGACTGGGTCGTTCGGCCATACCTCTTCAATCTGGGATCGGTCCTCCTCTTCTTCATTCCCTTGCTGACGATGCGCAGCATCGCCGAAGAGCGGCGGAGCGGAAGCCTCGAGATGCTCTTCTCTCTACCCCTGCGCGCCAGCGACATCATCGTCGGGAAGTTCGCGGGGGCCTGTTTCTCCCTCGCAGCGCTCCTGGCGATCGTTCCGATCCACGGGCTTTTCCTGGCCCTCCTGAGCACGCCGGATTGGGGATCTGCAGCGGTCGGAACATTCGGTCTCATCCTTCTTGGGATGTTCATGGTTTCCCTCGGCATTCTGATCTCGGCACTCTCGCAGAGCCAGGTTGAGGCAGGAGTGCTGACCTTGGGGGTGCTTCTTCTCCTCGGTCTTGGACCGAGCGTGACGCAGGCCGTCAGCCCCGGGCTGGCGCATCTACTCGACTACGTCGCCGTCCTGAATCGGTTCGAGGACTTCACACGGGGGGTGATCGATCTCAGGCACGTAGCGTTCTTCCTCGGCGGGACGCTCTTATGGCTCGCCCTCGCGCTGCGTTCCCTCGACCTTCTCCGCTGGAGGGGCATATGACCGGCGGCGCGCGCCTGCTCCCGCTCTTCCTCGTTGCATTGTTCCTGACGGCGCTCGCGGCCGCGCTCGGCTCGTTGGCGGGGCCGCGATCCTACCTGCCGCGACTCCTCCTCTTGGGAGCGATTCTCTCTTTTCTGATCTTTCTCTACCGGGGGCGCAAGGAGCTCCTCTTCCTGCTAATTCGAGCCCGCCGTGTCGCCGAGCCGGGTCCCGCGACAACGTGGATCCTCGCCGCGATCGTCCTTTTCGTCGGGTCAATCGTGCTCGAGCGGATACCGATCCGCGCGGATGTAACGAGGCGGAGCCTGAATAGCCTGAGCGCCGCGAGCCGGCGGGTTCTTTCGGCGGAGAAGGGCCCCGTCGAGTTGATCGGCGTCTACCGCGAGACGAGTCCCGAGCGGGCGCGGGCGTTCGACCTCTTGGATGTCTATCGGCGCACGGAGCCCCGCGTGCGCGTCCGGATGCTCGATCCCGACCGTCAGCCCGACGAGGCGCGGGCCTTGGGGTTGCACCGAGCCTCGTTCGTCCTCGTGCGCGCGGGTCAGGTCACCGAAGAGGTCGGGGAGCTTTCCGAACAGGGGATCACCCAGGCCATTCTGCGCGCCGAGAATCCGAGGAGGTCGAAGATCGTCTTCGTGACGGGACACGGGGAGAGGGCTCTAGGAGACGGTAGCGGAGCCGGTCTGGGCAAACTCGGGAGCGCCCTTCGCGCTTCCGGCTACGAACCCGTCGAGATCCGCTTGTACGAGGAAGATGTGCCGGCCGACGCCGCGGCGCTGGCCCTCGTCGGCCCGCGAAGGCAGCTTCTGCCCACGGAGATCAACAGAATCGGCCGGTACTTGGAGAAGGGGGGGAGGATGTTCGTGGGCCTCGAGCCCGCCACGATCTGCGGGATCGAGGACCTGCTCCGATCGAAGGGGATCTTGCTCGACAGCCTCGAGGTCTACGATGAAAGTCCGTCCACGCGCGGTCTGGGGCTGGGACCGCGGGTCGTTGTGGTGACGGACTATGCGGCGCATCCGATCGTGGCGGCGGGCATGGGCTACGCGGTCCTTCCCGGCGTGCGAACCGTTGGCGTCAGCAAGGAGGCGCTCTGGGGAATCGATGGGGCCGTCTTGCTCCGCAGCGGGGCGGAGGCGCGCCTCGCCCGCAGCGATGCGCCGGGCGAGGTCCCCGCGGGGGAGGCATCCGTCCGTCCGCTCGCGGTCGTCGAGGAATGGGAGATCCCGGGCGCTCCCGAGGGTGGGGAAGGGACCCGCGAGCGGGAGAAGCCGTACGCGAGGCTGCTCGTCGTTGGGGACACGGACTGGCTCTCGGTTCAGTTTCTGGACCTTTTCTCGAACCGGGAGCTCGCCCTGCGGTCGTTCCACTGGCTCGCCCGCAGGGAGTATCTGCTGAAGATCCCGCCGGTCGATCAGCGGGGCACGCCGCTTCGGATCGGTCTCGCCGGGATGAGGACACTCTTCTATCTTCTTCAGATCGCCTTGCCGCTGCTTCTCCTCGGCGTCGGGCTCTGGCTCTGGGGCCGGCGACGCTAGGATGAGACGCCGCATTCTCTCGCCGGTCCGGCTCGTTCTCCTGCTTGCGCTCGTCGGACTCGCCGCAGTCATGGTCTTTCACGGACGCAGGTCGAGAATGACCGAGACCCCCGCGCCCGCCGCGGCCGAGTTGTTCCCGAGGGCCGACGTCCGGGAAGTCCTCTTCCAACGGCAGAACGTCTCGGTCAGGGTGGTCCGCGGGTCGAACGGGTTCTGGATTGTCGAGCCGTATCGGGACCGGGCCGACGACCGGTTTCTCGCCCAGTCGATCAAGGTCGCTTCGAGTGTCTCGCCCATGCGGTCGTTGCCCGACACCGCAGGCGCGCTCTTCGGCCTTGCTCCTCCGCGGGCTACCTGGGCCTGCAAGTGGCGGGGGGGATCCTTTGAGATCGGTTTGGGAGATTCACTCCCGACCGGCGGCGGACGATTCGCCCGGCTCGGAAGCAACCCTCATGTCGTGATCGTCGATTCGTTCCTCGCGCGCCGCTACCTGAGTCCTCCCGTCGCCGTGATTCATGAGCCAAACGCTGCCCTGCTTGATGTCGGCCCCGTCGATTCGCTCCTCATCCAGACACGGGAGGAGAAGCTTGTTGCGGTCCGCCATCGCGCCGATTTCTGGGAGTTCATCAGCCCAGCGCGCGTGGACGGGTCTGCCGCGCAGCTCGCCCGGGCCGTCGAGGCGCTGCGATCCGACGGCCTGACCGAGTTCCTTGGACCGACGGACCGTCAGGACCTCAGGACCTTGGGGCTCGATCCGCCCCGTGCCGTCTGGACGCTCGTCCAGGGAACGCGCAGACAGGCGGTCCGGATCGGCCACCCGACGGCAGACGAGGCAAGCGTCTATGTCATCCCCGCTGGTAGGGATGTCGTCGCGCTCATCTCGAGCGAGAACTTCCGCCAGTGGGTGGACGGGATCTCGCGACTCCGCGAGGCGCTCGTCCTCGCGACTCCCGGCGATTCCGTGGTGCGGGTCGAGGCGGAAGGCCCCGAAGGCGTGCGACGCTTCCTACGTTCAACGGGCGGCATCTGGAGGGAGCCCGGGGCCGGCGAGACCCTCGCCGTTCGGTCGGACGCCCTGGCGCGGATGATCCAGAATACTTGCCAGATCCGGGCGCTGGGGTTCAGCGACGGGCCGGCGCCTCGGGACTTCGCGGGGGAGATTCACCTTCGTTTTCGGCGGGAGTCGGGGGGAACCGATACCCTGCGCATCGAGATGCCCTCGGGCGGGGTTTCGCGAGCTTGGAGCCGTCGGCAGCCCGGCATCTGTAAGATTTCCGGAGATCCGTATCGGGCATGGACGATCTGGATGAAGGATCCCCTTCGGCCCTGAGAGCAGCGGCGCCCTCGCACGCAGTCTTGACCGCTGCGCGGTCCGGACGTAGTCTGCCCCGCGATGGGCCCGCCGAACGCCGCCGAGATGGATGCCGTCGTCGCCATGACGGCAGTGTCGGACATGAACCAGGCCCGCGCTCTGGCACGCCTGCTCGTCGATTCCCGATTAGCCGCCTGCGTCAGCCTCACGGAGGGGATCCGCTCCGTCTATCATTGGAAGGGGGAGACGGTTGAGGAACCGGAGATCGTTCTCCTGATCAAGACGCGCAGAGGACTGCTTCCACGCCTCCGAGAGGCGGTGAGCGGACATCACCCCTACGAGATCCCGGAGTTGATCGCACTACCCGTCATTGATTGCCTGCCGGGTTACCTGGCCTGGCTGCGGGAGTCGACGGAGAACCCCGACGCGGAGGTCCAATGAAGCATCCGCCCAGCCAGATCATCACCCTCACCACAGACTTCGGCACGCGCGACAGCTATGTCGCCACGATGAAGGGGGTGATTTACCAGATCTGCCGCGCGGCTACGGTCGTCGATCTGACCCACCAGATCCATCCCCAGGACCTGACCGAGGCCTCGCTCGTGCTCGAAAGCTGCTATCGGTTCTTCCCCGCGGGAACGATTCATGTCGTCGTGGTCGACCCGGGGGTGGGAACAAGGCGGCGGGCCATCCTCGTTGACACGCCTGAGCACATCTTCATCGGGCCGGACAATGGGGTGTTCTCGAGGATCTACTCTTCGCAAGCTCCCTGCGAGGTCCGCGAGATCGTCCGGGAGGAGTTCCTCATGCCGGAGATCAGCGACACCTTCCACGGGCGGGACATCTTCTGCCCCGTGGCGGCGCGTCTTGCACAGGGGGTGCATCCAAGCGAGGTTGGTCCCATCGTTGTGGATCCCGTGCGCCGCGATCCCCCTCAACCGATCGCCTGGCAGGAACAGTTGACCGGCGAGGTCATCCATGTCGATAGCTTCGGCAACATCATCACGAACATCTCCCGCGAGGTCTTTGAGTCGATCACGAGAGGCAAGCGCTTCCGGATCGTCACGAATGGAAAGATGATCGATCGTCTCTCCCGCACCTACCAGGACGTCCCTCCAGGAAAGGCGCTCGCCCTCTTCGGAAGCCTCGACATGCTCGAGATCGCGACCCATGGCGGACGCGCCGACCGGCAGATCGGGGCGGGCAAGGGCGATCCGGTCCAAGTCCTGACGGACCCGCTCTAGCTGGCCCCGGGATCAGGAGTCATTCCCGACCGCCCGGCGGCTGTAGATGGCTCGCGTCCGCCTTGCCCGCCGCGATCCGGCGCGGTATGATTCTAGTGGACAGCGGAAGGTCGAAACTCACCTGCGGGAGAGTAAGTGCGATGACTTCGAGAACCGTCCTCCTGACGCTCACCCTTGGGCTGGCCCTCGTCGCTCCAGCATCCGGTTACAACGTCTACGTGGCCAACCTGCATGCGCATACCGCGTATTCAGACGGGATCGGGACGCCCGCGGAAGCCTATACCTACGCCCGAGATGTGGCGAACATCGACGTGCTGGCCCTGACCGAGCACACCCACCTGTTGACGACCTCGGAATTCAACAGTCTCCTCTCGATCGCCGACAGCTACACACAGGACGGCGTCTTCGTGGCGCTCGGCGCGCAGGAGTTCGGGAATCTGAACGACTTCAACCACATGGCAATCTACGATGTGCTCTACAGGTGCCCGAATCCCACGGACAACCTTCTTGCAACCTATGAGTTCATCAAGCAGCAGGGCGGGGTAGGGCAGTTCAATCACCCCAATCCGAGCTACGGCACGAACTTCAACGACCTGGCTTTCTATCCCCAGTATGTCGACCAGATGAACAGCATCGAGATCCGCAACGGGCTGCGCGCCGACAACTACGAGCCCCAGTACCTCCAGGCGCTCAACAACGGATGGCGCGTCGGGCCCTCGGCGAACCAGGACAACCACGAGGGGCACTGGGGCGATCAGCAGAATCCGAACGCGGGCTTCAGAATCTATCTAACCGGCATCCTTGCGGACGCGCTGACCCGAGCCGACATCCTCGATGCGCTCCGCCGGCGGCGGTTCTTCACCGAGGAGATCTTCCCTCCCGATGACCGCATGACGCTCGAGTTCTACGTGAACGGCGCCATCATGGGAGAAGAGATCATGACGGGTCAGCACATCACCATCACCGGCGTGGCGCGATCTCTGAATGGGACGAGCCTCTTCAACTACGTCGATGTGTTCGAGGACGGGGTCATCATTGCCTCGAAGATCGAGATCGGGACGGTGCTCACGTGGTCGTTCGAGTTCGGCCTGGCCGACGGATCGCAGCACTACTACTTCGCCCGGGCGCACCAGGTCGACGGCGACTACGCTTGGTCGGCCCCGGTGTGGGTCACCGTCGAGGCGGAGCCGGCCGCGGTCGCCGACGCCTCGGCTGCCGCAAACTTCGAGCTCCTTCCCAACGCGCCGAATCCTTTCCACCCTGAGACCCGCATCGCCTTCAGGCTGCCCGTCGGCCCTGAGCGCGAGGTGGACATCCTCGTGCATGACCTGAGCGGTCGCCTCGTTGGACGGATGGGAGAGGCCCTGTTCGGGGCCGGCACCCATCAGTGGGTCTGGCGTGCGGTCGAGGGGGAGGGCCGCGAGCTCCCGGCCGGGGTCTATTTCGGCGAGCTTCGGGTCGATGGGGCCAGCCGGGCGGGCAGGCGACTCGTCCTCGCGCGCTGAACCCGTTCTGCCGCATCCGTGCCCGGGAACGTAAATTCCTCTTGTCTTGAGCCTCCGTTCGCCTTGACACTAGGGCTTGCCGGGAGGTGGGTGTCATGGGTGCGCGATGGGGATCTCGGACGGCCGGTACTGCCTTGGAAAATCAGGTGGTTGGGCCGCTTTGGCGCTTCGTCCGCCCCGCTGTTCCGCCGACCCTTGTCTCCTGCTTGGGAACGGTACGTCCCTGGACAGCGCTTCATTCCCGCCTTGTAACGGGAATGGGTCGCTAGGGTTCAGCCGGTGCCACACGATTGGCCTCGGGTCGCAGCAAGGCCACCGAGCCCCGAAAGGGATCTCGGCACGGCCTTGCGAGGCCTGAGGGTAGGTTCTGTTTGCGCCGCTGCGCGGCGGCTCATGGAGGTCAGCAGCGATGCCTTCGCGCCTTTCAGAAGATAGTGAAGAAGCCTGGGGAGAGAGAGCGGAAGGCAACCCGTTCCTTCGCGCCCTCTTCGCCCGGAGCTGGTTTCTGGTCATCCCGCTCATCGCCGTATGGTGGTTCGAGGCGAAGAAGGTGGATCCGATGGCCAAGCTGATCGATTCCAAGATCGCGGAGGATCGCAAGACCGTTGAGGTCTCACGCGGAAAGCTGCTCGCGCAGTCCCGGCAGATGGGGGTGCGGATCTCCTTGCTGCGGGCCGTCGGCGACACATTCACGGTTCGCTTCGGTCAGATGGGCGTGATCCTTGACAGCCTCCGGGTTCTCGAGGCGGCTGATCGAACGGAGATCGCCGGTCTTGAGGCGCAATCCGAGTCTCTGCGGGTCGTCTTCTCCGAGGCGGAGGGGCGATCAAGGGTTCATTCGGAGCGGCTTACCGTGCTTCAGGCCACCGTTGACTCCCTCCGGGATCTGATCGCCCAGCGTGAGGATGAGACGCGGCGCCTTGAGGGAGAGATCGCCTCGGACAAGGACCTTGCCGATCGGGTTCTCCGGCCGGGTGTGTACAGGAACAACAACGCGTTGCTGACCGGCAAGGGTGATTTCCCTAACCGCGACGCACTGCCAAAGCGCTGAGGGAGGAAAAGTCGCGTGCCACTCGAAGAACTCCCCAAGCCGGAATTCCATCTTCGGAAGAAGCATCTCTGGCACATCCTGGACGTCGCGGTGATCACCGCCCTTTTCATCGCTGCCGGACAATTCTATCTGGATACGCGGGGCGTCAAGGTGTCGACGCAGAAGGAAGCGGAAAGATCGGCGGCCCAGGTTGAAGGGGCCAGGCTGCTCGAGCAGGCCGATTCAGTTGTGACCGCCACGTCGGGCAACCTCAAGCGGATGCTGTCCGACAGCACGCAGTCCTTCGCCGAGCTCCAGGGATTGCGCGAGGAGTTCGAGAGCGGGCTGGTGAGGGGCCAGCGGTTGAGCCAGCAGATCTTCCCGCTCTCCGAGAACGTCATAGCGTTGAGGGAAAGAACGGGGGAGGCGTCCGCCAGCGCCGAGCGATACGAGGGGGAGGTCAGGGCGCGCGATGCGGAGATCGACTCCCTTCTCCGGCGCTCCCGATCGAGCGAGGCGACCCTCAATCGAACGCGCGCGGAGCGCGAGCAAGTGGGTGGGAACCTCTACCGGGCGCGGAGAGCGGAAGCCCATGATCCGACCGGCCGCTTCCCGGCGAAAACGGGCGTCATGGTCAGGCGGGACGTGAATCAGAATGCCGACCTGACGAACCTGGAGCTTCAGCAAGTCATCTGGAATCTCGGAGGAGTGGACCTCGGCGTCGCCATTGGCCTCGGCATCGGGGCCGAGCAGGCGGCATCGAACAAGGAAGTGGGTCTCCTTCTGACCCGGCCGCTGATCCACCGCCGGCTTGGCTTGGATCTTGGGGCCGGCTACTCGGTGCTCACGCAAGCCGAGGGGTCCGACCAGACCGGAGGGTATGCCTCGGCAGGCCTGCGCCTCTCTCCCTTCTACACGGAGAGGCTCCACCTCGGGATCGGTGCCCGCGCCAGCCACGGCGAGGTGGTCCCGTTCCTCGGCGTCTCAGTGGGTCGCCGCTAGGAATGCGGGAACAGATTGGCCGGTAAAGACAACTAGGTTGGGGAGCCGAGAGGCAAGGGAGCCGGAATGAGCAGGCGAGACGCCAGAGGAGTGTCGAGCGGAGCGGGCGGCAAGAGCCCGTTCGACCGGATTCTGGGCGCCCGCTGGTACTTCTACGGGGCGATCGTCCTGCTTCTGCTCCTATTTCGTTTTGCCCCGGCGATCCGAATCCCCGGAAAAGTCCCGATGCCCCAGGATGCCTCTCGGAGCTCGCTAGTTCTCGCGGGACTTGACCTTGCCCCCATCCTGATCCCGCGGCTCGCCGAGGAGTATCACAAGCTCTATCCGCAAGTGAGCCTCCGCGTGAACCCCGGCGGGACGAAGCACGCTCTGCAAGATCTGATCAACCGCGACGCCGACGTCGCGTTCCTCAGCCGCCCGCTCACGGCGGAAGAGGAGGCTGTTGTCCGCGCCGTGGGTGATTCGGCGATGAGCTATCCGATCGCCTTGGGCGGGATCGCAGTCCTCGCTGCCCTCGGGTTCGGGGCGGATTCCCTGCACCTCGACGACCTCCGAAGGGTGATGGCCGGGCAGAGGACGGTGTGGTTTCCGTCGGGAAGGGCGTCGCGCCTGCGGCTCTACGCTCCCGATCCGAACTTGGGGCTATGGAGCGCATTGACCGCGCAGCTGGAGATTCCCGACACGGCTTCGGCGAGCGTCTACTGGCAAGAGGACGACATCCGGGTGGCTCAGGCTGTCGCTCAGGATCCCGGCGGACTCGGCTTCGCGAGTACGCTGGCGCTGCCCGAGAGGCTCGGCCGCCTCGGGGTCCAAGCGCTCCCTGTTGTGGGGAAGCGGAGTTCGCCGGCCTCCGAGCCGACGCAAGTGGCTGTTGCGGCGGGGGAGTACCCCCTGTTTCACTATCTCTACGTTGCGTGCCGTCAGGACTGCAGTCCGACGGCTTCGGGATTCGTCTCATTCATGCACAGCGGCCGGGGGCAACGGCTGATCGAGCGGGAGGGGTTCCTTCCCGCCCGAGCGGTCCCACGGGAGATCCAGCTGACAAGCAAGCCGATCGACAGGATTGGCTGACGCCCGCTGAATCGGGCAGAAAGAGAGTCGAACCGCATGCTCGAACGCTTCGACCGCGGTAGACTTCGCTCCAACCGGCGAGCGGCTACCGGCGTGATCGCCCTCGTCCTTGCGATCGCGATTCCTCTCGTCGCCGTGGCGGCCAAGAAGAGCTATCGCTATGAAGACGATCCTATTCGATTGGGGCTGAAGGCCCTCGAGGAAGGCCGCATCGACGACGCCCGCAACTACTTCACCGAGGCGATCACCAACGAGCATCAGGCTTACCGGGCCCACTACGGTCTTGGCGAGCTGCTCTCGGTGCAGGCCGACTACGCGAATGCCGAACCCCTCTACCGGCAGGCCATCATCGAGAAGAACAAGGAGACGGGGAGTCCCGATTTCCCCGAGGCCCACGTCGGCCTCGGCTTTGTGGTGATGCGCCTGCAGCGGTATGCCGAGGCGAAACAGGAGTTCGAGCAGGCGCTGCGGGAGAAGGGCAACCTATGGGAAGCCCAGTACGGACTTGCCCGTATCGCGATCGAGGACGGGAAGCTCGACGATGCAATGAACCTTCTGGAGAAGGGCGCGAAGAAGAAGGGGTTCAAGGAAAGGGAGGATCTCTACCGCTACGGAATGGGTCTGGTCCAGTTCAAGAAGGACGACCTCCTCGCGGCCGAGAAGAATGCCCTGACCGCCTTCAACATCAATCCGAACGATCCCGACTATGGAACACTCGTGGCGGAGATCTACACGAAGCGCGGGTATCGAACGGGGGCAATCGACGCCTATGAGAAGGCGCTGGCCACCCCAGGGCTCATGGTCACCGCCCCGGTCCATCATCGACTCGGGGTTCTCTACCAGGAGGAGAAGCGCTACAACGACGCGCTCGAGCAGTACAAGCAGGCCGTGCGCATGGACTCGACGTACGCGGCGGCTGTGAAGGACATGGCTTCCCTCTACTCCCTGGCCAACCGCAATGAGGAGGCGGCGACCGCCTTTCTGGCCTACTCGAGGCTCCGGCCTGATGATTCGGTCGGATTCGCGGGTTTTGCCGAGGCGTGCCTCAAGACGAAGCGCAACAAGCAAGCCCTCGAGGCCGCACAGCAGGCCTTCAAGATCGACAGTACGAATGTCGCCGTACGCATTACCCTCGCTCGGGCATCCTTCCTGAACCGGGAGAGGGGGACGGCGGGGCGCCTCTATTCCACCGTCACGGACTCAACGAAATTCGAGGCCCTGGACTTCGTCCGCATCGGGCAGATTCAACTTGACGCGAAGGACTATGATCCGGCTGAGAAGAACCTCCTGCGCGCGCTGAAGATGGACTCGACCCAGGCCGACGCCTACTTCTCCCTGGGGTTGATCGAGCTCGGCCAGGGGTATCCGGACTCCGCCGTGATTCAGTTCGAGCGCTCCGTCCAGCTTGCGCCGACGAACGCCGGGGCGTGGCTGAACATGGGAATCGCCTTCATGCAGCTGAAGCCCCCTCTATTTCCGGAGGCGATCAGATCCCTCCGAGAATCCGGCCGGCTGGCGCCCGACTATATGCCCGGCCTGACCATTCTTGGACAGGCCCTGGTTGCGGCGGATTCGTTCCCCGCGGCGGTAAAGGTCTACAAGATCGTCCGGGAGAAGGATCCCAAGAACGCGGGGGCGCTACGAGGACTCGGTTTCTGCTACCTTAAACTCAAAGAGTATGGACAAGCCTCGACCGTGTTGAAGGAGGCGATGGAAGCCGACCCAGGGAACCCCGACGGCTGGACGATGCTTGGCCAAGCTCAGGCGCTTCAGGGGCAATTGGAGCAGGCGCTTGCGTCCGCGGAGAGAGCCTTGGCAATCACCCCGGGTCACCCTGGGGCGAAGAAGTTGATCGACGCGATCAAGGGTGCGAAGAAACCCGCGGCCGGGAAATAGGCCAGTGGCCCGAAGGGGGGAGACGCGATGAGCCTGGACAAGATGAAGCGCGGAGAGATCCAAGTCCTGACACCCCGCAAAGATTTGAGCGGCGGCGAAGAAACCCGTGAGCTCGAGCGGGCGATCCAAGAGACGATCTCGCAGGGCGTGCCCAAGATCGTCGTCGATCTCGGGCACGTGTCGTACATCAACAGCGCCGGTCTCGGAACCTTGGTTGCGCTGCACACGAGTTGCCGCAACCGTGAAGGGTTCTTGCGGTTGGCGCAGATCGGAAAGCGCATCAAGAACCTGTTTCTGATCACGAAGCTCAACTTTGTGTTCGAGACCTTCGACAGCGTGGACGATGCGCTGACCGGGGTCGACCGGAGCGAGCAGCAGTCCTAGGCGTGCCAACGGAGGAATGAAATGAAAGGCTATGTGTTCATCCCGATCCTGGTCGGAGCAGTGCTGGTTTCCTACGCAATCTATCAATACATGCTGCCCGACTTCATCAAGCTCGGAGGCCCCCTCGTTCCCGTCCTCATGACATTCTCGATCATCGCGCTCACCTTCATCGTGGAGCGGTTGATCACACTGAAGAGGGCGCAGGGAAGGGGAGACATGAGCCACTTCACCCGCAGCCTGAAGAAGAGCCTTGACGCCCGCTCGCTCCCCGATGCAATCACGGTGTGCAAGAAGCAGGGGGGGTGCCTCGCCAACGTGGTCGGTGCCGGCCTGGAGCGCTACCACATGCTACAGGGCAGTTCCCTGCCGCAGGACGAAGTCATCGACGAGACGAAGCGGGCCATCGAGGAGGCCAACGCGCTCGAGACGCCGCTCCTCGAGCGGAACTTGATCGCCCTTTCCACCATCGCGTCGGTCGCGACGATGGTGGGCCTCCTTGGCACGACGATTGGCATGATCCGCTCCTTCAAGGCCATGGGACACAGCGGCGCGCCGGACGCCATCCAGCTCGCCATCGGAATTTCCGAAGCGCTGATCAACACGGCAGGCGGTCTCTTCTTGGCAATCGTCGCCATCGTCATGTACAACTACTTCACAAACCGCGTCGACAGCTTCAACTACTTGATGGACGAGACGACCTACGAGGTTGTGCAGCTTTTGCAGCACCAGAAGGAGCCGGGACGTGGGAAGGCCTAAGAAGCGCATCGGGATCCGCATCGACATGACGCCCATGGTCGATGTGGCATTCCTCCTGCTGATCTTCTTCATGTCGACGACCCAGTTCAAGCCGCCGGAGGAGATCTCCGTGGCCTTGCCCGCCTCGACATCCGAGATCAAGGTCCCGGAAACCATGATCATCGTCCTGACGGCCAACAAGTCTGGACGGTTCTTCATCGGCGACGAGTCAGGGGCCGCGGGCGAGGTGCCGCGCGAGGAGCTCGAGGCGGCGATCATTCAAGCCCGCAGCAGGCGGCCTGGCGCACGGCTCATCGTCAAAGGGGACAAGCAGACGGACTACGGCTACATCGCCGACATCATGGATGCTCTTCAGGCGACGAACACGAACCGTTTCAACCTGATGACGGACCTGAAGACCGACCGGAAGAGGAGGTAGGCGATGGGCGGGATGGACTTTGGCGACAGACCCCAGAAGAAAGGGGTCGGCCTACATCGACCGAAGCGTCGCGTGTCGATTCGCCTCGACATGACGCCGATGGTCGACATTGCATTCCTGCTCCTGATCTTCTTCATGGTGACCACGGTCTTCCGGGCCCCGCAGGCGATGGAGGTCAACCTCCCGCCGAAGGGGGCAGTGGTCGAAGTTC
>CAZNRY010000093.1:0-16313 GCA_964575675.1 uncultured bacterium
CCCTATACTCCCCCGTGCGGGCCGCGCTCCGGACGGGATGCCCGGCGGCCCCGCCGCCCGCTGCGGCCTTCCCGGGGCATCTCTTTGGGCTGCAAAGCGTTGGAGACTCACTCGAATGACCGACCGTATCTTGATCCACGAAGTCGGCCCGCGAGACGGGCTGCAGGTCGAAAGAGCCGTCGTCCCCCACGAGGAGAAGATTCGCTGGATCGAGGGACTCTTCGAATCGGGAATCGACATCATCCAGGTCGGCTCCTTCGTCAATCCCGAGAAAGTCCCGCAGATGGCCGACACCGACTCGCTCTTCAGCGATCTCTTGGCATCGGGCAGGAAGCCCGCGAATGTCGTCCTTTCCGCTCTCGTCCTGAACGAAAAGGGTCTCGATCGAGGGATGGTCTGCGGGGTCGAGATGTTCTGCATGGGGGTCTCGGCCAGCGAGACGCACAGCATGAAGAACACCGGCATGAGCACTTCCGAGGCCCTCGCGCGGATCATCCCGATGGCGAAGAATGCGCAGACAGCCGGCAAGAGGGTGCAGGTATCGGTCCAGTCGGCATTCGGCTGCGGTTTCGAAGGCACGATCGATCACGACAAGATGCTTGGTATCGTGAAGGATTATCTCGCGGCCGGCATCCGGAATATCAGCCTTGCCGATACTGCGGGTCATGGGCAACCGCGGCAGGTCGAGGAGCTCTTCTCCGCGATCCGCGCGCTCGATCCGCAGGTCGAGATGGCCTGCCACTTTCACAATACCTATGGCCTGGGCCTTGCGAACTGCTACGCGGCGCTCAACGCCGGCGTGCGCTCCTTTGAGTCGGCCTTCGGGGGGCTGGGCGGATGTCCCTTCACCAAGCTTCCCGCCGGAAACGTCAGCACCGAGGACCTTGTCCACACGCTCCAGCGAATGGGGATCCGCCGCGACATCCACCTCGAGAAACTCCTCGATGTCGCGAGACAGGTGGGCGCGTTCATGAATCGGGAGCTGCCCGGGTTCATTCTCAAGTCGGGTTCGATTGTCGATTTCAAGAAGACCGTTTAAGGGGATGAGGGGAGGGGGAGAGGCATGAAACTCCTGGAAAACGTCCGCGTGATCGATCTGACGAACGTCCTGTCCGGTCCATTCGCCACGATGCACCTGGCGCTTCTCGGAGCCGAGGTGATCAAGATCGAGAACCCCGACGGTGGCGACCTGGCCCGGAAACTCGGCAATGTGGGCAAGCTCAATAAGGAGCTGATGGGGACGAGCTTCCTCGCCCAGAACGCCAACAAGAAGTCGATCACGCTGAATCTGAAGGTCAACGAGGCTAAGGAGATCCTCCGCAAGCTCATAAGATCGGCCGACGTCGTGGTCGAGAACTTCCGCCCCGGCGTGATGGACCGCTTGGGATTCTCGTACGAGGAGATGACCAAGCTGAACCCGAAGATCATCTACTGCGCGATCTCGGGATTCGGCAAGACGGGTCCCGACGCCTTCAAACCCGCCTACGACCAGATCGTTCAGGGGCTCTCGGGCGTGATGGCCGTAAACGGCGACGAGCGGCTGAACCCGCTCCGCTGCGGCTTCCCGGTCTGCGACACCGTCGGCGGAATGAACGCTGCTTTCGCGATCATGGCGGCGCTCTATCATCGCGAGAAGATCGGCGAGGGGCAGTTCATCGACATTGCGCTCATCGATTCGATCATGCCGCTCATGGGCTGGGTCGCGGCGAACCTCCTGATCGGCGGGCAGCAACCCGTCCTGATGGGCAACGACAACTTCACCGCCGCGCCCTCCGGCACCTTCCGTACGAAGGACGGCTACATCAACATCGCGGCGAATCAGCAGAAACAGTGGGAGGATCTGGTCGATTGCCTCGGGCTTCCCGAGCTCAAGACCGACCCACGCTTTCAGGAGCGCGACACGCGGAAGGCGAACCGCAAACTCCTGACCCCGCTGATCGAGGAGAAGCTCGCGCAGCAGAGCACGCTTCACTGGGTGGATATCTTGAATGAGAAGGGGATCCCGTCGGGCGACATCCTCGGTCTGGAAGCGGCCCTCACGTCCCCGCAAGCGGTCCACCGGAATGTCATCGTCGACGTCAAGGAGGACGGGATCGGCCCGGTCAAGTTGTTCAACCTGACCGCGAAGTTTTCAAAGACCCCGGCGAGCGTGGATGCTCCCCCGCCGCGCCTGTCGGCCCACACAGCAGAGGTCCTGGCGCAGCTCGGATACAGCGATGCCGATCTCAAGGCGCTGAAGGAGAAGATGGCGATATAGGTTGAGAAGGAGGTGCGCGATGGCTGTGGAATCCGAACTACCGACCACTCATTCCCCGTCCGCCTTCGTCCCGGCGCCGAGCGCCCCCCTGTGGTTACGCATCCTGGGCTTCCCCCGCTCGCCGTCCGGCTGGTGGTCGGTCATCCTCGAGGTCGGCTTCATCATCCTGATCACCCTCTTGAAGGTGCTCATTGCGAGCGGGCAACGGGGCGGCGAGACATTCTTCGCGAATCCGCTCATGGCCGGGACGTTGATTGCCGCGTCGGCCTCCGCGATCGCCGGTTCGATATTCGGGCTCTTCTCGTTCATCCGCAGGCGGGAGCGATCGCTCCTCGTCTTCATCGCGGTGTTGCTCGGTCTCTTCGTTCTGATGTTCACGATCGGGGAGCTTGGAGGACACGACTAGGAACATTTCCTCGCCGGCGCGTGAGGCGTTCGCCCCCGGTCCGAGCGGGAAGGATGCGTACTGATCCTGCTCGATCTGCCGACGGGAAGCAGCGAGACCGACACGGGCGTTGTCCTCGACCTCACGCTCGGCAAGGAGTGGCGGGTGAGCAGAGGCTATGCAGGAGCGAGTTGCGCCATGCGCCGCCTCATCGGAGCAGCACCGCCTTCTGCGACCTCACGCCGCCCGGTCCGCTCATCCGGATGAAGTAGACGCCCGCGCGCGCCACCGGATCCGTCCCCGACCCGTCCCACCCGACCTCGCCCGGGCCGGCGGGGCGCCGCCCGTTCAACAGCTCGCGGACGAGCCTGCCGGCTGCATCGAAGACCTCGATCCGCACCGTCCCCTCTTCCGCCAGCGAGAAGAGGATGTGGAGCCGATCGGATGACGGGTTCGCTGCGACCTTGAGGAGGAAGCCCCCCTCGATGGGCGTGGAAGGCTCTTCCACGTCGATCCGGATGCAGAGCGGATTCGTATTGGCGTCGCGGTTGTACGCGGTCGCGAACATCGTGAGTTCGACCGTTGTCTTGAGACCATCGCCGTCGTAGTCGGCGCACGGTTCCTGGGACCCGGCCGCCGAGAACCAGCCCTGGTCGGCCGAGTCGACCCTCCCGTCGGCCTGGACTCCGTCCCAGTCGGGACTCGCGAGGCTCGGGTAGGTCCGAATGACCACGCCGGCGGCCCTCACTACGACCGAACAGACCGCGCAGCCCCCCACCTGTGGATTCAGGACCGCTCTGCCCATGAAATCGGTCACGGCGCGCAGCCCATCGACGGGTGAATCGACGCAGATCGGCTTGTCGGCGCAGTCCCAGAGTTCGATCGAGACCTCCGCGCCGCTCACGGGCACACCGAGCAGCGTCGTCAGCGTGACCGTGACTTGGTCGACGGTCGACTGCGATCCCGGGCTCATGAACGCCTTGCCGTACGCGTCCCACGGCGCCACAGAGCAACGCGCGGGATCGGGCAGGCAGGGAGAGGGATCGCAAGCGGGGAAACTGAGCGAATAGTATCCGCCGAGCGCCTCGCAATCGCCCCAGAGCATCAGCTCACACTCCCGTTCAGGAGGAATGCAGCAGGCGATGGGAACGCAGGGGCTGGGAGAGCAACTTTGCCACTGCGTCTGGAAATCTCCCCCGGCCTGCCAACACTCGTATGCAGGTCCAAACGTGCAGGCGCCCGTCGCAACATCGCAGCATGCCCCGGGATCGCAGGGATTCGGATCGCAGAACGGCCACCCGATGAAGGTTCCCCCCACCGCCGCGCACTCCCACAGACGGGTGACAGTGCAGGCGTGCGTCGCGGGGTCGCAGCAGGCCCCCGGGCCGCACGGATTCGGTTCACAGGTCGTTGTCCCCGGGATGAAGTACCCACCCACAGCCGTGCACTCGTCGTACGTGACGACCATGCAAGTTCCCGATTGCGTGTCGCAACATACGCTCGGTACGCAGGGATTCGGTTCGCAGGACTGAAACTCGGTAGCCAGCTCATATCCAAACGCCCAGCATTCTCCGCCGCGCAGCACTTGGCAGAACCCCGAGACGAAATCACAGCACGCTCCCTGGACGCATGGATCCGGAGCGCAAGTCGTGGAGCTGGAAATGAAGTATCCGCCCCACTCGGCGCAGGCTCCGGCGGGAAGGAGCCGGCATTCGTTCGTCTGCGGGTCGCAGCACGCGGCCAACGCACAGGGATCGGGGCTACAAGTCGGCAGATAAGGAATGAAGATCCCGCCTGCCGCCGCGCAGTCCGGATAGGTGCGAATGGAGCACCCCCCGCTCACGGGATCGCAGCAGGCGGATTGCATGCCGTCCACGAGCGCGAAGTTGTCGAGTTTGCCTTCGAGGCGATCGTGCTCGTTGATGGACACGTCGAAGTCCACCGCCAGCGAGGCGACGGAGGCCAGCACGGAAGCGAAGCCGGCGGTTCCCTCCGTCCGCGTCCATGCGGAAGCGATCAACGGCGCCCAGTGCGCGACCCACACCTCCGTCGCCACGGCATCGGACGGCGTGAACTGGAAAACGGTTCCGTCACTTCCTGTAATCACGAGCGCCGCGTGACTCAGCGCGTACTGGCCCAAGAAGAAATCGTAGGTAATCGATCCGTACTCCCTCAGGTCGGCTGGATAGACAAGCGGAGCGATGACCGGGAGCCTTCCGCACCCGGCGCAATCGTCATAGACTGCCGCGCACCCGCCGGGATTCCCATCAGCCGGCAGATACGCCAACTCCCCGCCGTAGGGAGGAAATCCTGGAGTCCACCCCTCGAGGTCGGCGTTGAAAGGCCAGACCGTCGTTGCGGCGGCGTTCGGTGCGAGGAATGGGAGGGAAGCAACGGCGAGCAGTACCAACGGCATTCGGCAGAAACGCGGCGAAACCATAGCGATCTCCGGCGGTCCGGATCGAATCCGAGTCAACCAGTCCCCGAATCTGACCCGCGGACGCTTGTGGGTGCTTTGCTCTCTCCGCGCGTCCTGAACAGGCATGCTGGATCCCAAGATGCCGCGCGGACCATTTGTTCAAGCGCCTGTGAGAGTACCACCGTTGCGGCGCAAGGTCAATGGAGAGAGATGGAGGACCACAACCGGAGAGGCCGCCCCGTGGAATGCGCCCGGCGCGGAATCGCATAAGATCTCCCGGCGACGGAGCCCCGGCCCCCTCCCCCGCTTGGGCCGGCCGGGGCTCCGCGCCACGGATGGATCAGCGTAGCCGGATCACCTTCTTCGTCCACTCCCCGCGGGAAGTCGTGAGCCGGATGAAGTAGACCCCCGCGGGCGCGGCGACGCCTGCCTGGGTTTTCCCGCTCCAGACCACGGACTGTGGCCCCGCGGGGAGCAGACCGTCGACGAGCGTGGCGATGCGTCGTCCCGCCGCGTCGTGCACGGTGAGGCGCGCCATCCCCGGCAGCGCGAGGCCGAAATCGACCCACGCGGAGGGCAAGAATGGATTCGGCGTGATCCGCTCGATCCCGTCAGCCCTCACCCCGCCCTCGGTGGGCGGAACATCGGCCGGACCGAGAGGAAGCACTTTCACCGTGATCTCGGCCTGCTCCTGGACCTCGTTGCCGTTGTCGTAGGTCATCGTGATCGTGACCGTGACCTGGTCCGTGTCCGCCGCCGCGTCCTTAAGAAGCGTGCCGAACGGCAAGTGGACCGTCGCAGAGATCGCAGACTCCTCTCCCGGAGAAAGGTCGTATGCCCCGGTCGTGGGAGGCAGCAGCCAGCCGCGGAGATCCGACCACTGCACGATTCCGGCCATGGAGGCATCAGGCCGGACGTTCTTGACCGTCCCCTCGATCAGGAGATCCGTTCCCTCCGTGCCACTCATCGCGCGAGCGATCGTGTGGACGAGGACTGGGTTCGTGACCGGAAGATCGTAGGTTCCCGTCGTCGTCCCGATCCCCTGGAACTCCTGGACCATGACCATCGCGGTCTGCGCGCCCGGAGCGAGTTCGGGCGGCACCGTGATCACAGCGGGGATCGTCATAGCGCCCGATGGCGGCAACGTGAATGGAGTCGTCCCGGGGCTGACCCCGACCCCGGTGGCGTTCAGCATCGCCATTCCGTTGAGGGGGACATCGGAACGGTTACGAAGCATCACGTTCCATGCGAAGTCGTGCGGAAGCGTGAAGCCGGTGCACGGGTTCGGCGGATACGCGACGATCTCAACCGCCGGCTCGATGACATAGGCGACATCCGCCTCGAACATCGCCCCGCCCGGCTCTATACCTACGAGGTGTAGGCTCCCCCCCGCCCCGATGAGCGCTGGATTCGCAGACAGGCTCCCAATCACCCGTCCAGGCGCCGTCCCCGAGGGCGGGATGCTCACCGGCCCGAGAACCATGAGGCTCGAGAAGTGGCCGTCCTCGTCCGCCACGTTCCAGTTCAGCCCGTTCAACGGAATCGGCGCGGGGTTCCGGAGCTGGAACTGCACCTGCGCATCCGAGTTCCCCGGCACGAGGTCGACCGGCGTGATGGAGAAGAGATCGAGCGGCATCCCGACGCTCACGCTCGTGAGGCTGAGCGGGATGATCTCGGTGTCGATCGTTCCGATGAAGGTGAGCCGGTTGATCGTCCCCGGAGGCGCGCTCGGCGGCGGTTGAATGATGAACCTCGCAAGCCCCGAACCACCGGCCGGAAGATCCAGCGTCGGCGTCTCCGGCGTGATCGGCCATCCCAGCGAATCGGCCATCAGGATGTTGATCACATGCGCCGGTCCGCCCTGGCGATTCTCGACGAGGACCTCTAGGCGGCTTGCCAACCCCGCCCTCACAATGGGCGAGGAGGAAAGCTGTGCCGCGAGGCGGCCGCCCACGACGACCTGCCCAAAGGAAGTGACCGGCGGACCGTCGCTCGTGATCGTGACGGTGTACGGGTCAACGGTCCCGGGCAGCGCCACGAGGGGAATCTGAATGTCGAAGAGCGCCAAGCCCCCATCTCGCGGAGCAAGGGTCAAGGTCTGCGGCGGCGGCGTGCCCCACCCGAGATTGTCGGCAAGGCTGACGACGACCGTCACGGGATTGTCCGTGCTGTTCGATACCGCGATCACAGACTGCGTTTTGACCCCGGGCCCCGCGTCGTCCGGCACGTTCGTCGCATCGGGCGTGGTCACCGGGATGAAGCAGTACGGACAGAACGTCGCCCAGATGAAGTCATCCTGATTGGGTCCCAGCGCGTTGACCGCGGGATTCGTGTTCCCATCGAGCCGGGCGCGATCCGCAAAACTGCGCGCGGCCGCTTCCTTCACGTCGTAGAGGATCGTCGGACACGGCGTGATCGGGATGACGTCGAATGTGACCCGGTCGTCGCCGGCCCACGCATGATTAGTCAAATACCCGTCCCCGTAGGCGACGACGACGCTTGCGGGAGGCACCGTGCGGTCCATCGTGCAATCGAAGTGCACGAACCCGGGGGTCGGAACGCACACGATCCCGGTCGGCGCCACGGCAAAAACGGAGGGCGAGAGAACCGTGTTGAGCCTCCCCTGCGACTGCAGATTCGCTCCGCCGGGAGGACAGAGCCCGTTGATGCCCGCGAGGGCCGCCGCCAGCGGACGCATCCCCTGGCCCTCTTGTCCGTCCATCCGCCGCAGGATGCGGCGCTCGTCGCAGTAGCACTTCGTGCTCGCGACGACATTATCGTACCCGAGGTAGCAGCGGGCTTCCGCAGCCCCGGTCATGTTGAGACCGGAGGACCAGCAGGTCGCCCACCAGCAGAACGCCTGCGGCGTCTGGAAGTAGGTCGTGTAGAAGGTCTGGGTCACATCGATCGCGTGGGTCTTCCCCGCCCATTCCCTCTTGATGATCGACCCGGCGGCGAAAATCGCGGTGTAGTAGTTGAAAACCGAGTCGCGGGCGGCCAGTCCAGCGGCAGTCCACGGATACATTTCCACGGTGGTGGTCGGGTTGTTCCACCCGTGAGAGGTCACGAGCATCACGTCCGCGGCACGGTTCGTGCAGAAGGTGAAGAAGTTCCAGATGCCGGCCCCGCCCGAGTTGAGATCGTTCGCGTTGTCCTGATAGGACGCCCCCTGCGTGTAATGCTGGCTCGCGACGACGATCCCCTGGAAGATCCCGACATCCGTGAGCCCGAACTCCCAGGTGTTGGTCGAGTAGGAAGAAAATGTGTGCGGGCGGTAGTCCCGGCCGGGCGTCTCGTTCGCGCCGGACCAGACCGAGGTGGGCAGGAGAAGGGCCAGGAAAGGGGCGAGCGCGGCGGCTGCGAGGGTCCTGTTTCTGTTTCTCATGATCGTTTCCCCCTCTCCCTATCGGGCCCGCGCGAAGAGCAGGTCGGCGGCTGCGTCGCGGTGTCCGGTGTAAACCTGCAAGCGGGCGATCTTCAGTAGGTCCGGCTCGTCGGAGTGCAGGATCTCTTCGATTCGACGGCGGAGCGTCCCGGCATCGAGCGCCGAGTCGGTCAACAGATAGGTCGCCCCGCAGAAGACGGTCGCATTCTCCGCGAGCGCTCTGCTCAGCAGTTGAGCCTCCGTCTCGAGGGCCGCCCTCAACGCTTCGGCGGTAGGCGGATCGGCTTCGCGGCCGACTCGGGCAAACGTGATGATCTCCCCGTCCCCTGCGGGCCGGATGAGACGGACGGTTTCTTCGTCCAGCCATTCGGCCCCCGTTACTCGGGGCAGCCGCGACAGCTCTCCGATCAAGATCCGCTTCGCCTCGGCGCTTCCGAGGGTGCCGGCGTTCCGTTCGTAGTTCCTCGCGGCGGCATCCATTCGATCGTGGGTATCGATCTGAGTCGTGGTCGGCTCGGGCGGCGAGACGTCGGCTCCCGGGACCGGGAAAACGGCCACGCCGTTGATCTCGATCGCCTCGCCGACGATCTCCACGCGGTACGGCGGCTCCACAACCTCACCGAAGAGGACGAGGCCGCCGGACTGGATGACGTCCGATTCCATCGGACGCGGCGCCAAGGAAGCGACCGGGCGGAGGCGAGTGCGGGCGCGGACGGCCTCCCCATTCGAGGAAGCTCCGGCGATCGTCCATCCCCCCGCGGAAAAACCGAGGACGAAGCCGCTCTGCGCGAGAGCTATCTGGATCGCCTTCGGCGATTCGATGTCGGAGCCCGCGGGCAGGAGCACCGGCGTGTCGCCCGGCACGGTCGTCCGGGCGGAACCGCCGAGAAGCGCGCCCACTCGGGGCAGGACTTCATCCAGAGTAAGGATCGTCGCCTCTCCCTCCGTCCAGGATGCGCCCGCGGTCATCGGGAACATCGAGATCAAGAAGATGGAGACGGCCGGATGAATGGGGAGCCTCATCGCTTGCCTCCTTCACGAAACAGGGTCGAATCGGAGACGCGCCGGCGATTCTCCCGCGGCTAGAGGAGGGACCGGAATTGTGGCAGCCATTATAACACAATCTTATGTAATTGCAATGACGAAGTTATCGTCACTCAATCGACGAGGCTTAACCGGATGACAAGAAACAAGTTCAAACCGGACTGCCGACCGCGCTCCAAGCGCTTCGGCTGCCACAGGTGACGTGGATCCGGGCGGAAACATCCCGGCGAAGCGCGCTCGGCGCACGGCTCAAAGGGATTCGGGAATGGGATAGCGCCCGGTCCCCTCGCATTTGACGCACTTCTGTTGCTCGACGAGTCGAAGCTCGATGCGGCCCGTCCCGTGACAGGCACGGTTTCCGCGTGAACCAGATCGTAGTATCCTACTGCGCGACGAGATTCGGGCGATCGCGCGGGAGGTAACATGATCCGGAAGGGAACGCGCCGGCTGTTGGTGATGATCGTCTTTGCGGTCGCCGCCTGCTCCTCCGACGAGAAACCACCTGCCACCGAACCGTCCGACACCCAACCACCGTCGGTTACCCAGGCAGTGCCGATCGGTGGGAGCCTCGATCTTCGGCTCCTACAGCCGTTCACCGTCTCCTTCTCGGAGGCGATGGACCCAACGAGCTTGAACTCCCAGACGATCCGGATTGGTCCGGGAACGGTGCCGCTTCAGATCCAGATCGCGCCAAGCGGGCTCGCGGTCGTCGTTCAACCCGACAGCATGCTGCCGGCCGATCAGACGATCGCGCTCAGCCTGGACGGTCCCGCCGACCTCGCCGGAAACGAGCTTCCGCCGTTCACGCTTCACGCGACCACCGGTCCCATGGACTGCGCGCATCTCCGCGACCGCTTCGAGCCGAACGAAACCGCAACGGCGGCGACCCGCGTGGACACCGACACGATCTACTTCGGACTTGCGACCTGCCAGAACGATGTCGATCTCTTCAGCTTCACGATCGACGACACGCTCAAGGTGATCGCCGAGACGTTCGTCGACTATGCGGACAACGATGCCTGGCAGATCTACTGGCAGCGGGCCGACGGCCAGGACTACGCGACGCTCGACACGACGGCCAATCCCGGACAGATTGCGAGCTTCGATCACACGTTCCTTCCCGGAACCTACTATCTGAGGATCTACGGTTACGATGAAGAGGAGCGGGTCCTCTACGACCTTCGCCTGAGAACCGATATTCCATGCCGGGACGATCCGTACGAGGACAACGATTTCATGGAGGAGGCCAAGCCGCTCTCGGCCGGGCTCCACGAAGGACTGCTCGGATGCTACCTCGACGAGGATTGGTTCTCGATTCCCATTCGGGCCGGACAAAACCTGGTGCTGACGACGGACACGCACGAGTACCAGAGCATCAGGCGGTCGATCATGAGGACGCCGGACGGAGGATGGTACTCATCGACGCTTTCCGGCGTCTCGACCCTCACGATCAACTGGATCGCCGAGGCCGACGGCCATGCCCGCGTGATGTCGATGGTGTGGGGAGACGGCGTTGTCTACGACATGACGATCGAGATCATCGACTGACCACCCCCGCAGGACTCGCGATAGCCGGAGGTCCGCGGCCTCGCGGAGCGGCGGACCTACTCCCCGGCCACCTCGTCCACTATCGCAACGACGAGAGAACGGACGGGGGCGTCCTTCAGGCCAAGCATCTGCCTCGCGGAGTTCCCTTCGTCCTGAACGAGAACGGTCTGCCCGATCCCGGCGCCCACCATGTCGACCGCGATGACGTAGCGGTTCTCGTCGAGAGACCCATCGGGCGTCGTCGCGCAGACGATGAGCTGCTTGCGACCCGCATAGAACGGATGTTGAACGGTGCTCACGACCGTGCCGCAGACGCGCCCGAGGATCACGGTTCTAGATCCTCGAAGACGTGCTGATCGACGATCCCAACGATCGCGTGATCGACCGGGATGAAGAAAGGATCGTGCAGGAGCGCGGCCTCGCGCGATGCCTCGTAGGTGACGAGGTCGCCCGATGAGGCCTGGGCCGAGGCGTCGGTCGCGATGAACGGCTCCCCATCGTCGCGGAGATCGGCGGTCAGAGGGCGGACGATCATGAGCTTCAGCCCCTTCATCAGATCGGGCTTGACCGATGCAACCATGGTTCCGATCACGCGCCCGAGCTTCATCCGCGCCATCCCTTGAAAAAGGTCGTCGGCGCCCCGAGTCGCGCTGCCAGATCGGGGTCGGCGTTGCGAATGATGGATGTGGAGACAGCGGCGAGGGGGTCGACATCTGCAGTCTCCCCCCTCGCCAGTGCGATTGCCGCCTCGACGTCCGACGTTTCTCCCCAAAACGAGGCGATCGCCCGCCCTCCCAGACCGTCGCCAAGGCGCATCTCGACCAACTCGACCGCCGCTCGCTTGAGGGCGCGGTCGACCGCGCGTAGGAGGCCCGGCGGCGTTGCGATCTGGACGGCGCCGAGCGTGTCGCCCGGCGCGGGCCACCGGATCACGCCATCGCGGATCGCGGGGAGGATCCTCGGCTCGGCGTCGGGGAGAAGAACGGAATCGATCGTGTGCATCGAAGCAGAGTCCAGTGCGCGGCGCATCGATCGCTGGAGCGCCTCGACTTGCCCGCCGATCACGATCATGTAGAACCCGTCTTGGATCGTCCCCGCGCCGATCAGATCGACCGGCGCCTCTTTCAACATCGCGTCGAGCGCGCGAAGTCCGGCGGGGACTTCATCCACGACGAGCATCGCCAAGGCGGGCCCCGCGTGCGGGTGGGCCTGGTTCATTGCTAGACCGTTCCCTTCATCAATACTCTCCACGGCGGGCAGCCCGGCGTCATCAGACAATCCGGAAGTGGTCGACGAGCGTGCATCGGCGCCACCGCGAAAAGGACCGCGGGGTCGTAAGGCCCTCGCCGGTCGGCGATGCGATTGTGAACGACGTGTATCCTTCCCCGCCCATCCCGAGTCCGGCCAGCGCGGGACCATTCTTCACGAAGATGCTGCAGTTGCAGCGGCGCGCCATCTTCGAGAGCGCAGCGAGATCGTGCGAATGCATCGTCGCGGTATGGAAGCACTTCGCTTCCACCTCCACGGCCAGGTCGATCGCTTCATCGACGCTCCTCACGCGAGCGAGCGGAAGAACCGGCATCATCTGCTCCGTCCAGAGGAGCGGGTGATCCGGCGGCACCTCGACGAGGATCGTTCGCACCTCGGGTCCGGCGCCGATCCCGAGCTTTCCGAGGATGACCGCCGCGTTCTTGCCGATCAGCTCCTTCCTGACGACCGCATGCCCTCGGGGAGGAGCGCCCTTCTCGAAGATCGCCTGCTCCAGGCGCCCAAGCTGGCCCGCTTCGAGTTCGTAGGCGCCGGCGCGCTTCATGTAGGCCTTCAGCGGATCGGCCGCAGGGCCGACGGCGATGACTTCCTTCTCGTCGACGCAGATCACGTTGTTGTCGAGGGAGTGGCCGAAAACGATGTCGCGGCCCGCCTTCTCGAGGTCCGCCGTCGGATCCACGATCGCGGGCGGGTTGCCCGGGCCCGCGCAGATCGCCCGCTTGCCTGAGTTCATCGCGGCCGCGACCACTGCTCCCCCGCCGGTCACGACGAGGAGCCGTATTCCGGGGTGTTTCATCATCTCCTGGGCGGACTCGACCGTCGGCTCGGCAACGCAGCAGAGAAGGTTCTCCGGACCGCCGGCGATGAGGACCGCGCGGTTCAGCAGACGCACCGTCTCGATCGAAACTTTCTTCGCCGCCGGATGCGCGTTGAAGACGACGGCATTCCCCGCGGAGACCATCCCGATGGCATTGCAGATGATCGTCGAGGAGGGATTCGTGACGGGCGTGATCACGCCGATCACGCCGAACGGGGCCGGCTCGATCAGAACGAGGCCGTGATCGCCCGACACCGCCTGCGGCGTGAGCTCCTCCGGTCCCGGCGTCTTGTTGGCTACGAGGAGATTCTTCTGGACCTTGTCCTCCACGCGCCCGAGTCCGGTCTCCGACACCGCGAGCTCCGCGAGCGGCTTCGCCTCGCTCCGCATGACCTCGCGCATGGCCTCGACGATCGTGAACCGACGCTCGAGCCCAATCTGGTCGAGTGCGTGAAATGCCACCGTGGCCGCGCGAACGGCCTGATCCACGGTGACAAAGATGCCACCGCCCGGCGCGGGACCGGCCACAGAGGGCGGATTCCTCATGATCTCGCGCGCGATCGCCTCGGCGACCTGGCGGATCTTCTCGGCTTCCGCCCGGTCGCGCGCCGCGGGCGAGCGATCAGCCTGCAGCGCCATGTCGGGGCTCAATCGCCATAGCCGTGCTCGGTCGGGTGCTTGTCATAGATCGTGGCCCCGCCGATCTCCCAGGAATCGACGATCGCCATGACCACCGCATCGCACGGCCGGTCTTTCGTGACCTCCGTCTGGCGGGCGGAGGATCCGGATGCATAGAGGACGAGCTCGCCGATGCCGCAGCCGACCGCGTCGTTGGCGACGACGAATCCCCCCTCTTTCCCACTCTCGGGGTTCACCTGCCGGAGGAGGAGGAACTTCAGTCCCTCGATCTTCGGGTCTTTCCGCGTGGCGACGACGGTCCCCACGACCTTGGCCAGGAGCATGGGTCGTCTCCTTGTCCTGCGCGACTACTTGCGACCGCGCGATTCGAGTTCCTTCTCCACCTCGGTCTTTCGGCCGAGCGGGAGGACCAGATCGACATTGACGTGCGGGCGGGCGATGATGTGGGTCGTGACGACCTCGCCGACGCGCGCGGCGCCGTTCTGGCCGGCATCGACCGCGGCCTTCACCGCGGCGACGTCCCCGCGGATGATCGCGGTCACATAGCCGCCGCCGGTCTTCTCGTAGCCGACCAGCTCGACTTTGGCCGCCTTGACCATGGAGTCAGAGGCTTCCACCATCGCCGCGAAGGAGCGGCACTCGATCATTCCCAGTGCTTCCGCCATCGGAGTTCCTCCATTCCCTGCTACCACCTGCCATTACGCAGCCGAAACTCTATATCATGACCTCTGTTACGCTCGCCCAGGTGCGCTCGGCCAGTCACTTCCCCCGTCCCTCCAGATCCCTGATCGCCCGCTCCGCCACGGGGACCGCAACGTCGATGTCACGATCCTCGCCCGCGAGATAGACACGCCCGAAGGAGCCGAAACTCACGATCTCGAGGACCTTGATCTGCGCGGCCTTCTCGGCTTCGTTCGCCGCGAGCGCCGCGTTCGCCGCCGGCTGAACCTCAAGGACATATAATGACTGTCCGGCGATGATCATGTGCCCGTGCCGGGTGCGATTGACGAGCTGAGCCTGCCGGTCGTCGACGTGGCGGATCACCGTCGAGGAGAGAATCTCGGGTTTGATCCGATCCTTCTCCGACTTGCCGATCTCGCGCAGAATCGTCTCCCCGGCGCGGCGGACCTCTGCCTGCTCATCGTGGTGGATCTCGAGAAGGCCGTATAGGCGCTCGACGATCTGCATCCCCGGCTTGACTCCCGTCGACTTGACCGCAATGTCGGTCAGGCGGTTGATGCTGATCCCCGGCGACACCTCGAGGAAGAGCGATGCCTGTCCCGCAACGGGAAGAAACCCCTGCGCCACCGTGCCGAGAAACGCGGCATGCTGGGGCTGCAGCGTGTCGAGGAGGACGTAGCTTCGCAGGTCGATCATCGCGCTAGTCCCTCCGTCCCGAAGCGGCCTCTCGGCCGGTGATCAACGAGATCGCGGCAACGGCGGCCTCCTGCGCGACGTCGATGTCGCGCTGCTCCCCGCCCAGATAGACGCGTCCGAAGGCTCCCGTCATGCGGACGTCGACGACGTTGATCTCGGCCGCCTTCTCGGCCTCGTTCGCGATGAAGGCGGCGTAGCCTGCCGGTTCGACCTCCAGAATGTAGAGCGACTCGCCGGCGACCAGCATCATCCCCTGCCGCATGCGGTTGATAAGCTGCACCTGCAGGTGATCGACGTGGCGGATCACCTGCGAGGAGAGGACGCGCGGCCGGATCCGGTCCTCGATCGTGAGCGCGAGCGCCCCCAGGATCGCCTCCCCGGCGCGGCGGACGTCCGCCTGCGAGGGAGAGTGGATCTCGAGCATCCCGTAGAGGCGCTCGACGACCTGCATTCCCGGGCGAACGTCGGTCGCCTTGACGGCGACGTCGGTCACACGGTTGATCTCGATGCCGGGAGAGATCTCGACGATCAAGGAGGCTTCTCCCGCGATCGGCAGGAACCCGCGCGCGACGGTGCCGATATAGGCCGCGACCTGCGGCTGCAGCGAGTCGAGATGGATGAAGCTGCGGAGATCGACCGCGGCCATCTAGTAGCCTCCGCCCTTGCCGGAGCGCCCGGCCGGCGTGCTCTTCGCCTCCTGGGCGATCTTGACCCCGACGCTCGCCCCGATCCTCGTCGCGCCGGCCGCGACCATGGTCTGAGCGTCCTCGGCCGAGCGGATGCCGCCCGATGCCTTGACGCCCAGCTCGAAGTCGACCGCGCGCGCCATCAGCGCGACGTCCTTCGCTGTCGCGCCACCGGTCGAGAAACCCGTCGAGGTCTTGACGAAGTCGGCGCGCGCGCGCTTCGCGAGGCGGCAAGCAGCCACCTTCTCCTCGTCGGTCAAGAGCGCTGTCTCGATGATCACCTTCAGGATCGCGCCCCCCTCGTGCACCGCCTCCGCGACTAGCCGGATGTCTTCCAGGACGTAGTCGTGGTCCGCCGACTTAAGCGCCCCGACGGCGATTACCATGTCGACCTCGCGCGCGCCGTCGCGCACGACCCGGCGCGCTTCGAGCGCCTTGATTTCCTTGGGAGTCGCCCCGAGGGGAAAGCCGATCACGCTGCAGACGA
>CAZNRY010000094.1:0-16006 GCA_964575675.1 uncultured bacterium
TGTCGTTCCACCCGACGTCGACCTTCGGGCTGTAATCGCGGAGCTGGCGGACATACCAATCCGTGTTGAGAAGACTCAGGTTGACGACCCGCACATCCCGCCGCTGCCTCTCGACCTCCTGCAGGTACCAGAGTGGGAAGGTGTCGTTGTCGCCGTTCGTGAAGATGAGGGCGTCCCTATCGAGCGGGTCGAGCATGTTGTGCGCATAGTCCCTCGCGACATAGAACCCGCTGCGATTGTTCATGTAGTAATAGCGCTGGACGGTCGAGAAGGAGAGGATGATCCCCAGCGTCGCGACGCCGAGTCCCAGACGCGCGCCGAACTGGTCCTTCCCCTCCGTGTAGGCCCAGCGAACCCAACTCCCCAGCGTGGCGAAACCAAGTCCGATCCAGACGGCGACGATCTGGTAGCTGTTCGTGAAGAAGTAGTCCCGATCGCGGACCTCGTCGTCCTGGAAGTTGAGGTAGAAGACCATCCCGGCGGTCGTGATCAGATAGAAGAGGAACAAGCTCAGGAAGGTCTTCCGATCGCGGCGGGCGTGCGAGACGAGCCCGACCGCGGCGACCAGGTACGGCAGGTACATTCCGAGCCAACGGGGCGAGAAGCTCAGTTGGTACTGGTCCTGGGCGTATCGCCAGAAGTGCTTGCCGAACTGGATCCCCCATGAAGCCTTCCGGAATTCGAACGGGTTGGGCGGCTTGTACTGGTCGCGGATCAAGGCGAGCCAGAGGTTGTGCGAGTTCGACGGATCGGCCTCGTTGATCATCGGGTGCAGTGCGGAGCGGATCGGAAGGTAGAGGTGGTTCGACAGGCCGATCAAGGCGAGCAGGAGGCACCAGAAGACGACCCCCCGCGGCCCGAGAGGCGACCAAAGCCGGCCGAGGAGGAGCGAGCTCACGAGCCCGATCCCGAGGAGGATCAGCCACATGGATTTCAAGTTTGGAAGCATGGCCGGCTGCAATCCGATCAAGACCCCCGCGACGAGGAAGGCCCCGAGCAGATTCGGCGCCAGGGTTCTGTGATCGACCATGATGACGAAGAGCAAAATAGCGGGAAGGACCAGATAGGTCCCCATGTGGATCCCGGCCGACAGGGCCACGAGGTAATAAGCCAAAACGAAAAGCTTGTTGTTCCGCTGCGTCGATCCTTCTTCTCCGGCCCAGCGCAGGCTGAGCCAGAAGCAACCCATCACGACCGCGCTGGAGAGCGAGTTCACCTCCGCCTCGACCGCGCTCTCCCAAAACGTGCGCGAGAATGCGGTGAAGAGCCCCGCGGCGATCCCGCCCAGAATCCCCAGCTCGATCGGGGCTCGGTCGGTCTTGCCCCGTTGCTGCCACTTGAAGATCTCCACCGTGACGAGGTAGCCGAACACCGCCGCGATGCTGGAAGCCAGCGCCGAGAGGTAATTGACGCGCGCCGCGATGCTGGCGATCGGAATCAACGTGAAGATACGCCCCAGCGGGATGTAGAAAGGGTTACCCGGAGGATGTGGGATCCCAAGTATGTAGGAGGTCGCGATGTATTCCCCGCTGTCCCAGAAGGGGCAAGTCCGGTTCAGCGTGAGCAGATAGACGATCTGACTCACGAGAAAGACCAACAGCGCCCCGAGAGCGATCTGCCTCTCTCGAATCCAGCTCAATGTCGCATCCCTCCACGCCCCTCGCGAACCACCCGCACGAGAAGTTCTTCGGTTTCATCGGTCATCCGGTCCCAGTCGAACCTCGAAGCCCAGCGGATCCCCGCCTGCCCCATCCTGCCCCAGAGCTCGTCGTCGCTCAACAGCGCCGACAGGCGTTCGGCCAGAGCCCGAACGTCCCCATGGGGGACGAGAAAACCCGTCTCCCCGTCGCGGACCGACTCGCGGAGCCCGGGGGCGTCGGAGGCGATCACGGGCACCCCCATTGCGTTCGCCTCGATCACCGAGAGCCCCCAGCCCTCTTTCGGGGAGGTGTAGACGAGAACACGGGCCTTGCGCAGGAGGTCCAACTTCTCCTCCCCGCCGCGGTGTCCCAGGAGCTGAACGTGAGCCGACAGCCCGAGCCGCGAGATCGCGGCTTCGAGGGCTGCCCTGTGGCTCCCCTCTCCCGCGATCCAGTAGCACGCCTGCGGAACCGTCTCGTGGACCCTGCACAGGGCCTCGATCGTAAACTCGATCCCTTTGTATTTCTTCAGCCGTCCGAGGTACAGGATCACCGGAGCAGGGGCGCCCGTTCGTTCGGGGGGAACGTAGCGCTCGTGGTCAATCCCGCAGCGCACGACGTGGACATGACCATCGGGGATTCCGCGGGCGATCAGATCGTCCCGCGTCGAATCCGAAAGAACCTGAAAGCGGCAGCGGCGGTAGGATGCGGGAATGAACCGTTCGTGGAGGTAGACGTACAGCCCGATCGGCCATGACGCTTCCCGGAAGACCGTCGTGCCGAACAGGTGCGGGACGTTCGCCAGAACGGGGACGTCCTTCTGGAAGCTCGGACTGAAGAAGGGGATTTTGTTCAGATCCTCGACGATCAGATCGAACCCGCGCTGCTTCAAACACCGCCACATTCTCGGGACGATCCAATTGAACGTATAGGTGCTCCCCGCGCGGATGACCTCCATTCCGTCGATCCGATCCGACTTCTCGCAGCCCGGCCACGCGCCCGCCAGAAAGGTGACGCGATGCCCGCGCGCGGCGAGCCGTCGATAGACCTCATGCAGGATCACTTCCGCGCCTCCCATCTCCGGGTGGCGGATGTCGCGGTAGCTCACAATCAGGATCGAAAGGCCCATCAAACCGCTTCCTTGCGGCCGAGGGTCGAGATCATCGCATAGGTGTGCAGCCCCAGGCGCGTTCCGCGAAGACGGGCGCGGATCCAGCGCGGAGCCGCGTCGCACCAGAGCGGCCACTCGGGGTAGAGCGGGAGACTCGCGATTCCCCCCTTCCTCAGGATGTAGCGGAGGCCTCGGTAGAAGAAGCCAGGACGGAAGTAGGCCCCGTCGGTGCGGACGATCCGGAAGCCGGCGCCACGAACGACCCCCTCGAGCTGGCCGGGCGAGTACTCGGTCTCCCATCCGGCGAACCACCGGTTGAATGCGATCAGGATGTGCTTCGCGATCGTGTAGATGTGATAGCGCTGCGGCACATCGACGAGGATGTGCCCTCCTCGATCGACGACACGGTAGTTCTCCGCGAGGAGCGGGTGTGGATCGCGGAAATGCTCCATGAGCCCCTGGTGGAAGACCAGAGCGAATGACCCTTCCCGGAAGGGCATCCGTGTGGCGTCGGCGCAAACGCAGACCACCTCGAGGCCATGTTCGCGGGCAAGGTCACGGATCACCTGGAAGGAACTCCCCACGTAATCGAGGACGAAGATCCTCGCGCCCCGATGCGCGAGATCCAGGCTGTCCCGGCCGGATCCCGCCCCGACCTCGAGGACGCGGCGGCCTGCCAGGGGCAGGTCTTCGAGCTGGCGGAGAATCCGGTCCTCATTGGAATAGACATCCTCGATCGTCCCCTTGCGGTCGCGCCAATATCGGTCCCAGTGGTCAGGGGTGGAAACTCGCATTGCGACGGTCTGGAATCCCTCCCCTGCCGCCCTTGCTGCTAGGGCCGGCGCGCGCGCTTGAGGTCGACTCGCAGAGCCGAACGCTAACAGAAGCTTGGGGTTGCGTCAACGCACGGCCCCCCGGTCTGCACCCTCAAACCCCCGAAATCTCGCCCAACGCCCCGGGGCGAACCTGCCTGGCCGCCGCGTCGAGCACGCCGTTCACGAAACCGCCGGCCCCATCCTCGCCGTATCGATTCGCGAGACGGACGGCTTCGTTCAGGATGACGAGGACTGGCGTCTCGGGCACGGCGATCATCTCGGCGATTGCCACGCGCAGGATCGCGCGCGCGACCGTCGAGACGCGCTCCAACGCCCAGTTCTTCAAGAGGTCGTTCAAGAGAGCGTCGATTCTCTCCCGGTGGGCCGCGACCCCGCGCGCCAAGTCCATGGCGAACGAGCGCCCGTCGGAGGTGAACCGAAACCTGCCCAGGGAAAGCTCAAGGACCTCGAGGAGGTCATCCCGGCTCAGGTCGGCCTCGAAGACGGCGCGAAAGACAACCTCTCGCGCGCGCGTGCGGCCGCCGCGTGCAGGATCGGAAGAGCGTAGGTCTGTCGTCACTTGCGCTTCGCCGGCCGTCCCTGTGTGCGAAGGTGAGCGAGGACGCCGATCATCTCCATGGCGACCATCGCGGCATCGTATCCGCGGCCCCCGCCCTTCAACCCGGCCCTCTCGATCGCTTGCTCGCTCGTGTCGGCCGTGATGACCCCGAAGACGGTCGGAACACCGGTCTCGTAGCCGACCTGGAAGAGCCCGCGCGATGCCTCGCGCGCGATGTGCTCAAAATGGGGGGTCTCGCCGCGGATCACGCAGCCGAGCCCGACCACCGCATCGAACCTGCCCGATCGCGCCGCTGAAAGCGCTGCCAAGGGAATCTCGAACGAGCCGGGGACCCAGACGATCTCAACGGCATCCTCCGAAACCCCGTGCTGCCGCAGGCACTCGAGGAAACCGGCGACCAGCCGGTCGGTCACCATGCGGCCGTAACGGCTCGCCACCACCCCGAATCGGCGTCCCGATGCGTCGAGGGACGCCAGGAACTCTCTTGCCATCGTCACACCCTCCCTCTCAGGTCGCCTCGCGGTTCCCGAGAACCGATCGAGTCATTGGCCATCCGGTCGATCACTCCGCGTCGATGCCGAGCATGTGCCCGAGCTTCCGTTTCTTCGTGTCGAGGTACTCGCGGTTCATCGGGTTTGGAGGAATCTCGATCGGCACGCGTTCGACAATCTCCAGGCCGTGAGCGGCGAGTCCCACGCGCTTGTTGGGATTGTTGGTCAGAAGGCGGATCTTCCCGACCCCCAGATCGGCCAGGATCTGGGCCCCGATTCCAAAGTCCCTCTCATCCGGCTTGAACCCCAGACTCTCGTTGGCCTCGACCGTGTCGAGCCCCCGGTCCTGCAAATGGTATGCGCGGAGCTTGTTCGCAAGCCCGATTCCGCGCCCCTCCTGTCGCATGTAGAGGAAGACGCCCTTGCCGGCCGCCGCGATCATCTCCAAGGCGAGGCTCCGCTGCTGGCCGCAATCGCACCGGAGGGAGCCAAGGACATCTCCCGTCAGGCATTGCGAGTGAACGCGGACGAGGACCGCCTCGGTCGGTTGGATCTCCCCCCGCACGAGGGCCACGTGTTCCTCTTGATCCAGGATGCTCTCGAAGAGGACGAGACGAAACGGCCCGAAACGGGTGGGGAACGAGGTCTCGGTCAACCGCCGGACCAGCTTTTCGGTCCGCCTGCGGTGCGCGATCAGCGACGCGATCGAGAGAATCTTGAGCCCGTGCTCGCCCGCCGCTTTCTTCAGTTCCGGGAGCCGAGCCATCGTTCCGTCCTCGTGGAGGATCTCGCAAAGGACGCCGGCCGGATAGAGCCCAGCCAGGATCGCCAGATCGACCGCAGCCTCGGTGTGGCCCGCCCGGCGAAGGACGCCTCCCTTCGCCGCGATCAAGGGGAAGACGTGTCCGGGGCGGGCGAGGTCGTCGGGCCTCGTCCGCGGATCGATCAGGGCCTCGATGGTCGCCGCGCGGTCGTAGGCGGAGATCCCTGTCGTCGTCCCGTGGATCACGTCCACGCTGACCGTGAACGGCGTGCCGAGCTTGGCGGTGTTCCTTCGCACCATCGGCGGGAGATCGAGCGCCTCCAGCCGGTCTTCCTGCATCGGGACGCAGATCAGCCCGCGGGCGTGTCGCGCGAGGAAGTTCACCGCCTGGGGCGTGATCTTCTCCGCGGCCATGATCAGGTCCCCCTCGTTCTCGCGATCCTCGTCGTCCACGACGATCACCATGCGGCCGGCCCGGATCTCCTCGACCGCCTCCGCAACGGTCGCGTAGGCAGGGTCGCGCTGCTCGCTCATCGTTCCTCCTTCCGAACGGACAGACCGTTGGCAACTGCCCGGAACAAGTCCCGCATCCGCGAGGATCGATGCCCGTCCTGGTGCATCAAGGGGCGTCGGATGCGCGCAGGCTGTCCGCCGGCCGTCCGAACGGGGTGCTCAGCGACTCCGCGTACTTGGCCATAAGATCGACCTCGATGTTCACCGGTCGGCCGATGCGGTAATCGGCTAGGCTGGTGGCGGAGGCCGTCGCGGGAATGATGTGAACTCGAAACCATCCCGCACCCTTGCGACCGACCGTGAGACTCACGCCATCGACGCAGATCGAGCCCTTCTCCACCAGGTACCGGCCCATCCGGGCCGGGATTGCGATCTCGAGAACCCACTCGCCGCCCATCTTACCGCGACGGCGCACCCTTCCAACCCCGTCGACGTGCCCCTGGACGATGTGCCCTCCAAGGCGGTCGTTCGCTCGCAGAGCCCTCTCCAGATGGACGCGGTCGCCCGCCTGCAGACGCCCCAGCGTCGTGCGTCGGAGGGTCTCCGGACCAACCTCGGCGCGAAAGAGACCATCGGCCGACCCCTGAGCGATCAGGGTGAGGCAGACTCCCTGGACCGCGATCGAAGCCCCTGGAAGCAGATCCTCCGGAGGAAAGGGCGAGCGAATCGCGAGCTCGCGAAGACCCTGCCGGGTCCGAACCCGAGCGACCTCCCCAACCCCTGAAACGAGCCCCGTAAACATCGCAGGAATCTCCTCAGAGGGACTTTACAACATCCCTGGCCCCTCGTCGCGGGGGTACGAGGGGGCGGCCCCTGGCGCCTTGCCAGCGAAGGAGCAGATCGCCGCCGATCCGGACCGGGAGGCCCGAGAGCAACGGCCGGAGCGCTCTAGGGAGCGGCATGGGCCGGACCCTACCGGTCCAGGATCGGTCTCCGCCGAGTATCACAGGGGCGATGAAGAGAATCAGCTCATCCACCGGCCCGCGCTCCAAAAAGCCCCCGGAGAGCGCCGGGCCCGGCCCGACGAGCAGATCGATCAACCCCTCGCGCGCGGCTCGCCGGGCAAGGGCGGTGAGGTCGACCATGCCGCGACCATCCGGCAGGTCCCAGACTTCCCATCCCCTCCTCGCGAACGCATTGGAGCGCCGCTTGTCGGGACCGGCCACAGCGGCGATGAGGCGGGGCCGCCGCGAGTACCGAAACCGCCCCCCACGCGCAGAAGTCGCAACCCAGTTGCCGACCACGGAACCATGCGGGCCGGGATCTCCCGTGATCTCCTTCCGCCAGATCCTCGCGAGTCTGCAATCAGGATCGATCGAGAGCCTGCTGTCGACGACGATCCGGCTCGGGGAATGTCCCTGGCCGGGGCGGGGGCCAAGCCTCGGATCGTCGATTTCGACCGTGCCCCGTCCCACCACGATCGCGTCGGCCTCACCGCGCAGCCCGCCGACGGCCCGCCGGGCCGCAGCTCCCGTAATCCAACGAGAACGGCCGCGGAAGTCGGCGACCATCCCGTCAAGGGTCGCCGCGATCTTCAGGGTCACTCTGGCGCGCCCATCGATCTGGGCAAGGGCAAACGGTCGGATGAGTCGCCGGGCTTCTTCCCCCAGGAGACCGGCTCGCACGTCCCAGCCGGCCGCACGCAGGGAGCGGAGTCCGCGACCGGTAACGATCGGATTCGGGTCCCGGGTCGCGACAATCGCTCTGCGGATCCCAGAGGCGAGGAGGGCATCGACACAGGGGGGGGTCTTGCCGTGGTAGGTGCACGGTTCGAGCGTGAGATAGAGGACGCTTCCCCGCGGCGCGCGACGGGCCGATCTCGCCAAGGATGCCAGGAGCCGCCGCTCGGCGTGCGGGCCACCGAAGCGGGCGTGGTATCCCTCGGCGACGACCTCGCTTCCCGCGGCTAGCACGGCGCCGACCATCGGATTCGGGGAGACCGATCCGGCCGCGCGCGCCGCGAGCGCCAGGGCGCGCGCCATCATCCTCCGGTCTGTTTCGGTGAAGCGCCCGCGAACACCCTCGGGGGTCAAGTTCTCTTCTCCCCCTCAGGCCCGGGTCGCGGATACTCCTCGAATCGCACATCCACGATCTCATCGTCTGACGCTGCCGGGCGCGGAGGCTCATCCGGCCCGCCAGAGTCATTCCGTCCCGCAAAGGAACGTTGCAGGAATCTGATCAAGAGGAGCGTCACAAGACAAACGAGGGCAAAGAGGAGAAGCCTCATGAATCATGCCTTTCGCGCCCCCGGCGGGGGCATCGCGGGCGGGGCCGGGGAGAGCCCTCGATCTGCCCATCGCGGAACGATACGGTCAGTCTCCGGCGGGTGTCAAGGAACCGGCAGCGCCGCGCCGAGGGTGCGGGCAATGCCCACGCGATCGCGCGCTTGCCTTCGCGTCCGCGTCTGCTAGCCTGCCGGCTTGATCCGTTGTAGAGAACACTGCGGCCGTTTCGCCCTCGGGCAGAAACACGCTTCGTGGATTTCAGAAGATCGTAGGAGGGATGAGATGCCCGAGAGTTGCTTCCCAGGTTGTTCGCTCTGCTGCCGGTACGTCGCAATCCCAATCGACGAGCCCCGCGACCATTCGACCATCGATCAGGCGCGGTGGATGGTCAGCCACCGCGATGTCTGGCTCACCGTCGACGGCTCCGGGGAATGGCACGTTCAGTTTCTTGCCACGTGCGAGCATCTCGACGTCGCGACGAGTCGGTGTGGAATCTATGCCGACCGGTTCGACATCTGCCAGACTCATGACTTAAGGAGCTGCGAGGGATCGCTCGGAGAAGGATCGGAAACAATCCTGTTCCGATCCCTCGAGGAGTTCGACGCCTATCTGGCGGGGCGGGCGTTACGGATCAAGCGGCGGGCGCCTCGGGGGAGGCGGTCATAGCTCGAGGACGTGCTCGTCGCCTCCCACGGCGCACTGGACGGACACAACCCCGCTGTTCTCGATCGTGATCACGTAGTCATCGAAGTCGATATCGCGGCTGAGGGGGCAATCTGACATGGCGTCTGTCGCGTACCCGGCCGTGTGAAGGGTGGAGGAGCGGAGTTCTCCCTGCATGAACCCCGTATCCGAGCAATAGAGCAGAGACGATTGGATCAGGTTCCGCTGGTTCACGAGACATGATCCCCGCTTCGCCCGGTCGGCTGCTCGAAGGTAGTTCGGGATCGCGATCCCGATCAGGATTCCGAGGATGGTGACCACGATCGCCAACTCGATCAGGGTGAATCCCCCGCGAGCAGCCAGGTCAGTATTCCGAGGTCCCCTCCGCGATCTCATGGCCCCTCCCGCGATCTGGCCCAGTCATACGGGGGGACAAGCAAGGCCCGTTCCACCCAACCATATTCATAACATATTGTAACGTAGCACGTTATGCAGATACCGGATCGTGACGTGCTCGTGCAAACCGCACTCCCCCATTGCAGGACATCACCGACGATGCGAAATGCGAGACGACTGGCCCCGGCCTCTCCGAAACGGGGCAATCAAAGGCCCCACGGGGGAGGTATCCCCGTGGGGCCGTGACGGGTTCTTCGGGGCCCGATCACCTTGCGGTGACCGGAGCGAATCACAGTCCGGAGCCGGTCACCCGTCTACTGGACGACCTGGAATTCGATTCTCCGGTTCCGTGCCCGTCCGAGATCGTTGTCGTTCGTGTCGACCGGCTGGCTCTCGCCCTTGCCGTCGGTCAAGAAGCGATCCGCAGCGACGCCGCGCTTCACGAGGTAGTCCTTCACCGCCTCGGCGCGCCGCATCGAAAGCTTCGAGTTCGCATCATCGCTTCCGATCGCGTCGGTGTGGCCCGTAATCCGCAGCTTCATGTTCGGCTTCTCGCGCATGATCCGGGCGACGTCCTCGAGAATAGGAACGGGGTCGGCGCCGCTGATCTCGGCAGTTCCGAACTTGAAGTTGATGTAGGCGAAGACAGGGATCATGCTCTGCGGAGCGCCGCCCTCGGGGCAACCATCCGCATCCTCATACCCTTCCATGTCCTCGGCAACGTTCGGGCACTTGTCATCCCTGTCCAGAATGCCATCGCCGTCGTTGTCGATGTCCGGGCAGCCGTCCGCATCCTGCCACCCATCCATGTCCTCGGCCTGATTCGGGCAGTCGTCGTTGACATCGGGAATCCCGTCGCCGTCGTTGTCCGGGTCGGGGCATCCGTCGGTGTCCATGAAGCCGTCGAAATCTTCGGCCAAGGTCGGGCACTGATCGACATCGTCGGGGATCCCGTCCTTGTCCGTGTCCTTCATGGCGTACGAGGGCTCCTCCTCCGCCTGGCCGAACTTGAGGGCCACGGAGAAGCGATGGTTCTCGTTCATGAAGGCCTGCTTGTCATTCACGTAAGCGTAGTCGGCCTCGACCATGTTGAACCGCATCCCAAAGCCGGCGGCGAAAGCGCCGTCGTTGTCGCCGATGCGGATCGCGGCGCTCAGGTCCTTCGCCAGGGGAACTCGATACTCGCCCCCGAGATGGAAGGCGTAGTCATTCGTATCCTGTGTCTTCTCGACGTCGAAGGCCGCCGTCATGTAGCGGATCGGCCAAACGGCGAGACCCATCCGAAGGTTAGTCGGGATGTCCTCGACGCCGTCGACGCTTCCGAGCCTGCCGGCGATATCCTGAACCGTCGCTCCGAACCGGATTTGGTCAGTCAGCTGAAGACCGAAGCCGAGATCGATTCCGTAGCCGTTCGTTGACTCATCCTGTCCGGCCAAGGCGCCGCCATTCGACTCGCGTAGGTACTTTGCAGTAATCCCGAGCGAGGCGATGTCGAACTTCTTGCCGAAGGAGAGCATGAAAGCGTTATCCGTGAAGTCGAAGGTGCCCAGATCGCGCCCACCCGCGTCGCGATTGTTGATGTCGGTCATCCCGGCGTTCAGCCAGTTGAAACCGGCAGCGCCCCAATCGGCGTTGTAGGAAGCTCCAATCTGGTTGTACTTCCTGTCGACTTCCATTCCGCTCGAGAACATCCCGCCGACCTGCCAACCGCTCGTCCAGGCCAGGCCAGCCGGATTCCAGTAGCCTGCCGTCAGGTCGTTCGCGACCCCGACGAAGGCTCCACCCATACCAAGCGCCCGGGCGCCGACGCCCATCCGCAAATACGGCGCATTGTGATTGTTCTGGCCGTCAGCGGTATTGTCACCGGCCCAGGCGAGCCCCGTGAGGAGAAACGATCCGATGACCATCAGGGTCAGGATTGTTCCCCGCTTCCGTCCTGCCATTTCGGTACCTCCTCCTAGTTGAACCCGTCGTCGCATACGTTCTGTAGGAAAGAAAGTTGGGGGGAGGAGATCCTCCCCCCAACCTTGAACCGCTACTCCCTCCAGATGACCACCTTGAGATTCGCCTCTTCGGTCCGAGCACCGTCGCTTGCGGTGACCCGGGCAATGTAGGCGCCGTTCGCCAGCTTCGTCCCGTCCGATGCCGTGCCGCCCCAGTGGACGTCAGACGCTCCACTCATGGGCTGCCTCGTCATCAGGGTCGAGACGTAGTTTCCGGCGAAGTCGAAGATCTTGATGGTCACATCGCTCGTCTTGCCAAGGACGAAGTGGAGAGCCACGTCGCCATCCGCAGGATCGAACGGGTTCGGGTAGCTGTATGCATCCGTCAGGGTCAGCATTGGATTCTCTACCCGGACCGTCTTCGTAACCGGGCAGACATGCCCGAGCCGATCCGCCGCGTACACCACGATCACGTACTCACCCATCTCCCAGCCGCCATCGGGCTTCGAGATGACAAGCGAGACATCGTGACCGGTGATGATGAGCGAACCGTGCTCGACCTCTGCACCGTCGGGACCCGTGATCTTGATCGTCACATTGTTCGGGTCAAGACCAACGCCATCCTCGGTGATCGAGACGTTGACTACCATGTCGCCGTTCGGGGCGAGCGTCGCACCCGGCAGGATGAAGACGACAGCCGGGCACGTCATGTCAACGATGAACCGCTGCTCGACGTACTTGCTGCCGCTGTTCCTGACCTGGTCGACCACGCCCTGCGTGTAGATGATCCGCTGCTGGCTCAAGAAGTCGAACCAGCAACTGGAGAGGATGAAGGTCTGCTGCCCGTTGACCACCAACGTGTCGATCACGTCGCAGCCGAAGGCCGGGCCCTCTCCGAGGATGGTGCGGTACTTGTCGCTGTAGATCGTCACCTCGAGGATGTCCTTGTCCGCGATCCGACCGCCGCCGACGATGGGCAGCCGGACGAGAAGCTGATCCTGCGCCGGGTCGTATCCGGCGAGACCGTCGATCGCGGTCGTCTGTCCCGTGCGCATCCTCTGGATGTACGGCAGCAGCTCATCGGCCGTCCCCTGGTGCAGAAGCTCGCGCTCCTCGAACTCGTCGATGTCAGCCTGCTCATCCTCGCCGTCGACACGCCAGAGGTCGTACTTCATACCCCAGTCGATCGGGATGTAGCAGTTCTCGTCGTAGTCGTAATTGAACCACACTGGATCAGCGTTCAGATCCTCGGGATCGATCTCGCCGTCGCAATCGACGTCGAGCAGGTACTCCTGGCGCATCGGACGGACGAAGATACCGGACCCGGCGTCCGTCATCGTGACCGTCAGCATGCAGCCCATCTCTCCCTGGTCGCAGCCCCCGCCTCTCACGTAACCGGCCACGTTCCGGAGCAGCGGGTTGGACACCCAGCCACCGTGGAACGCGATCGTCGGCGGAGTCGAGTCGACCCAGAACGGAGTGTCGACGCTGATCAGTTCATGTGTTCCGGCAATGGTCCGGAACGCGACCGAGAAGACGTGGCGGCCCTCAGGCAGCCAGTCGCGTTGCAGCGTCGAGTGGCTGTAGGTGAGCTCGTACACCGTCCCCTCGGAGTTGGCCTGGTAGAGGTAGCCGTTGCCGTTACCCCACCACCACCACGCCTCGCCGGTCCCGCGGAAGGTCGCGACGGGGTTGCCGTCGATCTTCACCTCGACCGTGTAAGGATCGATCCCCTGGCCTCCCACGTCGTTCAGATACGCCGTGAAGACCGGGTCCGGATCGGTATACCACTCGCTCCGATACTCGCTGTGCGGGGTCACGCTGTAGACGAAGACCGGCGCACTGCTCTTCGGAACGAACAGCTGGAAGATGTTCCCCTTGCCGCAGTCGGACGGACCATCGCCGCTGTTGTCACCGGCCTTGCGCAGGTACTCGCAGCGCGCGCTGGTCAGATCGTCGACGCGGAAGGAGAGGGTGTTGTTGACGGTATCGACGTGGATGTCGCTGATTCCGTCGCCCATCCACTTCCAGTCGTCCTGGGCATAGCCCCACCGGCGGACGGTGAGCATGTCTTCGGTGACACCCTCTCCGCTCTGGCCAAGTGCTGCATCGAGTTCGGCCTGGCTGTACTTGATCACCACGATCGGGTGGTACCCAGTCTCGAACAAGTGGCCGGTGAACGGAGCCTTGTCGAGCTCCATGTGATAGGCGGTCTTGTTGACCGGCTCGAGGTAGATCGCCTGGTCCGAGTCGATCGACGGGGCGATCGTCTGGCTGACCAGGAGGCAAGCCTCCGGGCCGCGCCAGGCGCCGCTCAGGATCGCTACGGTGTTCGCATCCGCAACCTCGTAGCCGTCCGTCCGGACGGGTCCGTTCGTGCCGAGCTCGGACGTGACCGGGTACTCGTTGATCTCCACGTTGACGTAGTCGATCAGCAGGCCCTGGTCGGTGCCCGTCACGTTGATGCTGAACTTCAGGCAGTCGTAGATCGTGTTGCCGGAGACATAGTCCGTATTGAGCGTCATCTGTCCGCGCCAGACGCTCGGATCGTCGAGCGACCGCGTCAGACCGAAGATGTTCTCGTGCTCCGGATCCGAAAGGACGCCGGCCGAGTAGATCCAGTAGTAGTCGTTCTCGAGGCAGATATCGCCAGACTCGACGTACGGGATCTCACCCAGAACCACGACCCTCGGCCGGTCCGCCGCGCTCGCCATCGTGATCTCCAGGATGGCCTGCGTCGGGCTCTCCACCTGGATCGAGACTTTCACGACTTCCCCAAAGGGCGTACTGGGTGTAGTGGGTGTGCGGACCGGCTTGAACGTGATGGAACCGTCGTACAGCGTCTCGAGCTCGACCAGCATCGTCGGAACGACGTCGGTCGGGTTGTCGCCGTAGCGGTTGCCGTTCTCGTCCCGCGCCAGGGCGCGCAGCCAGAACCGGTTCAGGTAGCTCGCAGGCAGGCTATTCGTCTTGAGCGCCGTCCACCAGAGGACCTCGGTCGTGAGCGACTCGCCGCCCGGGAGCGGCTGGCCGACGCCGATGTTGACCCACTCGTGGGTCGTGTCATCGACGCCATCGACCGAGTCGTACTGGAAGAAGACGTTCTGGATGGTCGGATCGCTCTCCGCCAGGGCGTAGATCTTCACGCACGTCGGAGGCTCCTCGCCATGCGGCTGGAGGTCCGGATCGAACGCGATGATGCGCGCCGTCGGCGGCACGATGTCGGTGATCCTCAGTCGGTACGTCACCCGGGATGTCGCATTGCCGCACTCATCGGTCGCGACGACGCCCACCCAGAGCAGCGTGCCAACGGGGATCCCCGTGGTGTTCCAGTCGATGGAACCCGCGTAGTCGGTCGGATCGCCCTGGTCTTGGACCGGGACGATCGTTCCGAGGTCCATCCAGGTCGTTCCGTTGTCCACGGTCGCGTAGAACTGCATCGTCGCAACCGCAGTCTCACGATCCTCGGGCAGCTGAATCTCATCGTCCTTCGCCGAGGCCCAAACGCGGATCTCGACGCCGGCCGCGATGTCGGTAAAGCCGTCCGGATGGAAGGTGATCGCCGGAGCGCCCGGCGTGATCGAGGTGATGTTTGTGATCGCGATCGGCGTCGGGGCGTCCTTGTCGTAGCCGAGACGATCGATCGTGAACCAGGACTCGTTGCCGGACACGTCATAAACGCGCGCCGCGATGTCGTACAGCTCGGTGGGGAGAGCGGTGATATCCCACTTCTGCCACCATTTGTTCGTGGCGTCGTCGTGGACGACCGGGTGCGAGGACGTCGGGACCATCGTCCAGGAGCTGATACCCGCGTCTACCGTCGAGTGCAGCTTGTAGTAGAACTCGACCTTCCATGTGTCGACGTTCTCGACCACATCCGCATCGGCGACCGCAAGGTCGTAGAACCTGTAGTCCAGGACCCCGGCGTCGTACCAGTCGCAGAGGTTCGTCGCATCCGGCGCCGGCTGCGTGAATGCGTAGTTGTCGGGCGCCGCGAAGTCGACGAACACGAGAACCTTCGGCGTCTCGGCGGCATTCGGATCGCTCTGGTTGCCGACGTTGTCGACACCAATCGCGGCGACCTCGTACCACGCGTTGTGCTCGAGGGCCCTCAGGTCCCACGGACCGATCTTCCAGTACTTCTGCGAGACGATCGTCTCCTCGCTGAGCGTTCCGTCGAGGAGCGTCCAGCTCGTCGTCCCCTGCTTGCGGTAGACGTAGAAGACGTCATCGAGGTCCGTGTCACCCGGAAGGTTCCGGGCGGCCAGGTACTCGAAGGACTGGGCGTAGATCTTGTCCGGGTTGTTGATGACCTGCGTGTCACCGATGTTCCGCTTGGCCTGGACGATCGTCATCACCGGAGCGATCGTGTCGACGATCTTGATCCGGATCGAGCGCTTCGTCACGGCATCCGCGAAGGCATCGATGTGCGAGTAGGTGTTGTTCAGCAGGTCGTGACCAGCCGCGACGAAGTCGTACTCCTCGCCAACGACCAGCGGACCCGGGATCGGAGCCGTCGGATCGTCGAGCCAGTGGAGGTAGTCGACAGGATCCATCGACTTGGTCAGGTTCAGATCGAAGCTGTACGGCCTCGTATCGTCCGGATTTCCGTCCTCGGGACCGAGCCCCCAGTTCTCATCGACCAGGGTGCACGGATCGTTGACGGCCGGAATCGCAAGCCAGCTGCCCGCCATGTTCAGATCGCGCGCCCTCTTGATGTAGAAGGTCGCCGCGTCGTCGTTGAGCGGGCTTTCGGGATCGATGACCGTGTACAGCGTGAAGAAGGTGTTGCGCTCGATGTCCGTCGGCGGACGGTCCTGGAACCCAGGAGTGTCCAGGTCCGCGTCCATCCGAGTCTTCGGAGGC
>CAZNRY010000095.1:0-15910 GCA_964575675.1 uncultured bacterium
ACGATCGAGTCTTCTCATCCGCCAGGGGTTGTCCGTTCTGAAACCGCAATGTCTCGAGTCCGGGGACCCTCACCAGCAGGTGGGCCAGATCGTGGCATACCGCTTGGGCGGCCGGCAGGAAGGCGTCCCCCATCCCTTCCAACGCGGTCGCGGAGAAGCGATGGAGGTCGACCCACAACACGGCTGTCGCAAGCCGCGACTCGCTCAGTTCCAGAGCTGCCGCCCACTGCCCCTCGTCGAGCAGGGATTGGATCTCCTGAGGAAAGCCGGGCGGCTGCGGTGGCGGGATCTGAGTCTGGCCGTCCGTGTTCGGCGGCGGCCCACTCAGGTGCATCCAGCACGACATCCGGAGAAGCCGGTATCCGAGAGGGTCAGACGGCTCGTTCGCGCGCAGATAATCGGATACCTTCCGGGCAAGGTCTTTGATGTCGCCGATTGCGCGCGTCGCGTCTTCCTTGCTCTGGATCTGGGAGGGAATCGGGCCCACTCCGGAGGCCCCAGCGGAGGCCGGCGTCGCGGTGGGCGAGGGCGCCGCCGCGGACCGTGCACTCGACTCTTCGAGCGTCCTCTGCAGATTCTGGAGCACCTGCCAGCCCGATTCGAGTTTGCGTTCCAAGGCATTCGTGATTTCCGTGATCCGAGTCTGGCAGAGTCGCAGGGCCTCTCCCTCGTCTGGCCGCGGCGGTCGACCCTCGATCGCCTTCGAACCGCGCTCGACAAGCCACTCGATCGCGGCAACCCGCCCGCGCACCCGCTTCAATTCGGGATAGAGCGAATCCCAGTACCCATCGACGAGATCTCTCAGAACGGTGAGCCCTATGGCGAGACCGTCGTACGCATCCCGATGGAAAAGACCGACGCATAGATAGCAGGCGGGAAGCAGATCCTTGGATTTCTGCCCCAGGAGGAGGACTGCTGCATCGATCACCTTCTTCCAGTCCGGCTGGAGGCCATCCGGCAGCTCCAGCTTCCGGATCTCGAACTGGAGAATCTCGAATTCTGGCTCGTCGCGTCCCGGATCTCCGGCCGGCGCATCCGGACGCACCGGTCGTGACCCCAACCCGAGAAGCTCGGTGGCCGGCGAGGTCTCGCTCATCTCATGGCTCCTTCCTCATGCTGGCTCGAACAGGTCCCCTCCCCAATGGGCGGGGGCGATCCGGTCATCGACCCCCGTGAATGGGGGCCGGCGCGATTCCTCAATTCAGATCCCGCCGGCCGATCGGAGCTACGATATCCAGCGCATCGATCAGTGGAAGCATCGGATCACCGAGGCGATCCAACGAATCCGGGGAGATGCCGGCGTCTCGGCGCGGCGCCCCGGACGACCCCTCCTCGACAGGGAAGAGACCGTCGCTCTCGAAACCGGCGTCGAGAAGATGGAGGAATCCAAGAGAATCGACCGGACGGAAGTACACGTCGAGATACCCTTCGCCACCATCGTCCGCGAGAGTCCAGAAACATGTCGGCAGCGTACCCTTCGTACCGAACTTCCTCCGAATCAACCCCAACCAGAAGCAGGTGACGGCCCTCCCCTCGCCGCCGGACGCCGGGACGGGAAGCCGCAACCCGACGCTCCTGCCCTCCTTCGAGTGATTGCCGGGAGGGGGGAGGAGTGCGTGTAGATGCGCGGCGGTCCACGCGATCAACCCGGAACGATCGTGCTTCCCACGGATCAGACTCTGGATGGTCGTTGTCCCGATCAGCGCTTTCAAGGGATCACCCGCATCGAGGACCGGTGCGCAATCTCTCAGGCCGTCGATCGCTCCGATCAAGGCGGCGATGTCTTCCCAACTGTGCGCTCCGATCCGAGCGGCTTCGGATAGGAACCGCTCGAAGAGGAGGGGCGCGCCATCCAGAATCCCCGCGGACACGGAAGCGCGCGCCTGGAAGAAGACGGCGAAGGGGAAGTTCCGTCCGCTCCGATCCTTTCCCGGTAGGAGCACGCCAATGATGGGGATCCGTGGGTCGGTCCACCAGAGGATGAAGAACGTAGGCCGAATCTGTCGGAGGAGTCCGTCGGACCTGGTTCCGAATCTCTCCCTCGCTGAGCCGACCCCCTCCTGCAGCCAGCGTTCGAGCGCGAGTGCATCATGGTCGTGCAGATGGTGTCCGATGAAATCGGCGGCGACCGGGAGCTTGCCGAAGCAGCCTGGTACGAACGGCGTCACGTTTTACGCGCCCCCACCCGGGCTCCGGCTCCCTGCCCCGCAGCTATGATGGAATGCGCCCATGCGCCTTGCCTTTCCACGTCCCGCGGGTAGAGTTCAAATCAATCTCGCGAGGCCGTGATCGTCTCGGGGCAGCCGAAACGCAACAGGCCCTTTTCCAACGGATGAACCGAAGGAAGGCCAGTGGCCTGATAGCTGACCGAAAGGTCTCCCTTGTCGGTCCCGACCATCCAAGTGATCGTTGCCTCGCCGCCGGAGCCGGTGATCTTCGCCCGATCGAGGAGCCGGAAGAAACCCCATGGACCTTCCCCGATGAGAGCCGTCGCGGTCGCGGAGGATCGAAGGTTGAGATTCAGGCTCGCCCCGCCGGCCGGGTTCCCCCCCGGCCAGGAGAGTCGCGACGGCAGTGGAGGTCCCGACTTCTGCGTGATCGACTCCCCTCCGACGCTGAGGGTGGTCGCGAACCACGATACCCCGGGGGGCCGCGACGTGGGGGTGGAGGTCGTGAGGGTCAGCGAAAATGCGGCCTCTCCACCCGACGGGAAGAACGCCCTTCGAATCCGATACGCGGACCTGAGGCTGGCGCGGAGGCCCGGACTGAACGACACCTCTTCGTCCGGCAACTCGCTGCCGTCTTCCGCGAGCTTTCCGCTGAGCACCTTCTCATAGAATTTCCAGAAGGTCCCTCCTGGGCCGAAGAACGCTTCGAAGTCGCTCAATGCTACCTCGTCGCCCGCCCCGGCGCTGATGGGGTACTTGCCCGCTAGGTTCTGCTGATACTCGCGGTAAACAGCGCTCCACTCCGATTGGATCCCCGAGGCGATTCCCGCCACCTTTTTCTGTGTGAACTTCTTGGTGATCGCCTGGCTGGGGAGCGTTAGAAGTCTCTCCATCTCCGAACCGACGGGATCGTTCGACATGCGGGTCGCGACCCAGCTCTGCAGATCTCCGACCTCCTGCGCCTCACTCGGATCGTCCGACTTCGCGATGTCGGCGTAGGCCTCCTTCAGAGCGCTCACTGTCTCCAGGTATTCCGCCGCAGCGGGCTTCTGCGGGTCGATTCTCCCCTTCAATCTCTGATACAGATTCCCCTTTCCCGGGGGGTGGAAGAACTCATGGACCACCTGGAACTCATCGACGATTGGTGAGAGTCCCGACTCAGCCTTTTCCGCGAAGCGGGTGCTCTCATCGACCCCCCGAAGGAGCTTCAGAACGGGAGAGTTCTCCGAGGCGGACCTCTCCACGAAATCGCGCGTCTGCTTGTCGCTCATCCCCGGATCGACTCCGGTCCCGCCCAGGAATCGAAGCCAATGCTCGTTGAACTCATCGGCGTATCGGGAGAGCAGGCGATCGTGCATGGCGGGAGGATCCCCGTCCCAGGCGTCCTTCAACGCCCAATCATCACTCGCACCTCCGACCCAAGCGAGGTACTCGCCTACGGGACCCTTCCACCCTTCCAAGGTGAACGCACCCGGAACCTCACCGGAATTCGACAGACCGAACCCTTCCCCCACGAAGGAGGAGAGTGTGATCGAAGGAACGTCCGACCCGGCCGCCATCAGTCCGGGATAGAGACCCTCTTCCGACCAGTCCATCCGGAGCTTCTTCTTCGCCGTCTCATCGATCCCGCGATCGACGCGCAGGGGAGGAAACAGCTCCGCCAAGACGTCGGGATATCGACTTGCGTACTCGAGCTGGCCCTGCAGGAGAACCTGATACTCGGCCGGATCACCCGTGCCGCGCACGTACGCCCAGTAGTCGGTCAGCGCCGACGCTGCTTGTTTCGCATCCTCCGGGAGCCGCAGACGCGCCGCCGGATCCTGCAGCAAGCGCCACGTGCGATACCAGAAGTAGTAGCGGCGGTAGTCGACCGTCGATCCGATGCTCTCGGTCCGTAATTTCTGGGCGAGGAATGGAAGCGCCGGGATCATCTCACCGTGGTGAAGGGTGGTGAAATGGGCGCGCCGGGCTTCCGCAGCTGCCGACTCACCCTGGTAGGTGCCCAGAAAAAGCGCTTTGACGGCCGCGCGGTGCCGGCCATCCATCGTCTCGAGCTTGCCGCGCAGCCGGTCGAGGAGGCGCAGGTCTTCCACGTGGAGGACGTCTCCTCCCGAATGGAGCGAGGCCGCGGCGCGCCCGCAGAGTGAGCGCGCCTCAACAACCAAGGCACGGTTCGTCGCATACAGGGTCCCGAGGAGCACCAGGAAGAGGGCGAGGATCACGCTCCCGGCAATGAACGACTTGACCCGCAGGGCCCGCCGGCGTCTCTCTCCTTCCGCGGAGGGACCGGCGATGTTCCGATCCGGGAAGGCGATCTTCGAGAACACGTCCTCGATGAAGTAGCTCTTGGTCTGCGACGGCTCGACGATCATGCCTCCGGAGCCGCCCTCGATCCCGAACCCCTTCAGCATCGCGTTCAATACCTGATCGATCGGGCGTCCTTCCTGGGTTCCGCTCGTGAAGTAGAAGCCGCGGAAAATCGGGACCTCCTGGTAGGGATTCGGACGGAAGAGCATCTCCATGAACTTCGACAACCGCGTCCGCATCGCCTGGAACTGGAGCGGAAAGAACAGGACTTCCGGGCGCGTCTCCACGTCGGTCACCTGCGCCAAGCGAGAGATCTTCGCCTGGCTCACCGCATCCGTCAATCGATCGACCTCTTCCTCGAAGATCAGATCAGCCGCCTGCTTGGTCGTCCGATCGCGGGCGACCGTCGCGCCCCAGGCCTGCGCCCGTTCGGCCTTCGAAAGGGAACCAAAGAACTCCACGAAACCGCGAATCAGGTCGCACTTCGTGAATACCACGTAGACGGGGAAGGTGATGCCCAACTGTTTGATCAACTCATCCACCCGGCTGCGGATCTTCAGGGCGTGATTCTCGAGTTCCTCGTCCGAGCCGCCGATCAGATCCTGGACGGAGACACCGACGATCAACCCGTTGATCGGCTTGCGACCCCTGTGCTTCCGGAGCAAGTCCAGGAAGGAGAGCCATTCCTGCGTGTCGTCCGCCTCGAAGGGTAGAACGTACCGCCCCGCCGTATCGAGGATCACTGCCTCGTCAGAGAACCACCAATCGCAATTGCGCGTTCCACCGACGCCCTTGACGGACGACCGGCTCCTGGCCGGGTCGAGATACGGATAGTTGAGACCGGAGTTCTGCAGAAGGGTCGTCTTCCCAGCGGCCGGGGGGCCGATGATCATGTACCACGGAAGAACGTAGAGGGAACTCGCCCCCTTCTTCCCTTTGCCGACCCGGGAGGTCTTGAGTGCCGCGATCGCTTCGAGGAGTTGGTTCCGAATCTGCTCGACGTCCTTCTCTCTCCCCGGCCGGCTGGTCGCGATTTGCTTCTGAGCCTGGGCCTCGATCGATTTCTCCAGTGCCTCGCCCTTCCGGGCGGCGGTGAGCCGCAGGATCCAGAGGACCAGTAGCCAGATGACCACGATCGCGAAAACGATCGCGATCACCATGAGCCTCGGAGCACGGAGCTTGTAGCCCACCCAGACGGCCAGGAACCCGAGTCCCCCCGCGCTCATCGTCACGAGCGGAACCGGACTCAGAAGCCTCAGTAGTCCTTTCATTGACTCCCCTGCCTACCGGGTCGCGGCCCTGGCGAGACCCTCTTGAATGGTACGAGCGGCCTCGCTGGAATCGTGACCGGAGACGGCTCCAAAGATCAGCAACATAAGCAGGACGATACCGACCACCCCCGCCACGGTCGCCCAGACCGGCACGCCCTCCCCGACCACCTCCGGGAAATCGTCCGGTCGATGCCAGGACGGCGAGAGATTTTCCATCTTCCACTCCGAGCCGTGCATGAGCTCGGAGGCGAGGGTCTTGATCAAGCCCTCTAGCTTTTCCCGGCCGAGGAGTTTGTAACGCCCTTCGAATCCCATGATGAGGGCGGCATAGTAGACCTCGAGCACGGGCCGGTTCTCCCCGGGGTTCTGCCGCAGATGATCCAGGTCCGTGTAGAACCTCTCGCCGGCCACGTTCATCTTGAAGAGTTCGCGCTGTAGCGGGTTGGCGATCCATGCGGACTTGCCCGGCCACTGAGAACTCAGGATCGCCTCATCGATCAAGGCTACAAGGGCGAAGCGCGCCCCCTCGACATGTGGGCTCGAGTATCCGGTCCTGCGGGCTTCGCTCTCGACCCGATCCAGCAGCTGGAGGATCTTCCGGCGCATCTCGGCGGGTTCACCCACATCGGTCGCCATGCGGAGGTTGTATGCGAGGGAGAAGAGGTCGGAGCAGATCTCGACCAAGCTGGCCGTTCTCGATGAACCACGGGGAATGGGTCCTCCGGTTCCCGGTCCGGAAGTGGAGGGCGCCCCCGGAGATTCGGGGCGAGATCGCGTCTTCCCACCGAGCTTGATTCCGAGGAACGAACTCATTCGCGCACCGCCACCAGCTCGAGGAGGATGCCCGGGTATTCCGGCGGCGCGTAAATCGCGATGTTCCTGGATCCTGCGATCCCATCCCAAATCTCTCCCGACCTCTCGACCTGGAAGTAGACATATCCGGCCTGGGTCGGGACGGCCGGAGGCAACGTCTGCGCCAGGCGGAGGCCGATCCCCTTCAGGGCATGGGCGACGAGGAAGTCCAGCTTGTCGGGCGAAGCCATCTTCGCGATCTCGGGGAATGCGGCCTGCAGCTCGGAGCCCGGCACGTTTGCATAGACGCCGAGGTACCAGACCATCGCCGGGTCCAGAAGGCGATCATCCTGGATTTTCCCGACATGGACCACCTCGTCTCGCCGCGTGAGCGGGATCCGAGTGTAATGACGGGGGAGCACCGTCTCGAGCAGGCGCGGAATCCGTGTTGCGAGATCCAGGAATGCCGCCTCGAGTCGATCATGCTCGTATGGTGGGATGTCGCGGACCTGCAGGTCGCTCAGCGTCGTGAGCTCTCCGGCAAGCCGTGCGAGGGTCAGGTAGGCGTCCTCCGGGTGGTTGACGGCTCCCCGGAGGTGGTGGGAGAGGAGGGGAATGTAGCCGTTGACGACCCCCAGCAGCCAGAAACCCGCAGTATCGTCCCGTCCGAACTCGGCGACCCCTTTGCCGCTCATCCGTCGCCGATCTCCCAGCTCGGTTGATTTCGCCACCAGGATTTCGAGCAGGCGTCGGAGGATGCGCAGGATCGTCCCGGAGGCGCCGATCCCGATGCAGGGAGGAATGTAGTCCGCACGGTAGGCGTATCCGCCTTCCGGTTTTCTCACGATCTCGGCAATCGGAATCGCCTCGTGGTCGCCCAGATTCTCGTCCTTGAAAAGAATCCTCAGATTGGGCTGCGCGATACGAACTTCCCTCTCCCCCTCGCCCGTCGTCTCGTTCGAGACCCGCGTCGAGGCCTCACGATACCGGGCCTCGGATTTGCCGTCCGCCGCAGGCGGGGCAAGTTGCGCCTGTCCGGGCCGATGAACCCGCAGGCCGAGGTAGACCGGGACGGAGTTCTCGTTCAGGGGGAAGTGCCCATCGATGGTCCGGCCGAGCGGCAGTTCATCCCTGTCGGGAATCGAGAATGGGTTCCCGCCGGACAGCACGCCGACCGCCCGATGAACGAGAACCTGCCCGTTGTGGATGGCATCCTCGTCCATCTCCAGCCGGACGAGCCCGTACCCAAGAGGTCTCGCTGTCTGGAAGAGCTCGTTGCTCCGGTCCTCATGATATCGGTCCTGTTGCTGCAGATGCTCGGGGCTCAAGAGAAGCCCCTCGCTCCAAACGACCCTTGTTCGCTTGTTCATTCGCCCTTTCCCGACCTAGCGTCTCGCCGCGCGGGCCTCTTGAATACAGAACTCGTCGAAGGTCAGCTTAACGGAGTCCTTCAATTCCCCTGTCGGACGGATCCATCGCCAGCAGCTACCATCCGGTTTGCAGAAATTCGCCGCTACGGCCAGGTATCGCGTGTTCGCCTTTCTCAGCACGGAGACCGTGGTCTTTGTGCCAGGGTCGAGCACCACTTCCTGCTGGTCGATCAGCTCGTCGCCCAGCTCATCCGCCTCATGATCCCAAAGCTGGGTCAGGCTTACCCCGGTCAGGGCGCCATCGCTCTTGAGCTGGAGGATCCGGACACTGAGCGCATTCCCTGCTTCTTCGCCACACGAGTTGAGCCGCTCGATCCCGGTGAAGGTGAAGTGCACCTCCTTGCCGTCTCCTTCGGGCGCCGTCTTGCCCCCGCGTCCGAAGAGCCCGCAACCCGCACAGAATGCGACGAGAATAATCAGTAGCAAGAGACCAAAGTTACACCGCCACGATTCAAAGCGAACCATCCCTCGAGACATGCTCCCCCCCTCGCTGGATAGCCGGCCGTACGTGAGGTCGGCCGCACAATCCGTGTCTTCGTTCCGGTGCTTCGATCCTCAGGGGTCGGCTGATCTCGGGCCCCCGGATTGTGGGAACCTGCCTTCCCAAAAGCGCCGGTAGCCCTTCCGGAACCCCTCGATGTAAAACCGCTCGAAGTCACCCGGTTCGAGGACGCGATACTCCTGGAATCTCCTCAGCAGCTCCTCCCAGATCGTCTGCACGAGAATCGGTCGCCATCGGCAACTCAGTCGCAGTGGTCCCACCTGCAGCTTCCCACCCTCGAAGCTCTCGCGCAACCGGTCCGGATCCAGGGTCTGAAGGAGCTCGCGGGCCCCCTCGTGGGTCGATTGGTGGTACGCCTCTAGGAGGGCCGCATGGTGGATCTTCAGTTCCTGAAGGCCGCCCTCCAGCTCACGAAGGGCCTCCGCCCCCTCCCTCGGATCGAAGAGCCGCTCCGCGAGCTTCTCGGGGCGGATGCTGGAAGAATCGGCCTCCGAGACGGAAAGGCCGTAGACCCGGCGGAACTCCTCCATCCCTCGCCGCATCTCGAGATAGAAGCCCAGGAGGATGAGGTTCAACTCCCCCAACCTCGGCGAAGTGGTCCGGCCGCCCGGTTGCGGGACGGGAATCACGCCCTCAGCATCCATGTTTCCCAATACCTCTCCGCTCGGGAATGGAGCGATCGGTTCTCGCGCGGACCCGTGATTGACGGTACCCTATTAAGAACCATAATATCTAATGCGTTCGATCCATTGGGTCAAGGACAAGCGGATTTCGAGGCATGCCCGGCCTGGTTCCGGCCACGACAGTCCGGGCGGCGGAGGTTCTGGATCGTCATGAGCGCGACAGACCGGATGGCCGCATCTCTCTCATGCCCCCGGCGACCGCCGAGATCGTCGTCGGGACCGCGATCGGCCGGCTGGCTCCCATTGGCGCTCTCCATCGTCGTTCTGGCTGTTTCCATTCTCTTGTCGCACGCCTTCTCAAACGCTCCGCTCAGGAAGATGGAGCGACTCCTGACGCCGGAACCGGCGGGGACGGGAGAAGGGCGGGGATGAACCCCTCCCCTGCGCTCGGCAGACGACCGATCTTCCGCGATGCGGGCCGCCGGACCGCGCTGTCGCCCGGTGGCCTCCTCTCCCGCTTGATCGGCATGGCGGCCTGGCGTTTGGCGCGAGCAGACTCACTACCCGTCCCTCCCCTTCGCGGGGATGAGATACCGGACAGGCCGGCATGGACGGGTTCGCGCCTCATCCTGGCGCGCGCAACGCGTGCGTTCTCCATCGCGGCGATCTGCGGGAGCGTCTTCGCGATCGCGATTGGCGGGATTGCGACAAGGGAGATCCGTGCGATCGAGAGAGAGCTGGTGGAGAATCCCGACGGAAACACCCTCCTCCAACAAGCGGATGAACTGGAGACGAGTCTGGCCGGGGTATGGTGGGCGCGTCTCTACCCCGGCTACCCGGAGAGAGCGGCCCGAATGGCCCAGACGATCCGAAGCGGGCGATCCGCCCTCCTCGAGGCGGCACAGGCCTACACCGATTGTGCCCGGCAGCTGTCCGCTCTTGGGCTTCCCGCAAGGCTTCTGCACGGACCCGCAATCGTGGCCCCGGTCTCAGAGGCCCTTGAGAAGGTGCCCACGCAATTCCATCGTGAGACCGTTACCTACCAACAGATTGACAGCGAGATTGGTCCCTACCTGAAGCCGGAGCAGAACCGAAGCGTCGTCCAGGGCGTCCTGGTTTCGTGCCCGCCGAACCACGGGCTGTTGATCGCCGGACTCGACGGTAAGGGGGTCACGAGGTGGAAGATCGCCGGCCCTCTTCTGCGAGGCAAGGAGTTCAAGATCACCCTCGAGCCTGTCGAGGTCGTGCGTTTGACGGATCTGTACAGACCGTCCGGAGCGACCGATTGGCAGATGGGGGATCAGTTGGATGTTCCATTCCAGAGATGGACGGACGGTCGGATTCGACTGCCTCACGGTGATCCCGGATTCGAGATCGAGTTCTCACGCGAGAGCCTCGCTCAAGCGCCAAAGTTCCCGAAGCTCTCCCCTTACGCCCGGGCCGCCATCGCGCCCATGCCGTCGAACACGCACGGTGGTTGACAGACTTCCGGCACGGTCAGAGAATGACCGCGAAACTCCCCGACCTCTGTTGCGGCTAGGGCGGCCCTTTCCGGTTTCCGTTCTTCGGGGAACCGCCCGGAGGATCTATTGAGAGAGAGATCGCTTCGATTCGCATCGGGTAGCCTTCGACTCGCCGCCCTCGTCTTGCTTGGCGCCCTCTGCCACTCATGTGGAGGGAACAAGAAGGAACTCACCCTGACGGTCGGGGATGACGAAGGGATGCGGGTGCAGGGGATTGAGATCAGCGAAGTCGGCCCCGGAACCCGATTGGGAGTGACCGACGCGAACGGGCAGGTCAATCTGATGCTCGCCCGTCCGAAGGATTCCCGCCTGTTCTTACGACTCAGATCCCCCGAACAGGACGGCAGACCCCTCTACGTTCTCGAGGACGAAGAGATAGAAATCACGGATCAGGATCTGAAGAGGGGAAGACGGGTAATCCGGGTCGAACGGGGCGCGCCGCCGGACAGCATCTCCTCCGGCAGCGCCACCCTCCAGATCGTCTCAGTTCCACCGGGCGCCTCGGTCTTGATCGACGGGGACGTGAAGGGCGTCACACCGGCGTTTCTCACCGATCTCTCCACGGGTAGGATCCATGTGGGGCTGCGTCTCGACGGGTATCAGCCATGGGGTCACGATCTCCTTCTGACGGAGTCGGGCGAGACGGATACGGTGATCCTTCAGAAGATCGCCGACGTTGCGGCCTCCCTGTGGGTCGATTCCAGGCCAGCGGGCGCCGCCGTAGTGATCGACCAGCGGAGGACGGACGAGCGGACACCGGTGACGCTGACCGGTCTAACTCCGGGCCGGCACAAGGTCCGCCTTGAACTGCGGGGATACGAGGCGAATGAGACCACGGTGGAGCTAAAGGCTGGCGAGCAGGGAACCGTCAAGCTCCAGCTGCAACCATCCCACGCCGAGGAGGGGCCGGGTAGGCAGGAAGAAGGGAAGAAACCCCTCAAGATCACCTACACCGTGAGTGCGAAACCGTGGGCGCTCGTCTATGTCGACAACGATCCGTTCCCGCGCGGGGAGTCCGGACCCTTCACGATCTCCCTCGCGCCCGGGACGCACCGTTTCCGCTGCGTCAATAAAGAGGCGGGAACGGATGTGATATTGAGTCACGAGGTTCCGCCCGGCGAAACCGACACGAAGCTGATCCTCGACTGGCAGAAGGGGAAGGTGACGGCGCGATCCAATTGACTCCTCCGCTTCGTCCGAAGCCTTGATCGATGACCCATCGCCGCCAACGGGGCCAAAAACCGCGCTTCGATACCGGGACGGATTGCTCCATACTTCCCCGTTGGCCGCGGGCGATAGGTAAGAGGCGCTGAGACCGTCTCGTGCCTCACGAATCGACTGGCCGGGCCATCGCCCGGTTCGGAGGGGGGATTCATGAACCCGATCATTCACCCGCGAACTTCCCGCAGTGACCTCGGATTGCATTTCCGGTTATGCGCGGCGACCCCGTCGAACCTGCGTCGCGGCGCGCACGCCGCGGCAGGGTCGATCTTTGGGATCTCGATTCTGCTCGCCGCCGCCCTTCTCGGGCCGCCGCCTCCGGCCCAGGCGCAATCCACCCCAGGCACTTCGGCAGAAAGAGTATGCGATGCCTACTGGTCTCAGGAGTACGACCAGGCGCTCAAGCTGGCTACCCAGGTTCTGGCGGCCGCAGACGTGGTCACGCAAGAGAAGATCGAAGCGTACAAATGCCTGGCATGCACCTATGTTGCCAAACGCCAGCTTGCTCCGGCCCGGGGGTCGATTTCCGAGATGCTCGCCGCCGATCCGGCGGCCCGATTCACTCCCCCGTACACCTATCCCCCGCCGGTCATCGATCTCTATCACGCCGTGAGGGACAGCCTGCATTCGGGCACTGTTGATATCCAGACCGTCGCGGTCGGCGACTTCGAGGACAACTCCCCCTACAAGGGGAAGTTCAAGGACTACGACTTCTCCCTGTTCCGCCTTGCGCTGGTTCACACGGTGATGGCCGACCTCGCCGAAGCGACGCCTCTGAAGATCGTCGATCGTCAGCGGACCGAGCAGCTCTTGAAGGAGGTCCAACTCGGACAATCGGGGTTCGCGAATCCCGATCAAGCGGTCCGCTCCGGGCAGATGCTCGGCGCGCAGACGTTCATCTTTGGACAGTTCATGGTTCTCTCAAAGAACAAGGTTCGTATCGACGCCCGCGTCGTCCACACGGCGACGGGACAGGTAATTCTGACCCGTCAGGTCACGGGCGATTTCGGCGGCGATCCAGAGAAGTTCCTCGCCCTCGAGCGCGAGCTGGTCCTGGCGCTTGCTTCCGGGATCGGCGAAATCCTGGCCGGCGGCGGACAGAAGATCGGGCTGGATCGGATGATCGGAAACTACTTCGACGGGAAGCAGGCCTCGATCAAGGGACGCGAGAACTACGTCGAGAGCAAATTCAAGACCGCCGAGGCGCTCGAGATGGAGGATACCGGGGACTACAAGGGGGCGAAAACCGCCTGGAAGCGGGTCCTCGACATGGACCCGGGCAATGAGATCGCCGGCCTGAGATTGCGGGCATTGAACACGATGGGTTAGGACGGGCGGAACGAATCGGGTGCGGACGGCCGCGCCCTCTAGGGAACGTACAACCAGACGTCCAGACGGCTCGGCCCCGGGCCCACGTGGTAGAGCCATCCGGTTTCCGGATCCACGACCAGCAACGCATCGGTGGCTGGAGGATCGGTGTAATTCCTTTCGCCCCCCGGATCGAGAAGCGTCCATGTGGCTGCCGTTCCCGAGATTGCGGCCACGTTGAGGTCGTTCGAGGGCGCGCCGGAATCGTTGAACCCGCCCAAGACATAGAAGCGGCTCCTCGTGTAGTCCGAAGCGCAATCCGCTTCGTATCTCGGACCTGGAACCGCCCTGCTGGCCTGCACCGGCGCTTCCGCCGTGCCATTCTTGAGCGTCCCCACCGTGAAAAGGTAGAAGTCGTTGTACAGCCGGGTCTCGTCCCGCCCCCCGAAGAGAAGAAATTGGCTCGGACCCCAGACTTCCATTCCGTGACCCGCCCGCGCCGCCGGCAACTCCTCCGGGGGGGGGATGTAAATCGGTTCGCAGTAGTCGTCGGGGTCTTGCCAGAAGAAGGTCCTGAACTGCTGCAGATAGCCGGAGATGGGATAGTCCGTGTACTGCCATCCGCCGAAGGCATAAAACCTCTGGGTCGAGGATACCCAGACGGCTCCGGTTCCCTGCTTCGCCCCGAACTCGGGGCCGTAGTCCCCCTGGCAAATCCAGCTCCAGGAACTGCCGGCGCGGTCGAGCGCCCAGCCCCCGGCGTCGGTGGGCCACGGGCTGCCGCCGTCCAGATACGCCACCCGACGGACCGGGTCGTAGGCCATGCTCGCCCGATAACGTCCCCCGATGGACGGAGACGACGAGTACGGGTTCTGGATCCACGTGGAGTCCGCGATCCTGAACTCCCACATATCCGAGAGCGTTTCAGCGCCTTCGCCCATGCCGCCGAAGATGAGAGTCCCGCGATCCTCCGGAATCCAGGTCCCGGCGTGACCGTTTCGGAGTGTCGGAGAAACCCCCGCGACCTGGATCGGCCTCCATCCCGGCGTGGTTGCGGCCGCGTTATCCGAAAAGGCCGATGCTCCGGCGGGGTTCGTCGCGCGAACCCGGTACGTGTAGGTGCGGGCGGGCAAGATGGCCGTGTCATTGAAACCGGTCTGTTTCCCCGGGAGGGTGACCAGCACCGCAAACTCCGGATCACTCATCCGACGCCGCTGGACCTCGTAACCGGTGACCACCCCATCCGATTGATTCCAGAGGAGTGCCATGGCGGGATTGTCTCCAGCGAGGTAGGCGACCTGCAGTCCCGCTGGTGCGCTGGGGGGATCCAGACTGGTGGAGACCTCCGAGGCTTGCCACCCGGAGCCGATCGTGTCGGCGTCGCATGGCGAGCGGTCGATTGCCCGCGCCCGGTATCCATACCTCGTTTGAAGCTGAACACCCGGATCGACCGTTGCCCGCAGTGCGCCCGCGAGCGGACTCTGCGGGAGAGCGATCCAGGCCCCACCGTCTCCCAAATCGCGACGCTCGATCTCGAAATGATCTGGGTGGGGTTCCCCAAAAGACCAACTGAGATCCACTTGAAGCGAATAAGGCTCGAAAACCGCATCGAGCGGGAAGGGCGGTGGGGGTGGGGTTGTTCCATCTGAACCGGCGAAGGAGGACGTGTCACCCGAATCGACGGACGACAACCGGAACTCATACCCCGTACGCGTGGAGAGACTCGAAACAACGATCGTGAGGGTCTCACCGGGGATCGATGGCTGGATTTGCCAGGTGTCCGAACCGCAGACCCTTTGCTCCAACCTGAAAGCATCGGGGGGGTCGGGATCGTAGTTCCATTGCAAGCGGAGCGAGGTCAGTCCATCTCTCGACACGGTGAAATCGAACGGTGCGGGTGGCCAGGTGCGATCCGCAGCGATGTTCGAAGGATCCGAACGGTTGCCCGGAGTGCTCACGGACCGCACCCGGTACGAGTACTCCGTGCGTGGAAGGAGCCCCCCCGAGTCAACGTACTCCTCGGCGTTCTCTCCCGCCTCCCCGACGCCGCTGAAAGCGTCCTGGCCCTCCCGCCGTTCGATCTCGAAGGATGTTTCATCGGACGATTCGTCTGCCCAAGTAAGCCGGATTCGATCCGAACCTTCCGCGAGGGCCTGAAGGCCTGACGGCGCCGCGGGGACTCCCTGGCCGAGGGAGATCGTGACCGGAGCGGATCGTTTCGACGTCAGGTTGGAGGCCGTTGCATCAATCACGTAGGCGTAGGTCGTGAGGCGACTCACGGACTCATCCAGGAACGACCGTTCGCTCCCGCCCACGCTGCCGATCAGGCTGAAGGCATCCCCGGCCGTCACATTCCGGCGCCAGATCCCAAAAGCGGTGATGGCGATCCTGGGGTAGTCCCAGGTCAGGAAGACGAAGGACCGGGCCGAGTCCCGGGCGGCCGGGGCGGAAGGGATCGGCGGAAGCGTCGTCACTGAGAGCGGCCCTGCGTAATCGGAAAAGAGCCCGTTCAGACGTGCCCGCACCCTGTAAGAGTACTCGGTCAGCGAATCGAGACCCGCGTCGGAAAAGCTGAACAGGGATCCGAGCACCGAGTCGACGGGTGCGAAACCTTGCTCACCGGACCGCCTGCGTTCAATGGCGAATCGATCCGGGTTGCGGCCCTCGTACTCCCATTCCACCCGGACCGAATCCGAGTCGAGAGCGAGAAGGGCGAGTCCTGTCGGGGCCGGAGGAGCAGCCGGGCAGGTGGTCGTGTTGCAAGG
>CAZNRY010000096.1:0-15759 GCA_964575675.1 uncultured bacterium
CCCAAACCGGTGCCCGCGTTAGGGGAATTCCGGTCCGTGGAAATCCAGGCTAGCGCTGCTGCGTGGCGGGATGTCTGCGACCTGGCCGTACTCCGCGGAAATCCCGTAGCCCCGCGCCCGTGCGGATCTGCCGCCTGGTCATGATGGGCTCGATGACCCTCTGGGACCCTTCCGTCGGCCCTGCTCAGTTTCCTCCGGGCGGGGTTTGGCATAGGGGATTCTATCCAGTCCCCTCCCCGGCTATGCGCCCGGTCGAGACGAACGGAGGGGTCGAGAGCACCCCCGAGCCGGTCCGGGCACCCCCAAGCCCCTCAACACGTGTCGCTGACATTTACTCTTCCTTGAGCCCATTCCTCTACCCGCTCCGCAGGGAAGCGGCGTAGTGCGCTTCCTGGCGGGTCTGGTATCAATCGTGCTCACTCCCAGTCAGTCTCGTTGATCGTCGAATCCACGACACAGCATCAAGAATGACGATCATTCGCGCACTTGCAGGCGCGCAGACCCGTTGGACCGGCGAACGTCCACCCATGCCAACTTGAATCGGCAGGAATGGGCATGCGAAAACGGCAGACTTTTGCACAGTGGATGGCGGGGGCGCGTACCGGACCGGCGAACGTCCACCCATGCCAACTCGGCCGCGAGCGATATGATCCCGCGATCGTCGATTTCCTCCACCGGCTCCTTTGGTCGATCCCGACATGGGCGGACCAGACTAAGCTCGCGGCGGAGAGCGAGTACGCGGCCTGGGTGATCCACAACCGGTACTACCTGAACTACTTCACGATCGTGATCCCCTGTCATCGAGTGATCGGCTCCGACGGTTCGCTGCGCGGCTACGCGGGCGGCGTCGAGCGCAAGCGGTAGCTTCTCGAGCACGAAGGGGGTGCATAGGGGATTCTATCCAGCCACCTCCCCAGCAACGCGCCCGGTCGAGACCAGCAGACCGGCCACCTGTCGATGCCTCCGCATAATCCCGAATTCATTGAAGACAAGCGATCCCGTTGCGGCGAAACGTGCATGGCACGTCGTCAGGCCTCAGGTCTTGCAGTACGGCGACTGCGTCTGGTCCTGCCGGGTACCGGTCGCCGCGGTGACAACCGGTCGTTTCGCCTCAGCCGTGCGGCCTGCGGTCGACCCCCGGCGGTAGTTCGCGAGGAAATGGCGCAGCGTGGTCAGGAAATCGCCGGCCGAGAATTTGTAGGCCACACAGCGCTTGAGGTAGAAGCCGTCGACAAGATCCCCGAAGGTCCGAAAGAGCGCGTTCGGTTTCATTTCTAGAAGCGGGCGCAAGGGACGCAGGATCCACGGATGGTGCGAAAGAATGCTGAAGAAGCACCGCAGGTTCAGGATTCGGTTCTTGTCGGTTGGGTTGTCGAATTTCAGAACCGAGTCGTGATAGTAGTTTGAGTTTAGCCTATCGAAATCGCCATCGAAGTATCCCTTCTCGATGGCGTAGCGCGTCATCTCGAGCTTGGGATATGGCGCAAAGACCGAGGCGTTGGCGATGTCGGACTTGATCCGCATGTTCACGCGAAGGGTGCGCATCGCCGAATCGAAAGTCTCGCCCGGCACACCGATTACATTCTCGGTGAGAAGTTTGACCCCGTGCTTCTTGTACAGCGCAGCAGCCTCGATCATCGACTCCTCCGTCATCTGGCGTTTCATGACGGTGTTGCGTATGAACTCGTCGCCCGACTCGACACCTGCGTATACAAGACGCAATCCGGCCTCCGCCAAAGCAGGGACGGTCACCGCATCGACGTTGTCGAATCGCGTATTGATGCTGAACGGGATCCGGCAGCGGCGCGCATAGACTTCGGCAAACTCGAGGGTCCATCGCCGGTGAAGGGTGAACACGTCGTCAACGAAGGCAACCATCCGGACCGGTACGCGCTCGCGCAGCCAAAGGATCTCGTCCACAATTCCATCGGGGGAGCGGGAGGAGAAGACCTTCTTGTCCCCCGCCTGGTCCTTGTAGATCTGGTTGTATGACTCGTTGAAGCAGTAAGTGCATTTGTAGGGACACCCGCGGTGCGCCATGAAATGCTTGATTCCGTGGTTGCGGAGAACCGGAAACTGATCCGTGTAGAGGTCGCGTGCAGGATAGGGGAGGTCGTCGAGTGCTCGATTGCGCGAGCGGACCGGATTCGTCTGGATCTTGCCGTCCCGCTTCACCCAGAAGTTCGGGACCTCCACGGGCAAGCGCCCCCCTTCGGCATCGAAACGGTTGGCGAAGTCGAGCGCCGACTCCTCGCCTTCGCCGACGCAGACGGCGTCCGCCCAGGGGAGTTCGACCATTTCGGGGAAGAAGGTCGGGTGCGGGCCGCCCCAGATCGTCGGGATTCCGGTCCTCTCCTTCAGTCGGTGGGCAAAGGCATAGTACCCCTGATGGCTGCCCGAAATGACGCTGAAGGCGACGGCATCGGCCCGGAAGGCGGCGATCCGATCGATCGTCCCCTCGGCATCATCCCCGATGACGAATAGGCCGGTTTCGTGCCCCCCTTCACGTAAAGTGGCGGCGATTCCCGTGATGCCCAAGGGGATGGAGAAGCGAATCGTATCTTCGACGAAAGCAATTCTCATTGTGTCTTCAAGGCCTCTCTAGCTCCGTCGCTCGTTTCCGAGCTGGTCCGGGATCGACCGGCACTATAAGCAGCCCTCAAGGGTAAGATTATAGCAGGCGAGAGGTTCGATTGCGACTCTGGGGCAGGGACAGGACGGGGATTCTCCGGCCGACCCTCATGCGGTCACGCAGACGCGGTTGGTCCTGCGAGAAGGAACCGCAATCTTGGCCCCCGGGACATCAGCCGATCCGCGCCGCTTCCTCCGGCGCGCCTTGCCCGGGATCAACGCAGCTCCCGGGATGTCTGGCGACGCCGCCAGGCCCCGGCCGGCGCTACCCATCGCTCAGCCACCCCCGAAACCTCTCTCGCGCGCATCCGAGATGAATCGTCCCACCACCCGGCGCATCAGTTCCACAAGGGTCTGCGGGCGCATGAGCAGATAGCTGTAACGGGAGATGAACACCAAGGGGTGATGGAAGAACGGCCGCAGGTACTGGAGCGTCCAATTCCGCTTGACCAGGGCCGTGATCTGCTCGGCCGTGAACTCCTCCGTGGTGATCCGCCCGCGCGTCGCGGAATTCTGGGTGAAGTCGAAGTCCTCGGGGACATACCCCTTCTCCCTGCAGAGCTCATAGGCCGCGGTCCCTGGCAAGGGGAAGAAGGCAAACAGATTGGCCGCTTCCAGGTGGAGGGTCTTGACGAAATCGATGGTCTGGTGGATCTGCTCGAGAGTCTCGCCCGGCATGCCGATCATGAAGAACGCATTGTGGCGGATCCCGTAGCGCTTCACCAGGCGCACCTTCTCGATCGCGTCGCTGAGCTTCAGAGGCTTGTGCATCAGGCGCGTGAGCACCTCCTGGGATCCCGACTCGAAGGCAAGCACGATCTCGCGCGCGCCCGACTGCTTCATCAAGCGGATCAGCTCCTCGTCCAGGGTCCAGATGGCCAGACCATTGGGGGCGCTCCAACGGATACGGTATCCGCGGTCGATGATTCCCTTGAGGAGCGCCTTGGCTCGGGGGACATCCGCCGTGAAGTTGTCGTCCTCGATATGGAATTCGTGGAATCCGTATTTCTCGATGCATTCCCCGATCTCATCCAGGACGTTCTCGGCGCTACGAACACGGAGCCGCCCCTGGACCCCCCAGAACACCGTGGAGGAGCAGAAGGTGCAGCGGGCCGGGCACCCGCGCCCGGTGAAGAGAACGGTGTTCGCATTCCGGCGCAAGAAGATGATGTGGGGGATGTTGATCTTGGCATAGAGATCGAGCGGCATCAGATCGCGTGCCGGGAAAGGGATGCGGTCCACATCCTGGATGGAGGTTGTGGCCGGTCGAACAATGAGATCTTCTCCGTCACGATAGGCCAGTCCCCCGATTCCCTCGAGCGAGGAGCCTTCGTCCCAGGCGATCAGGAGGCGGCGCAGACGCTCCTCGCCTTCCCCCATGACGATGAAGTCGATGTGCCGACCCTTCGGCCGGCGGAGACACTCTTCGGCCAGAAAGGTCGGATGATTGCCTCCGACCACCGTGAGGATACGCGGGTCCACCTGTTTCACGACCTCGACGATGTCCTCGACGACCGGATAGGTCGGCGAGAAAGGACAGGAGACCCCCACCACATCCGGCTGGAACTCCCGGACCCGTTGGGCGATCTCGGACAGGGAAAGCCCGTAACGGAAGAAGCCGTTGCTGTCGTCTTCCTCGTGGTTATACCCCTCGGCCGCAGCATCCAGCACGCGGACCTGGAAGCGGTCGCGGATGTAGGCCGCAAGATAGCTGACTCCGAGCGGCATCTGGCAAAACTTGAGGGACTCCCGCGTGATCCGGATGGGCGGGTGGATCAGGAGGACGCGCGGGATCGGTCGTCGGTCAGCGGAGCCCAGATCGGACTCGACCTAAGCGATAGGGCTCCGGTTGGGCATCGAGTTCTCCATGGTTGCCGCGGCGCCAGGGGCCGCCCAGCCGACGCAGGCCGACATGGCCGTGCCGCTTCATCGTAGCAGAAAGTGCGCAGGGGATTGTATCCGCCCACCTCCTGATCATCGCGGGCAGCCGGACCCCACCCAGCGGTCGTCGGATCCCCAAACCCATCCAGCGATCCCGATCGAGCCCCGGAGGACCCGGGCGGAGGACCCTGATGGCAGCCGCCGCACTTCGCCCTCCTCTCCCACTCACGCTCGAGCTGCCATCACGCATGGTCTCCCCGGAACGGGTAGCGCCCGCATCCCTTCGCCAGACCCGCGAGGATCCGATCGATCTCGATGACTGACCGACGCCTTGAGCCCATTCCTCTACCCGGTCCGCGGAGAAGCGGCGTAGTGCGCTTCCTGGCGGGTCTGGTATCAATCGTGCTTCTCTCCCACTCAGCCTCGTTGATCGACGAATCCACGACACAGCATCAAGAACGACGATCAACCGCGCGCTTGCTGGCGCGCAGACCCGTTGGACCGGCGAACGTCCACCCATGCCAACGGGAATCGGCAGGAATGGGCATGCGAAAACGGCAAACGTTTGCACAGTGGATGGCGGGGGCGCGTACCAGACCGGCGAACGTCCACCCATGCCAACTCGGGCGTGAGTAGCAAGGGGCGCAGAACGTCCGCGTTCGTTGCCTCCCCGATCGGGCGCGGGTACGATGAAGATCCAACATGACACAGATCCATCACGATCCGCTCGACGCGATCCTAAACGGCCTCATGGCGTGGACGCATCATTCGACGACGGCACGGGGGAAATCGAAACGCACCGGATCCCAGGCTCGTACGTGGAGTTCATCGAAAGGCGTCCTCTCGACCGCTATGCGCACTTGCCCCCGGGCGCAATCCGGCGCGAGCACAGGCGTGAGGGCTTCGAGGCGCGGAACGCCGACAGGATCTTCGAGAGCACATTCGACGGGCAGGCGAAGAGACGCGGGCATCCTTGAGCGAGCTCGGCGGGCTGGTTTGACGCACCGCCCGCGCCCCCGTCGATCGGAACCCGTGGCCACCTCCGTTGACTTCCCCCTGCGAGCATCTATCATGGTGTGACCCAACCGGCCGCAATCGCCGACGATTGCGGCGATCGTCCCGGCAAGCGCGGTTCCGGCTCGGGTTCTTTGCTGGTCGAGAATCTCTGGAGTCGTATCTTGTCCCATATGCCCGATTGCAGCACCCAACGATTCCCGCCCGATCGCATCGATTCCTCTCCACCCGGATGGATCATGTCCAACGGATCCTACCTGGTCCTGATCACGGCGAACGGAACCGGGTTTTCCTCTTACGGTGGCGATGTAATCACGAACTGGACCGGGGACCGGATCGAGGACTGCGAGGGATTCTTCCTCTACCTGAGGGATCGTACGAGTGGAGCGGTCTGGTCCATGGGCCGCCGCCCCTTGACGCCTCCCCCCGGCAAATACGAGGCCGCATGGCGTCACGGGACCTTCTCAATCGTCCGGGAGGACCACGGAATCGAGATGCGACTCGACGCATGTGTCGCGCCCGACCTTCCCGTCGAGATTCGCAGGGTTCACCTCACGAACCGGAGCGACCGGCCCCGGGAGATCGAGATCACGTCCTACGCGGAGGTCGTGCTCCTGGACCGGCTGGCCCACCTCTCGCATCCCGCCTTCTCGAAGCTCTTCGTCCAAACTGAGTTTGACGCCGTCGAGGAGATGCTCATCGCGCGCAGAAGACCCCGTGGCAGCGATGAATCGCATCCCTGCGCGTTCCATGCGGCCATCGGTGGAACCCCGACGCGGCCTGCCGTTCCGGAGTTCGAGACGGACCGGACGCGGTTCATCGGGCGCTGTCGCGACGCGCGCCGGCCGGTCGCCCTCGAGACCGGCGAACCCCTCTCGCGGACAACGGGCCACGTGCTCGATCCGATCCTCAGCCTTCGCCGCAGTGTCGAGCTGATGCCGGGCGAGGAAGCAACGATGACCTTCCTGCTCGGCGCGGCAGCCAACCGCTCGGAGGCGGCCGAGTCGGTCCGGACTATTCGCTCGAATGCGTGGGTGGAGTCTTCCTTTTCGCGCGCGGCGGCGATCGAGCGCGAGCGATCGGCCCGATCAGGGCTCGATGAGGATTCGGCCGCGTACTGCCAGAATCTGGCGGCGGCTGTTCTCCGCGGGGAACCAGCGTTGCGCGCGGCCCCGGAGGTCCTGGGCCGGGCATCCGGTTGCGCAAGCGATCTCGCCTCGTTCGAGCTCGCCCGGGGGCGCTGGGTAACCGTCCTCCACGCTGAAGCCGCCCCGGGAGAGCGCATGATCGATGATGCGATGAGGGTCCACCGCTACTGGCGGGAGCTTGGCCTTCCGATCGATCTTCTGATTCTCTGCGGGGACGAGGCACGAGGAGAATCGCCGCGCTTCATCCGCCGCAGCCAGTTGACCCCTGAACGGATCGATGCGCTGGATGCCGCAGCGCACCTCGTCTTGACGACTCACTTCCCCGCCATCGCCGGCGGACGCTCTCCAATCGGGGCGTGAACGCTGTGAAAACCAGACGCTTCCCCGCAGGATGTTCCGGCAGATGAACCCCACGGAAAGGACAGCTTCACGCCCCAACGCGGCTGCGACCCGCTTCGGAAACGGCCACGGCGGCTTCTCTTCCGATGGGTCGGAATACATAATCCACCTTCCGTACCGCGAGGGCCGGGGCCTCCACTACCCCCCCCGGCCTTGGATCAACGTGATCGCGAACGAGGAGTTCGGGTTCCTGGTCAGTGAGACCGGCGCCGGGAGCACGTGGTGCCTCAACAGCCGCGAGCACCGCCTGACGCCGTGGTCGAATGACCCCGTCACCGATCCCCACGGTGAAGCGTTCTTCCTTCGTGACGATGAGACGATGGAGTTCTGGTCCCCTCTTCCCGGTCCGGCGCCTCGCAGCGCGGACTACGAGATCCGGCACGGCTTCGGTTACACACTCTGCGAGATGACGGATGCGGAAATTAAGCACGAGATGCTCCTCTTCGCATCACGCCGCGATCCGCTGAAGGTGGTCCGCGTGCGTCTCCGCAACCAGGGCGGTCGTCCAAGGCGCTTCTCTCTCTTCGCATACTACCGTTTGGTCCTGGGCACATTGCCCGAGGAGAGCGGCCGTTTCGTCATCACCGAGCCGGTTCCCGAGCGGGGTCTCATCCTGGCCCGCAATCGGATGGCCGGGGAGTTCGCTGGACGCGTCGCGTTCGCGGCGGTCGTCTCGTCGCGCAACATCGGTCCGATCCACCTCTGCGGCGATCGAGCGGCTTTCGTTGGGATCGGCGGCGACCATCGGAGCCCCGCCGCACTGAGTGACCCCGCCCCTCTCGCCGGCCCGTTCGGCGGGGGGCTCGATCCGTGCTTCGCGCAGCAGGTCTCCTTCGAACTCTCCGCCGGGGAGACGCTCGATCTCTGCTTCATCCTCGGTGAGGGATCCAATCTCGAGGACGTAAGCCGCATCCTCGCCCGCCATGACGGGTGCGTGGCAATCGAGCGGGCCTACGAGGAGGTTCGGGGATTCTGGAAGGGGTTCCTCGGGGGCGTGCAGATCGATTCCCCGTCCCCCGCACTCGACCTGATGGTCAACGGGTGGCTCCCGTATCAGACCCTCTCATGTCGTCTGTGGGCCCGCTCCGCCTTCTACCAGTCGGGGGGCGCCTTCGGTTTCAGGGATCAGCTCCAGGACTCATTGTCTTTCGTCTACCAGCAACCCGAGATCGCCCGCGGCCAGATCCTCGCGCACGCCGCGGAGCAGTTCGTGGAAGGAGACGTTCTTCACTGGTGGCATCCCCCTGCCGGAAAAGGGATCCGCACGCGATTCGCCGACGACCTCCTCTGGCTCCCGCTGACCGCCGGCTCCTACATCCGGACGACGGGCGACTGGGCGATCCTGGACAGCGTCATTCCATTCAGATCCGCTCGCGCCCTGGAGCCCGGGGAAGACGAGTCCTTCCTCTTCCCGGAAACATCGAGGGACGCGGCGGACCTCTACGAGCATTGCTGCCGCGCCATCGATCGATCCCTGGCCACGGGGGAACATGGCCTGCCCCTATTTGGAACCGGGGACTGGAACGACGCGATGAACCGGGTCGGGCGTCTCGGCAAGGGCGAGAGCGTCTGGATGGGCTTCTTCCTCTACAGCGTCCTCGGGGAGTTTCTGCCGATCTGCCGCACGCGGGCCGATGCCGGCCGGATCGGGCGGTACGAAGAGCACCGCGAAGCGCTGCGGAGGGCTCTCGAGGAGAGCGGATGGGACGGCGAGTGGTACCGGCGCGGCTATTACGATGACGGAACCCCGCTCGGATCGGATCGGGACGAGGAATGCCGCATCGATGCCCTGGCGCAGAGCTGGGCGGTCCTTTCCGGTGCGGCGCACCCGGAGCGCGCGCGCAGTGCTATCGACGCGGTTGAACGACGCCTCGTCTCCGAGAAAGACGGCCTGATCCGCCTTCTGGCCCCGCCCTTCGATCGAACGCCAAAGGATCCGGGTTACAGCAAGGGATACGCGCCGGGGATTCGCGAGAACGGCGGGCAATACACCCACGCGGCACTCTGGTTCGTTCGCGCCCTCTGCGAGATGGGGCGGCGCGATCGCGCCTTCGATCTTCTGGAGATGCTGAACCCGATCAACCACGCGAGGACGCCCGAGGAGGTCTCCGTCTACGGCGTCGAACCGTACGTCGTCGCTGCCGATATCTATGGAGAGCCCCCGCACGCGGGGCGCGGCGGCTGGACGTGGTACACGGGATCATCCGGGTGGATGTACCGCGTGGCTCTCGAATCGGTGCTGGGGTTCACCCTCCGATCGGGGAAGTTGATCGTCCTGAAACCTCGAATACCCGATCGGTGGGATCGCGCCGGCATCGTCTTCAGGCGGCCGGAGGGGGGAACGGTCTACGAGATCGAGATCCTGAACCCGCACGGGTGCGCGGAATCGCTCCTCTCCGCGACGATCGACGGTGTCGCGGCGCCGATCACGGACGGCGAGGCGCAGATTCCACTCGTACCAGGGCGGCGGCGCTGCCGCGTCACCGTCACGCTCGGACCGAGAGAGGACGCTAGGAGTTGAACGTCGAACGCGAGACAACGGCCCCGGGAGGGATTCCAGCCGCGAACCGGAGCTGCTTCCCCGAGAACTTTCTCTGGGGCGCCGCGACATCCTCCTTCCAAATCGAGGGATCGCCGCTTGCCGACGGGGCAGGCCCGAGCATCTGGCATCGCTACACGCACACTCCCGGACGGATCCTCGACGGCTCGAATGCCGACATCGCGTGCGACCACTATCGGCGATTCAGAGAGGATGTCGATCTGATGTCCTCGCTCGGTCTGCGCGCCTATCGCTTCAGCATCGCTTGGGGACGGATCCTCCCGAGAGGCTCCGGAAGGGTGAACACGGCAGGTATCGACTTCTACTCGCGGCTGGTCGATACCCTGCTCGAACGGGGCATCGTCCCCTTCGTGACCCTCTTCCACTGGGATCTCCCCGCAGCGCTCGATGATCGCGGCGGCTGGCTAGTCCCGGACATTGCGGCGTGGTTCGCCGACTACGGGAGGATCCTCTTCAGGGCGCTCGGGGACCGCGTACCGTTCTGGTCGACGATCAACGAACCCTGGGTTGTCATCGACGCGGGGTATCTGCACGGCGTTCACGCCCCTGGCCGGATGAGCACTGCGGAGGTTCCCATCGCTGCGCACAACCTCCTGCGCGCCCATGGGGCCTGCGTGGAGGCGTTCCGCAGCTCCTGCCGCCAGAAGATCGGCCTGGTCGTCAACCTGGAGCCCAAGTATCCGGCTTCCGATTCCGCCGACGATCTGGCTGCCACGGAGCGGGCCGACATCTACATGAACCGCGCCTTCCTCGATCCGGTTTTCACGGGGCGGTATCCCGAAGGGCTCGCGGATCTCTTCCCCAAGGGATGGCCCGAGCCGTCTGAATCCGAATCGCGTTCGATCAGCCAACCTCTCGATTTCCTGGGAATCAACTACTACACCCGCTCGGTCGTGCGGCACGACGAGGCAACCCCCGTCACGCGCGCATGCGCCGTGATCCAGGAGGCGAGCGCGTACACGGAGACGGGGTGGGAGGTTCATCCCGCGAGCCTCACACGGGTTCTGAAGTGGGTCCAGGACCGGTACGGGAAGATCCCCCTTTACGTGACGGAGAACGGCGCCGCGCTCCCCGATCCGGACCATGTGGCGGGGAATGTCGTCGACGACCCGATCCGGATCGAGTTCTACAGGCGGCACCTGCTCGCGGCCCATCAAGCGATCGAGGACGGGGTCGATCTGCGCGGCTACTTTGCCTGGTCCCTGATGGACAACTTCGAGTGGTCGAGCGGCTTCACGAAGAGGTTCGGCCTGGTTCACGTCGACTACGAAACCTTGCGGCGCACGCCCAAGACGAGCGCGTGGTTCTACCGCGATGTGATCCGCTCGCGCGGGCGAGCGCTCCACGAACCGTTCCCCAACGAACCGTTCTGAGAAGCGGGGTAATGCGTCGGCCAAGCGCACCTGGGCGATCATGCAGGGGCGATGCCGAAGCGAGCTGCACCATGCGCCGAGCGAAGGCACGCCCCGAATGAGTCGCCAGGTGCGCGTGGCGGGATGGGCCAAGCGAGCGCGCAACAGCGACACCATTCTCAGATCCAGTCAAAACCGCTCTAGAAACGAATGAGGATCTTCGCGGGAAGCTCACGCAGCACGATCTCGCCCTCGGGTGTGGGCAAGAGGCCGCGACCGTTCACGGTCACGCCCCGGATCACGCCCGGGAGCGGTGGGCGCACGATGATTCCCCCGGCGGGAATGCGCGGTCCTTTCTCCACGTCGACCTCGATCGCATCGCCGCGCATCTGCATCGCGTAGGAGAGGAGGCCGTGGGGCGTGGGAAGATCCTTCACGGCAACCCCGGACCCGCCACGCAGCCAGCCGAGCGGTAGCCCTGCGCCGAGGACGAGCGGCCCGTCGCCCGTGTCGTCGAATGCGAACATGTCGAGCACCGATCGGGCGAACTCCGAACCGACCCACGAATGGGGAATGTCCCCGACGAAACGGGCGAGGCGGGGATCCCGCCATACAACCTCCGCGAACGCGTTCCAGCCCTGAGGGCGGAGGGTGCCGATGAAGAAGTCGAGCAGCTCCTGCGCCCTGTCCCTCCATCCGAGACGGACGAATGCCCCTGCAACCCGCGCCTCATACGGAGTGAATGCCTCCCACGGGGCGCCCTCCCGCCGGTTGCGGAAAAACTCGTAGTACCCCTCGAAGGTGCGCTCCACCGCTTCCTTGGGGAGGATCGCCCCGGCGCCGAGCGGAGAGAGGGCGATGGCCGTCGAGGTCGGGTCGATGTCGCCCAAATCCGCGCACCCGGGGATGTAGTTGATGCCGTGATCCCGCATGGCGGCCTGGATCGAGGCGAGGAGGTCGGCTTGGAACTCATCGGCGATGCGGCCGATCCGCGCCGCTTCTTCCTCGCGCCCCAGAATGGCGGCCAGAGACGCGCCGTCCCGGAACCCGCGCCAGGCGAAGAGATCGTCCCAGTAGGAGTGCATCGGTTTCGAGGAGTACCCCTCGTGGCTGATCGATTCGGGGAGGAGACCGAAGAGCTTCTGCTTCTCCGGCGTCCGATACTCGGGCGTGCGGCGCTCCTGCCGCAACGAATCGAGGTACCCGACCGCCGCTTGGACGCGAGGCCACATCCCCTCCAGCCAAGCCCGGTCCCCGGAGTACCGGTAGATCTCCGCAATCAAGAAGATGAACTCGCCGCTGCTGTCGTGCTCCGGCACGGGATCGGCTCCCCGTGTGTCGACGACGCACGGGATCTTCCCGTTCGCGTACTGATAGGGGGCGTACCAGTCGGCAAAATCGCGGGCCGCATCGAGGTGGCCCATGCGCAACAGCACGGCGGAGGTCAGGGCGCCGTCCCGGATCCAGGAACGCGCGTAGGAGCGCGTTCCAGGCTGGATCGCGGGGCCGGCGCGCTCGACGAGGATGTAAGCGAGCTGGCTCTGCAGCACGTCGAGAACCCGGGAGGCCGACCTGGGAAGAACGATTCCGAAGCGCCCGGTCTTCTCTTTCCATGAATCGACGGCCTCGCGCATCTTCCCGTCGACCCATTCGCGGGCCGGCCCGTCCCCGGCGAATGAGGGCACGGGAGATCCTACGTAAAAGGGGACGAGGAGATCGACCTCGCGTTCACCACCGGACGGTAGATCGATTGTGAAGGCGAGCGCTCCCGACGCCGCCGCGAAGGGATCCTCCACGAAGGAACTCGTGGGCAGCCTCCCCTCGGCGAGGTAGTCGGTCACGATCTCTCCCCCGTCGAATGCGACCGCCCCGAATCCGGAGGGACGCGAGAGGCTCGCGATCCTCTGATCTTCATTGACCCGGATCACGCTGCCGTCCCGGACGACCCGCCGGATCGGCGCCGTCCCCCCCGCCATGTTCAGAAACTGAACCGGCGGGTTCACCTGGAAAGGACGCACGGCCAGGAAGAGACTCCCGCGGACAGGATCCTTCTCGCCGTTCACGAGGCGGTAGCGAACCACAACGGACGACGCGCCGGAATCGCCCGTGGCGAAGGCGGTGATCACGAGCGTGATTCCACCCCGCCGCCACGCGACCCAGGGAATCGGCAGGCGTCCTTCCTCGAGCCCTTGCTCGGTGTTCACGTCGCTCCAGGCGATCAGACGGCCGCCTAGAAAAAGGAACGGCTCGATCGAGAACGCTCCCCTTCCCGTTTCGACCATCCCCTCCTCGTTGATCAGGGCCTCGCATCGATCTGCATCGACCCCCACCACGGTCCAGTAGGTCTGCTCGCCGCAGAGCGCGCGCGGGTAGTGGCCGAGCGGGGCGTCTCGCGCGATCGCCTGGAAAAAACTCTCCCGGCTCGCCGACCATGCGAGCGGCTGGATCGTGAGATCCCGCACGGCGGGTCCCGCTCCTCCAGCCCCCCTCGGCATCGAACAGCGCAGCCAGCGCGTCTCCGTCTCGGGGAGATAAACGGGATCCTTCCCGCCGTTGCCGCCGCGGACCGTCCGAAGAAGGGTCCACTCGTTTCCGTCCGTCGATCCCTCGACGATGTAGTCGCCCGCGCCCAGGCCGGGAGCCCACTCAATCGTGAGGCCGCCGATCTCGCGGACCTGCCCAAGATCGACGAGGAGCGACGGGGAAGGGTCGTCGGGGCGGGGTTCCCAGCTGAGTGTCGGGTCGCCGTCGAGCGCGAGCCATGGTTCGTGTCCGGCGAGGAAGGAGCTGGCCGTGGCGGTAGGCGGGGGCGGCGTTGCGCTCGCCACGGGGAGCGACTGGAGCGCTAGATCGTCGATCCAGACGGTCCCTTTTCCTCCGCTTCCCGCGGTGATCGCGAACTCGATCGCGGCCACATGCGTGATCTCCCCTCCTCCCTTCGGTCCCCACGCGAATTGAATCTGGCGCTTCTTGATCCGGAAAATCTCCCCGGTGCTCTTGAACGCCACGTCACGGCGGACCGACCACCAGACATTCTCCCCCGAGGAATCGATCAACTTGAACTCGATGTGGTTCGAGGGGGCATCCCCGCGGACCATGAAGGAGAATGCGTAGTTCTCCGGAAGATCGAGATCGAACGCCTTGTGGACGACGGCGTAGCCTCCGCCCTTCTGGAAGTCGAAGTCGATTCGCATCGCGCCGCCGGTCCGGCCCCCGTCGGCGCGGATCTTCATCTCCACGCCGTCCGCCGGGTGGGCCGACCAGCCCGCGAGATTGTCGAACCTGTCGACTTCCGCCGGCGTTTCGGCCGCGCCCGACGCGCCGTGAGCGAAGAGAACGACGGCGATCCACGCGATGAGAGCCGCTTTCCTCGCGTTCATCCGACTACCCCTTCACGCTGCCGGCCATGATCCCGCGGATGTACGCCCGCTGGAAGATCAGGAAGACGATCATCACCGGAAGGATCGTGAGCACGGAGCCGGCCATCATCAGCTCGAGGTCTTGCACGTGCTCCCCCGCAAGATTTGCGAGTGCGACGGGCAGCGTGTACTTCGCGCTGTCGCTCAGGATGATCAACGGCCACATGAAGTCGTTCCACGAGCTGAGGAAGACGAACGTGGCCAGTGTGACCAGGATCGGCCGGATCACCGGTAGGACGATGGCATGAAAGATCCGCAGCTCCCCCGCTCCGTCGACGCGGGCCGCCTGCAGAAGCTCGTCGGGGATCCCAAGGACGTACTGGCGGATCAGGAATATTCCCAGGACGCTCGCGAGGTACGGGATGACAGCGCCGACGTAGGTGTTCACGAACCCCATCTCCCGCAGGAGCAGGAAGAGCGGAAGCATCCCGACCTGGGACGGAACCACCAGGGCGATGATGAGGAGCCGGAAAACCCGGTCGCGCCCCCCGAAGCGAAGCTTTGCGAAGGCGTACCCCGCCATCCCATTGATCAAGACCGCCATGAGCGTCGCCACACTCGTGATCACCACGCTGTTGAGGAAGTTCCGAGCGATGTCCAGCCGCGTGAAGAGGGCCACGTAGTGCTCGAAGGTCGGACGCACGGGTAAGAACCGCGGCGGGATCACGTTCGCCTCACCCGCCGGGGTGAAGGAGGCCGAGACCATCCAGAGGAGCGGCACCAGCGTCACGGCCGCTCCAGCCAGGAGCGCCAGGTGAACCAGGAGCGTCCGTACGAAACTCCGGTTCATCTCGGCGTCCTCTGCAGCCGCAGCTGGATCAGGGTCCCGGCGAGGGTGATCGCCAGCAGGATGAAGGCGATCGCCGATGCGATGCCGATCCGCCACCATCGAAATCCCTGTTCGTACATCAGCAGGACGATGCTGGTCGTGCTGCGCAGGGGCCCGCCCTGTGTCATCACGTACGGTTCAGCGAACAGCTGGAAGTAGCCGATCATCGTCGTCACCGCGACGAACAGGAAGGTCGGAGCGAGCCCCGGCATCGTCACGTGGAGGAAGCGCTTCCACGCGGGCGCTCCGTCTACCGCGGCGGCCTCGTAGAGTTCTTCCGGAATACTCTGGAGCCCCGCCACGAAGATCAGCATGTTGTAGCCGAAGTTCTTCCAGATCGACAGCAGGATGATCGCCGGCATCGCCCACCGCCGGTCGCCGAGCCAGTCGATCGGGCCGACCCCGATCCCGCCGAGCATGTAGTTCAGCAGGCCGTAGTGCGGGTGGTAGAGGTATCGCCAGACGAACGCGACCGCCACGATCGTGGTCACGACCGGCGCAAAATAGACGGTCCGGAAGAAAATAC
>CAZNRY010000097.1:0-15683 GCA_964575675.1 uncultured bacterium
GGGGTTCACGTCGATGCGGTAGACGTCGAAGGGCCGGGGGTCCCGCTGATTCATCGGGAACAGCATCTCGTCGGGATTGTCCTCGAGGATGTCCACGAACTCGACGCGAACCTTCGGAAACGGGGTCAGCTCCTTCGGGTTCGTGCCGTCTATGTCGACCGCGTAGGCCCTGTAGTTCTCGTCTCCTCCCGTATCTTGCACGTAGACGATTCGCCCGTTCCCCTTCCAGCGGTAGGAAGCGATGTCGCGCTCCGTCGCCCCGGTGACACGGACCGCGTTCTGCTCGCCGATCTTCTGAACGTGGACATTCATACGATTCTGGAACGGCGCCAGAAACGCCAGATACTCGCCGTTGGGGGAGAGCTGGAAGAAGATCCTCTCCGGGTTGCGGAAGAAGTCCTTCATCGGGATCACGGGCGGCTGTTGGGCGAACGATGCGCCCACCATGACGAATCCTCCGAAACTGGCCAGAATGAGGAACGAAGCGATGCGACCCTGCATGGCAGAAACCTCCTTGGGATGACCCGCCGGGGGCGTCCGATCCCCGCATTGGCTCAGGGCATCTTGGCGGATGGTACGGGAAACGCGATCCGAGTGGGAGGGGGGGGCTCCCTCGTGCGGCGAGTTTCCCGCAGTAACAGGGGCGGTCCTTGACACCCAGCGCCCCCTGGTCCTAGCTTTGACCGTCATGCCAACCCCTTCGATTCCGCCGCTCCTATCACGGGTGAACGACCCCTCCGCGCTGAAGAGTCTGTCAGTCGACGAGCTGGAGACGCTTTGCGGCGAGATCAGGACCTTCGTCTGGGACACGATCACACAGGTCGGCGGACACCTCTCGGCGAGTCTCGGGGTCGTCGAGCTCACCGTCGCGCTGCACTACCTCTACGATACCCCGCGCGATCGGATCGTGTGGGACGTCGGCCACCAATCGTACGTTCACAAGGTGCTCACGGGGCGGCGCGACCAGCTCTCGACGATCCGCCAGCTCGGGGGCTTGAGCGGATTCTGCAAGCGGAGCGAGAGCGAGCACGACGCATTCGGTGCGGGGCACGCCAGCACGGCGATCTCCGCGGCGCTTGGGATCGCCACGGCTCGGGACCTCAGGCGGGAGAGCTTCCACGTTGTCGCCGTGGTCGGCGACGGCGGAATGACGGGGGGTCTTGCTTACGAGGGGCTGAACAACGCGGGCGCCTCCGGGCGGCGTCTTGTCGTGATCCTCAACGACAACAAGATGTCGATCTCCCCGAACGTCGGCGCGATTTCGCGATACCTGACCGGGATCATCTCGAGCCCGGTCTTCAACAAGGCGAAGGCCGAGGTCTGGCAGCTCTCGGAGCATTTTCCGAAGACACAAACGTTCCGGCGGATGGTCCGGCGCATCGAGGAGGGGTTGAAGTCCCTTCTGGTTCCGGGGATGCTTTTCGAGGACCTCGGTTTCCGCTATCTGGGGCCGATCGACGGCCACGATCTTCGCGCGTTGCTCTCTGTCCTCGACCGCGTCAAGACGATGGACGGCCCTGTCCTGCTCCATGTAGTGACGCAGAAGGGCAAGGGGGTCGCGTCGGCCGAGGGGGACCCGCAGAAGTATCACGGCGTGCGGGCGATGGCCCAGAAGAACGGCAAGATCGAGCCCGCAGCCGCCAAGCCAACCTACACGGACGTGTTTGGCCGGATCGCTTGCCGCCTGGCGGCGGAGGATCCGCGGATCATCGCCGTGACCGCGGCGATGACCGAAGGCACGGGACTCGTCCGCTTCGGCGAGAAGTTCCCGGGACGCCTCTTCGATGTGGGGATCGCGGAGGGGCACGCGATCACATTCTCGGCAGCCGCCGCAGCGACGGGGATGCGCCCTATCGCCGCGATCTACTCCACCTTCCTGCAGCGCGCCTACGACCAGATCATCCACGATGTCGCGCTCCAGCCCCTGCCCGTCGTCTTCTGCATCGACCGCGCGGGGTTGGTCGGCGAGGACGGGCCGACGCATCACGGGTGTTTCGACCTGTCGTATCTCTCCTGCGTTCCGGGGATGGTCGTCGCGGCTCCGAAGGATGCGCGCGAGTTCTGCGATCTGCTCTGGACCGCGATCCGGCAGGAAAGCGCGCCCTTCGCGATCCGCTACCCGCGCGACACGATACCGGATGCGATCGATCTCGATGGGATCGATGCGGTTCCGCTGCGCGCCGTCGAAATCGGAAGCTGGGAGCGGCTCCGGCCCGGCGACGGCTTGGTCCTGCTGGCCGTTGGAGCCCAGGTCCAGACGGCGCTCGAGTGCGCAGGGCAGCTCGAGGCGTCGGGGTACGCGACGGGCGTCGTGAACTGCCGCTTCGTGAAGCCGCTCGACGAGGCGATGCTCGCCCGGATCCTAGAGGGCGCTCCGCGCGTCGTGACGCTCGAGGAGGGGTCCCTGCCGGGGGGATTCGGTTCGGCCGTCGCGCGATTCGCCGCCGAGCGGGGAAGCCGGGCCAGCCTCCTTCAGATTGGCCTCCCGGACCGGTTCATCGAGCACGGCGGCCGCGGGCAGATCCTCGAGCGGGCCGGGCTCTCGGCCGGCCAGGTTCATGCGCGGATCGCGGAGTGGTGCCTTGCGGGGCAGGGGACTGAGGCGGTGACCCCCCTCCGGTAGCCGCGCCGCCGGGCCCGCCCCCGCGCTTTGATCGCCTCAAGATCATCCCCCTGGCAGCCGATCAATCCCCAAGGGGGACAAAAGGTTGGCGATCAGAAAGACGGCACTGGCGCCGGTCCGGCACGACGAGGTCCGCGTCCTTCTCGTGGACGACAACGCCGATCACGTGCTCTTGACGCGGCAACTCCTCTCGCAGAGCAAAGATCCCAAGATCCGGCTCGAGTCGACGGGGGACCCGGAGGCCGCGATCTCACGCATCCTCTCGGAGCGGTTCGATGCGATCCTCCTCGATTACCGCCTGCCCGGGCGCAACGGGCTCGATGTCCTGCGCGAGATCAACCGGACCGGGCGGAAGCCGGTGATCATCCTGACCGGCCAGGGCGACGAGAAGACCGCGGTCGAATTCTTCCATGCCGGGGCATACGACTACCTGCTGAAGACGATGGATCGGGGTTTCGGCGAGACGCTCAGGCTGACGATCCGCGAGCTCCTGACGCGCCGAAAGTTCGAGATGGAGATCGAGCACGAGAAGCGAAGGAGCGAGACGATCCTCGAATCGTTGATTCAGATGGTCTGCACGCTCGATCTCGACCTTCGAATCCAGAGCTCGAACGCAGCCTTTCGCGCCTTCCTCCACCACTTCCGCTTTCCGGATTCGTCCGCCGCCGAACCCGGCGACCCCGCGGGTCTCGCGGGTCCCGACCTGATCGGTGATCCCGTCTTGCGCGATCTGCTCATCCGCAAGCTCCAGTCGGTGATCGAGCAAAGCGAGGCTTGCCAGGAGGAGATCGAGATTCAGGTGGACGGGCGGACCCGCCTGCTTTGGGCGGTCGCGGTCCCGCAGCGAGTGGACGGCGTCACGGAGGGAATCGTCCTTTCCTTCACCGACCTGACCGAACAGCGCCGGGTACTCCACCGGCAGCTCCGTCTAGCCCGCGCCGTCGATGCGAGCCTCGACGGCGTCGTGATCACCGACAAGCGTGGCCGCATCGAGTACGTGAACCCCGCTTTCGTCCAGATGACCGGCTACGATGCGTCCGAGCTTCTAGGACGCAGGTCGCGTTTCCTCCAGGTCACGCCCGGCGACCCGCACGCCGGACGTGCGATCCGCGAGAGCCTCTCCCGCGGCGAGGAGTGGCAGGGCGAGATCGTGAACCGCAAGCATGACGGCGGGACCTACATCGCCGACATGACGATTTCGCCGATCCGCGACGACGCCTCGCAGATCCTCGGCTTCGTCTCGACCGAGCGGGACGTGACGGAGAGGAAGCTCTTCACCGACGAGTTGATCAAGGCGCGGGAGACGGCCGAGGAGAACCTGCGCGCGAAGGACATGTTCCTCGCCACCGTCTCCCACGAGCTGCGCACGCCGCTGACGAGCATCATCGGCTTCGCCGATCTTCTCCTGATGGATTCCGATCTCTCGCCCACCGCCCATTCCTTTTCGGAGAGCATCCTGCGGGCCGGACGCCTGCTGAAGCAGCTGATCGGCAACATACTGGATTTCTCGCGCTTCGCGACCGGCCGTTTCTACCTCGACCTTGAGCCCCTTCCCCTGCGCGCCACCCTCGATGAAGTGCTCGAGATGGTCCGCTCCGAGGCGACCGAGAAACCCTTCGCATTCACGTTGGACATCGAGCCATCCCTGCCCGAATCGGTCGTGATGGACAGGATGAAGCTGCAGCAGGTCCTCCTGAACCTCCTCTCGAATGCCGTGAAGTACGCTGGCGGCGGCGAGGTCCGCCTGCGCGTCGGCCCGCTCTTCGAGGGGTCGAGCGATGGAGAGCAGGCCCCGCGCGGCGGAAGGATGCTGGTCTTCTCGGTTTTGGATCAAGGGCCGGGCATCGCGCCCGAGCAGAGGGAGAGGATCTTCGATCCCTTCGTGCAGCTCGATGCGGGCATGGCGCGGCGGCGCGGCGGCACGGGGCTGGGGCTTGCCATCTGTCGCAGGCTCGTCGAGTTGATGGGGGGAGCGATCTGGGTCGACAAGCGGCCGGAGGAGGGTTCCTGCTTCTCCTTCACGATTCCCCTGGCGACGACGGACGGGGTCGTCGCGGCAGAGGGAGGGGCCGCCCGGCCGGCGAAAGGTTCCCTCCTGCTCCTCCACCGGATGGCGGCCGGTCCGATCCCGGGCGAAGGGGAACTCGCGGGCTGGGGCTACCGCACGGCGGTCACGACCACGGCCGACGAGTTGCAGCACACGCTCGAGGAGGGGGAGCCGTTTGCATGCGTCGTCTCCGCCGGGGGCGGTATTGCGGCCCCCCTGCAGCAGATCGGAGCGGCCGCATCGTTGGCAGGCGATCGGGCCCCGTGGTTTCTGTTCGCGCGCTCGCCGGTGGGAGGGTCGATCCCCCTCGGTCGGATCGTTCCGATCGGCGAGAATCTCGGACCCCGCGCCGTCGTTCGACTGATGCGCGCGCTCGATTCATTCCCTCCCGGCAGGCGCATCCTCTTCGTCGACCCGGAGGACAAGTCCGGCGCCTACTGGGCCCACGAGACGCTCGACCAGCGCGGTCTGCGGGTTCTCCCGGCGACGCCGGAAGAGATCTCCCGCCTCGTCGACGGGGATGACGTCGCCGTCCTCCTGCTCGACCTCACGCGAGATCCAACCCGCGCCTGCGAACTCTGGCGCGAGGTCGCCGACCGTGCGTCCCGCTTGGTCCTCGCACTCCGCTACCCCCGCGGAGAGAGGCGCGGATGGGAAGAGCGGCTGGACGAGGCGTTCCGCGAGATCGCGGAGAGCTTCGAGGCCGGATCGCCGTCCCGATTGCGATGGACGCTGAACGCGATCCACACGTGCGCTTCCCAGGGCCGGATCGCCGGCTGGAACGGTTTCGCCGCGGCGACATCCGACCCGGATGCAAAGTGCCCGCTCCCGAAGCCCAGACGGCCGGTTCTTGTCGTTGAGGATCACCCGGAGAACCTGCAGCTCGTCTGCCGGATGCTGCAGTCGCTCGACCTTCCCTTCCGTTCGGCGGGAAGCGGGCGCGAAGCCCTCGATGCCGTGCGCCGCGAGTGTCCGAGCCTGATCCTGATGGACATCCAGATGCCCGAGATGGACGGCTATCAGGTCACGCGCGCGATCCACCGCTCGGTGGGACGCGAGCACGTCCCCATCGTGGCGATGACGGCCCACGTCGGCCCGGAGGATCGCAGGTCCTGCCACGAGGCCGGCTGCGTCGACTTTCTTCCGAAGCCGATCGAGCGCGGGGACTTGGTCCGCCTGCTGCGGCGATGGCTTCCGGCGGCGGAAGACGGCTCTGGGAAGGACGGTCCGCCCCCCGGCATGCTCGCCCCGGCAATTTCAATCCCTTCGCACAACTCGCGATAGCTGCAGTTCCGCGGAGTCGGCGCCCGCTGGCCTCCCGTCCCCCTCGCGCGTTTCGAACCTCGCGACGGCGCCCTTTCCCCATTGACATCGCAATTCGCGACTTCATAGGATATCTTGTTATCTTGCAAGAAGTAGCAGGCCAGGATGCGAGGCCGTGGGCCGGAAGCGTCCCGCGGCTTTCGTCCGCCCCAGAGACATAGAGGCGGACCCGAGCGGCGCCAGTGGGCGCCCCTTCGGTCGCGATGCAGAAGAGGTTCGCAACGAGGAGGCGAGTGATGTCCTACGAGTCGATCCGTGATGTTTCGCTCCGCATCGGAGACCCCGCGACCTTCGCATCCGACCTCACGATTCTGGGGCTCCATGACGCGAACCCCCTGGAGGGGGCCGCCGCCGGCGTCGATCGCGCGACGGGCGGCCTCATCGCGCGAGCCCTCGAGACGAAAGACTTCAAGGGCGAGCCGAACGAAACCCTGCTCCTCTACCCGATGCAGGGACCGGCCAAGCGGATCCTCCTCGTCGGACTCGGCAAGGCGGCGGATCTCCAAGCCGAGCGGATCCGCTCGTGCGCGGCGACGGCCGCACGACGCTCGCGCGACATCGGCGTCAAGCACGCGGCAGCCTACCTGTTCGGCAAGGGGACGCCCGTGACGCTCGAGGAGGCCGCGCAGGCATTCGCCGAGGGAGCGCTGCTCGGCACCTACCAGTACGTCGAGTACCGCACGAAGGATCGTGAGAAGATCAAGGTGCTCGACCGTCTGGAAATCCTCGTGCCCGACGAGAGTGTCCGTTCGCAGGCCGAGCCCGGCTTCGCGCGCGGCGCCGCCCTCGGCGGAGCCGTGAATTACGTCCGCACCCTGGCGGCCCATCCCGGGAACCACGCGACCCCGAGTTTCCTCGCCGCCGAGGCGCAGCGCTTGGCGGGCGACCCGAAGCGCCGGCTTCGTTGCACGATCTTCGACCGCGCGAAGATGGAAGAGCTGGGGATGGGGGCGCTCCTCGGGGTGGCCCAGGGATCGCATGAGCCGCCGCGCTTCATCCTCTTCGAGTACGACTGCGGGGATCCCAATGCGCCGTCTGTCGCGATCGTGGGCAAGGGGTTGACCTTCGACGCGGGCGGCATCTCGATCAAGCCCTCGGCAAAGATGGAGGAGATGAAGTTCGACATGTGCGGCGGGGCGGCGGTCCTGGGCATCATGTCCGTCCTCGCGGATACAGGCGTGAAGGTCAACGTCATCGGCGCCGTTCCCTCGACCGAGAACCTGCCCGGAGGCGGCGCGTACAAGCCGGGAGACATCCTGAGGAGCCACTCGGGCAAGACGATCGAGGTCCAGAACTGCGACGCGGAGGGGCGTCTGATCCTCGCTGACGCCCTCTCGTACGTGGCGCGCGTCCACAAGCCCGCGGCGATCGTCGACATGGCGACCCTGACCGGAGCAGTCGTGATCGCCCTCGGGCACTACGGGGCGGCCCTGCTGTCGAACGACGATGCCCTGGCGGCGCGGATCGAGGGCGCTGCGGCCCGCTCTGGAGACCGCCTCTGGCGTCTTCCGATCTGGGAGGAGATCAACGATCATCTGAAGAGCGACTATGCCGACCTGAAGAACATCGCCGATGCCAGCGCAGGCGCGGGAACGATCACCGGCGCCGCCTTCCTCGGCAACTTCGTCGACGGCGTTCCCTGGGCCCACATCGACATCGCGGGGACCGCGTACTGGGAGAAGGACCGCCCCCATTTGCCGAAGGGACCCAGTGGGTACGGGGTGCGGTTGATCGTCGATCTGCTTCGTTCTTGGGGCAAGTAGGGGGGGGAATGAGCCATCATCGTTTGGTGATCCTCGGAACCGGGCCCGCCGGCCTCACGGCGGCCCTCTATGCGGCGCGCGCGAATCTCGAGCCGCTCGTTGTCGACGGCACGCAGCCGGGCGGGCAGCTCACGATCACGACCGAGGTCGAGAACTACCCCGGCTTTCCCGAGGGAATCACCGGACCCGAGTTGATGAACCGCTTCCGCGAGCAGGCGGAACGCTTCGGGGCGAAGGTCGTCGCGGGGAGCGTCGTCGTCGCGGACTTGAGGGCGACGCCGAAGCGCCTTCGTCTGGAGGATGGGGAGATCACCTGCGATGCGTTGATCATCGCGACCGGCGCCGCCGCGCGGTGGCTCGACATCCCGTCCGAGAAGGCGCTCCAGGGGCGCGGGGTCAGCGCGTGCGCGACGTGCGACGGGTTCTTCTTCAAGGGGAAGGAGATCGCGGTCATCGGGGGCGGCGACACCGCGATGGAGGAGGCGACCTTCCTCACGAAGTTCGCGACGAAGGTCACCGTGATTCACCGGCGCGATGCACTGCGGGCCTCGAAGGCGATGCAAGATCGCGCGCGGCGCAACGAGCGGATCGCCTTCCGATGGAATGCCGTCGTGACCGAAGTCCTCGACGTCTCGCAGGGGAGGGTGAGCGGCCTCAGGCTCGAGGACACCGTGACGGGCGAGGAGGAGATCATGCCGGTCGAGGGGCTGTTCCTCGCGATCGGCCACGTGCCGAACACCGCTCCGTTCGTGGGGCAGATCGACATGGACGGAACCGGATACCTCCTGACCGAGGGCAAGAGCACGAAGACGAGCGTCCCTGGCGTTTTTGCGGCGGGGGACGTTCAGGACCACGTCTACCGGCAGGCGATTTCGGCCGCGGGAACGGGCTGCATGGCGGCGCTCGATGCCGAGCGCTTCCTCTCCGGCGGGGAGTGAGTTGAGGCTCGACGGGAGGCGCGATCGCCGCGCGACCGGCCGGAGGAGCGATCGATGCCCCTCGGAATAGGAGAGCGCGCGCCGGACTTCCGCCTCCGCGGCGCCGACAATGTCTACTGGATCCTCGGAGAGCCGGACAAGCGGCGGAGCGTCTTGATCGTCTTTTTGCGGCGCGAATCGTCGACCTGCCGCATGCTCTTGCCGTTCGTCGAGAGGCTTTTCCGGCGCGGTCATGATCACGAGACCGAGATCTTCGGGGTCTCGCTCGACAATCAGGCCGACACACTGGAGTTCACGGAGGACTACACGATCACCTTCCCCGTGCTGATCGACGGACCCGGTCTCGAGACGGTCCGCGCCTACGGGGTGGAAGCCCTGCCGACCGTCTTCCGCCTCGACTCGAAGCTCCGTGTGGCCGAGGTCGTCGTCGGATGGTCGAAGGAATTGTTCGAGTCCCTTGCGCGCGCCTACCTGGTCGACGCGGGGGGGCGGATACGGACGCTGTGGGAGCCGGCCGACATTCCACCCGAACGGGCCGAGGCCGTGCCGATCGTCGACTGCCGATTGCGCTGAGGGACAGATGAAGAAAATCCCGCTCTTCCCGCTCGATCTTGCCCTCCTCCCCGGCGAGGAGGCGCCGCTTCACATCTTCGAGCCGCGGTACCGCAAGATGGTCGACCGCTGCATCCAGGAATCGATACCCTTCGCGGTCGTCCGGGCCCAGAAGGGGGATCTCTCGACCGTCGGTTGCGAGACGAGGATCCTCCGCGTCCTCAGGAGCTATCCCGATGGAAGGTCCGACATCCTGGTCCAGGGGGTGGAGCGGGTCCGCATCGGACCCCCGGCCGAGCACGAGGACGGCTACCTGGTGGCGGATGTCGAGGCCATGACCGAGAGTGCGGAGGAATCGAATCACGCGCTCGAGGACCGGGTCGAGGAGCAGTATCGCCGGTACGCGGCGATCGCGGGCGACGTCGCGCCCGACCCCCCTCCGAGGGGACCTCGTTGGAGCTTCCGCCTTGCGGAGAAGGTTCGCCTGTCGATCGACGCGCGGCAGGAGATCCTCGAGATGACGAGCGAGAATGCCCGGATGGAGAAACTTCTCGTCCACCTGAAGCTCCTGATCCCATGGCTCGAGAAGCGGGAACAGGGCTCGACCTTGATCCGGGGCAACGGCAAGCTCCATCCTGATCTGAAGGGGGACAAGTCTTGAGCGACATGGGACGCGAGACCATGGAGGTCGATCTTCTCATCGTCGGCGGCGGCCCGGCCGGGCTCGCCTGTGCGCTGCGCCTCGGCCAGCTGAAATCGAGGCCGGACTCGCCGCTCAAGGACGCGACGATCGTCCTGCTCGAGAAGGCAGCCTATGTCGGGGCGCACGCGATCTCCGGCGCCATCATCGATCCGCGCGGGTTCAAGGAGCTCCTCCCCGATTTCCTCGCCGCGGGATGCCCCGTCGAGGCTCCGGTCGGGGGCGACTCGCTGCAGTTCCTCACGAAGGGCTCGGCGTTCCGCTTCCCCTTCCTCCCTCCCGTTCTCCGGAACCACGGCAACTACGTCGCGAGCTTGCACAAGGTCACGAAGTGGATGGCCGGCCTCGCCGAGGAAGCGGGGATTGATTTGCTGCCCGGTTTTCCGGGCCAAGAGCTCCTCTTCGAGGGTGAGCGGGTCGCCGGCGTCCGCTGCGGCGACAAGGGACGCGACAAGAACGGCGCGCCGAAGGCGAACTATGAGCCCGGGGTCGACATCCGCGCGAAGGTCGTGATCCTGGCCGATGGGGCGCGCGGGAACCTCACGAAATCATTGGTCGCGCGACTGAATCTCGACGAGGGGCGCAACCCGCAGATCTACGCGACCGGGGTGAAGGAAGTCTGGGAGGTGCCCGGGGGCCGTCTGCCGGCGGGCGAGGTCGTCCACACGATGGGCTGGCCGCTCGCGCGCGAGGAGTACGGCGGCGGATTCCTCTACGGGATGCAAGGGAACTTGGTCTCGCTCGGGCTCGTGATCGGTCTCGACTACCGGAATCCATGGACCGATCCACACGGCCTCATGCAGGACTGGAAGCGCCATCCGTTGGTCCGGAAGATCCTCGACGGCGGAAAGATGCTCCACTATGGGGCCAAGACGATCCCCGAGGGAGGGTACTTCTCGATCCCGCGCGCGGCGGGGGATGGGTACCTCCTGATTGGAGACTGCGCCGGTTACCTGAACGCGGCCCGATTGAAGGGGATCCACCTCGCGATCAAGACCGGAATGCTGGCGGCCGAGACGGCCGGGGAAGCGATTCTCTCGGGTGACGCCTCGCGCGCGCGCCTAGCCGACTACGAGGCGCGCGTGGAGCGGTCGTGGGCGGGCGCCGAGATGCGCAGCGTCCGCAACTTCCGCCAAGGATTCGCCGGCGGGATCTGGAAGGGGATGCTCCACACCGGACTCGTTCTGGCCTCGGGCGGCCGCGGTCTGAAGACGAGGCTTCCCCTCGAGGCGGACCACGCCCACATGCTGACACTCGACGAGGCGCGGCGCCGCGGCCGGGGCGGGGTCCCGCCCAATCGGTCCTTCGACGGCGCGGCCACGTTCGACAAGGTGACCGATGTGTACGCATCGGGCACGCGGCACGAGGAGAACCAGCCCAGCCATCTTCTGATCGCCGACCCGGATATCTGCAACGGTCGCTGCCGCGAGGAGTACGGGAACCCCTGTCAGTTCTTCTGCCCCGCGTCCGTCTATGAGATGGTTCCAACCGATGACGGCATGACGACGCGATTACAGGTTAATTTCACGAACTGCGTCCACTGCAAGACTTGCGACATCGCCGATCCGTACCAGATCATCACGTGGGTACCGCCGGAGGGGGGGGGCGGCCCCAACTATGCGAACCTCTAACGGGAAGCCGAGGAGTAACCCGTATGGCCTTGTTGCCGATCCGCCTGTACGGCGATCCGATCCTGAGGACGAAGTCGAAACCGGTCGAGAAGGTCGACGACGCTCTCCTCTCCCTCGCCCTCGACATGCTCGCGACGATGCACGACGCGGAGGGGATCGGGCTCGCCGCGGTCCAGGTCGGCCGCCCGGTCCGGATGCTCGTCGCCGACGTCGGCGATCGCGCGCCGAAGGGAACGCCCAAGATCTTCATCAATCCGTTCATCGTCGAGGCGATCGGAGAGACGGTCTTCGACGAAGGGTGTCTGAGCGTCCCGGGGGTGAGCGCCGACATCGCGCGCCCCGAGGAGATCGTCCTGCGCTACACCGACGGGAGGGGAAAGGGACGCGAGGAGCTTTTCGATGATCTGCTCGCGCGCGTCCTCCAGCACGAGATCGATCACCTGGATGGCAAGCTCTTCGTCGATTACCTGAGCCCGCTGCGCCGGGCGATCGTCTTGAAGAAACTACACACGCTGCAGAAGAAGGAAGCCGGGGGAAAGAGCCCGGCGCTCTGAGGCCTGCCGCGCGATCCGGCCGTCCCCGGGCAATCGGATCTCCGTACGGGTCCCGCGCGCGGCGGGGAAGCCGCACCGCCGGCCCCGGTTCCGCAGGGTGTGACTTTTGTCATTGCCTCCCAGGTTGGAGCCTGGAATCCTCCCTTCTGGCCGCTCTCCCAACGCGCGGTAGGACGCGCGCCCCGGGAGGCTCACAAAGGGGGAATGATGAAATCAGCCGCATGGATTCTCGCGCTCATGTTCATAGGTTCTCTCGCCCTCGCCGGATCGGGGCTTGCCGTTCCTGCATCCAAAGGGCTCTGCTCCGAGTGCCATCGAATGATCACGCCGGGCATCGTGCGCGACTGGGAGGCGAGCAAGCACGCGCAGAACGGGATCGATTGCTCCGCCTGCCACGGGGATGCCCACAAGAGCGCGGCCGACGTGAATCTCGTCAAGATCCCCACGCCCGAGACATGCGCCCCATGCCATGAGGAAAGGGTCAATCAATTCAAGTCGGGCAAGCACGCCCTCGCCTGGGCGGCGATGGAAGCGATGCCGACGATCCACTACCAGCCGATGGCGCTGATCGAGGGGATGAAGGGCTGCGGCGGTTGCCACAAGATCGGACTGATATCGGAAAGTGAGATCAAGGCCATCAAGAATGACGGTGGGTATGCATTCGGGGTGGCATCCTGCGATGCGTGCCACACGCGCCACACCTTCTCGGTCGTAGAGGCGAGGCAGCCGCAGGCGTGCCAGACGTGCCACATGGGCTTCGACCACCCGCAGTGGGAGATGTACTCGGGCTCGAAGCACGGCGTCCGGGCACTCCTGAAGCAGAACGGGATCCTACCCGAGGGGACATCCGCGCCGACCTGCCAGACCTGCCACATGCAGAACGGGGATCACGCGGTGCGGACTTCATGGGGGTTCTTGGCCGTTCGTCTGCCCCTGCCGGAAGATCCGACGTGGGCGGCCGATCAAGCAACGATCCTACAGGGGCTCGGCGTGCTCGACCCCGCGGGGCAGCCGACCGGGCGGCTTGAGGTCGTGAAGGCCGCATCCGTTGCGCGCCTCACGCAGGAGGAATGGCAGTCCGACCGTGACAAGATGCTCTCGGCCTGCGGGGAGTGCCATTCCGAGAACTTCGCAAGGGGGGAGCTCGCGAAGGGCGACGACATGATCCGCGAGGTCGACCACCTCATGGCGGAGGCGATCCGCATCGTGGCCGACTTGTACCAGGACGGAACAATCGCGAAACCGGCGGGCTACGCGAGCGCCTTCCCGGATCTCCTGACCTTCCACGATGCCTCGACCCCGATCGAGCAGCGCCTCTTCCGGATGTTCCTCGAGCATCGAATGCGCGCATTCCAAGGGACGTTCCACGCCAACCCCGACTACGCCCTCTGGTACGGCTGGAGCGAGATGGTCCAGGACCTGACAGAGATCAAGTCGAAGGCGGCCGAGATGCGGGAAAGGGCGGGGAAGAACTAGCCGGTCACGGGACCGCACAGGTTCACATTGCTCTGGTCCGGGGGCGCCCTCGTTGGATGGCGCCCCCGACCGCTGCTTCCGGCCAGGTCCGTGCGTCAATCGATTGCGGCGCCCGGGCAGACATGCTTGGGTGAGCGAATCGACGCCGCTCTCGAACCAGGCGGCGGTGGAGGAATCATGAGAATCCCGAAGTCACTGGCAGTCGTTGGAGCCGTCGTCGCCGTGGCCGCCTTTCTGGTCCTGACCTCCTGCGGGGGAGGGGAGAAGGCTGCGAACGAGCGGGCCGAGGCGGGGATCGAGAAGGTCATGAAGGCGACGACCGGCAAGGATGCCGACGTCGAGATCGAAGGCAAGTCGGTCAAGATCAAGGGCGAGGGGTTCAGCCACGACATGTCCGAGACGTCACAGTGGCCCGCCGACATGTTCCCGGGGGTGCCGGAGTTCACTTTTGGGAAGATCGAGCGCGTCAGCAAAGGCGAGGAAGGCGGAATGATGAAGTTCAACATCTTCCTTCGCGACATGGAGCCGGGCGGCGTCGAGAAATATGTAGCCGTTCTGAAGCGAGCCGGCTGGAGGGCCGACATAACCGCCATGGGCGGCAAGGGCGGGCTCGTCGCAGGCCAGAAGGGCGATCTCGGCATGAACTTCATGTACAGCACGGAGAGGGGCGACGGCATGCTCGCCGTCTTCTCGGGCATGGACGAGTAGGCGAAGGGGCTGGGGCCGCGCGGATCAGCCCCCCGCCGCCCCTAGAATCTCCAGCACGGCGAGCAGATCCTCTTCCCGGCAATAATCCGCTCCGCCCAATAGCACCTGGTCGCGGAAGACCGCCAGGTCCTCCGCGAGCAACCCGCCCGGGGATGCTTCGTTCGGCCAGTCAAGCGCGCCCTTCTCGCAGCGCGCCTCGAGGTGTCTTGAGCGGGGGAGACCCGGGGCGCGTCTTTCGGTGAAGCGGATCCGGCCGCCGCGGTCGAATGCGAGCTCCCCCTCGAAAAGCGCGCCGTCCGCGTCCGCATGCCACCGGACAGAGTCAGCCCGCGCGGGGCCGAAGAGGTCCCAGAGCTGCATCATCCGCGACTCGACCTGGATCGGAAAGGGACCGGACCGTCGTGGATCCGCCTCCGCGGCCGACCAGCCGCCCGTGAAGGTAAACGATCCCGCGATCAACCCTCCCAGATCGCCGAGGAGCCTGCGCGCCTCCCGGTGCGCCCCCGTGAGAAGGGCGATCTGCTCGACGTGGAGGATTCTCTGCCGCGCACGGGCGAGATCGAACAATTCGCGAGCCGCCGTTGCCGTGAGCGCGAGGGGGTAGTCGCAGAGGACGTGCTTGCCCTGATCGAGCGCCGCGCGCACCGACCGCTCGTGGTCCGTATTCTCCGTCGAGATCGCGAGGGCGTCGATGTCGGGCCGCCCAAGGGCCTGCTCGAGGCGGATCGCTCCGGGAAGCGGTCGCCGCGAGACGATTCCTGCGACCTCGACGCCGGGCATGCTCCGGGCGGCGTCCAACCGAGCGTTTCCCGCGACGCCGAACCCCACGATCGCGAGTCGCAGCGGCTTGTCGGCGCGTCCGGCCACCTCCGCGGCCACAACTACACGCTCGCCCCAAACTCCTTGATCATCGCGCGGCTGATCACGAGGCGCTGGATCTGGTTCGTCCCCTCGTAGATCTGGGTGATCTTGGCGTCGCGCATATATTTCTCGATCGGGAAGTCCTTCATGTAGCCATTTCCGCCGAAGATCTGGACTGCATCGGTCGTGACCTTCATCGCCGTGTCGGTCGCGAAGACCTTGCACATCGCCGAGATCTTCGAGATGTTCTACACCCCCGCATCGACGGCCTGGGCCGCCGTGTAGACGAGCGCGCGCGCCGCCTCGACCTGCGTCCCCATGTCGGCGATCATCCACTGGATCCCCTGGAAGCCGAGGATCGAGCTATCGAACTGCCGCCGCTTGGACGCCGCGTCGACGGCAAGCTCGAGCGCCCCCTGGGCGAGCCCGACCGCCTGCCCGGCTACGCCGGGGCGGGCGCGATCGAGGGTTTCCATGGCCGCCCGGAACCCGCGCCCTTCCTCGCCG
>CAZNRY010000098.1:0-15356 GCA_964575675.1 uncultured bacterium
GCGAAGGTCGACCGGGAACGTGCCGGCCTGGTCGTAGCTCTTCGGCTGCCTGCTGGCGCCCAGGGTGTCGACCTCGGCCCACAGCTTGGCCTCGCGGCCGACCGTACTGTCCAGGTGCTTCTCCCTTGCGTTCGCGGCCTCGCGTTCGTTGCGGGCCTTCTCCTTGGCGCGCTTCTCGGCCTCGACGCATTTCCTCTCCTCGGTGTGCGCCTCGGCCGCTCGGAGGAGTTGTCCGACCGTTCTTCCGGTTGTCGTAGAGCCGGCACCGCCAGCGTTACGCTCCTTGAGGTACCGCTGCAGCAGCTCTGTAACCTGAGAGTGGTCGGAGTCCACAATGAGGTTCGTGAGCAGCTCGTCCTTGTCCTTCGCCGCGAGATTTCCGACCCACGCTCGAACCGCTTCCCAGTCCAACCCCGAGTCTCCAAGGGGCTGGCTGGCCTCGGCGGCGACGTGCAACAGATCTCCGTCGATTCGCAGGAACTCCGCCAGGCTCTCAAGCGAGGCGCTGAGCTCACCGAGACCGGGTGGCACCGGTGGCTCGACATCCTCGTCGTCGAACTCCCCGGTCTGGACCCGAAGGAGCCAGCCCAGGTACAGCGCCCGTAGGTCGCCGCGCGCCAACTCAGCCCGCACGGGGATCATCGATGAGAGATGGCCCTCGCCCTCGACCCAGTCGCCGCCTTCCTCGTCCTCGGACACGAAGGAGATGATGACCTTGCCAGCCTTCTCGCGGACGATGGCGCTGTCACGGCCGCAGTACTCCTTGGCAATCGCCGGGTCGAGCAACCTCGACGGCAGCCGCAGCTTGAGAACGTGCGTGCCCCAGTTAGCCGCGTAGAGGAACGCATCGAAGTACTTCTCCATCCATGCGTCCTCGTTTCCTTTGAAGCTTCCCCAGGCGTAGTCGTTGACGAAGCTCGTCGGCGTGATGCGGGCGCGCGTCGAGTACGACCGCAGCTCGCTCATCTCCTTGGCGGTCAGCGGCCGGTCGATGGCCTGGAACTCGTAGTACTGGTACTCGCTCATGGTCTCGTGCCTATTCGCCGCTGGCCCGCTTGCTGATCTGCGACCTCCGCGAGAACCTTGCGCTGCTCGGGTGTCGCTGTCTTGCGCGCGATGGCGAGCATACTGTCGTTGACGTCGAAGGACTCGTAGTACTTCCCGGCCATGCTGGCTTTCTCGAAGGCCTCCACATCTGCGAGCAAGTTCGACTTCGTCGCCTTCTCGCTGTCGGGCCGCAGCCGCTTCAGGTCGAGGTACTTCCCGACCATCTTGTGGAGCTTGGCTTGGGGTAGAAGGTCGATAGCATCGTGCAGCATGTAGAACACATACTCGTTCCCGAGCCTGCGGATGGCCGCGCGCAGCTTGTCTCGGTCGATCTTGATCGGTTGGCGTGCCATGGCTACCTCCCGCGCGCCCATCGCCGATAGGCATCGATCCACTCCGAGCCGTTGGGGGCCGGACTGGGCAGCGGCAGATCCAGGATCGGGACACTCTGGCGCGACTTCCCTCGCGCGCAAACCGCGACGATTTGCTCGTCGTCGGTCATGTCGACTCGCTCGACCGTGACTTCGACGCCGAGCATCTCGGTCTGAAATGGAACCGCGAGGTTGTCTTCGAGCATGGTGTAGAAGCCGACCGTTTGCTCGGACTCCCCGTAGGCGTCCACGATCGCCTCCTCGATCATCTTATCGAGCTTGGCGTCCGACGCGCACTTGCTGCGCCTCTTGCTCGTGGGCGGCGTCTTCTTGTTGGTGCTGGCCATCGTTCTCTTCATGGGTCGTCCTCGAGGCCGCGAAGCATTTCTTCGTCATACTCGACGACGGCCTCGTCCGCGATCTCCCGAAGCCCATGCGGCGCCTCGTCGGGAACGTAGCCGATCGCACGGTAGCCGCGCAGGCGTTTCTAAAACATCTTCATCAGCATCGGCACAGGTCGGTCTACGTAGTCGTAGATCCGCACCTCGGTCTTGCCGGGGTGCAGGCGGTGCAGCCGGCCGGTGTACTGGATGAGCGTCCCCTTCCACGAGACGGGCAGAGCCAGGAACAAGGTATCGAGCCGGGCGTCGTCGAAACCCTCGCCGATGTACCTGCCAGTCGCGATGAGCAGCCGCTCCTCACCGGCGGGTATCGAGGCGAGCTGTGCGATCACGTCCCGCCGCTCCCTGGGTTTCATGCCGCCATGGAGTACGACCACATTGCGGGCCAAGCTCCGAAACCGATTGGCGAAATGATCCAGGTGGTCTCGCCGCTCGGTGAGCAGGATCGGGGATCGTTTCTCTTCGAGTGCACGCACCACGTCGTCGAAGATGAGGTCGTTGCGGCGCTGGTCCGCGGCGAGCGCGGCGTACAGCTCCTGGATGCCTGCACCGTCGGGCAGCCCGGCGGACGAGAAGCCCGTCTCCCTCACGACGAGCTTGTGATCGAAGGGCCGCCGCGCCGCCCGGCTCTTCGCATCGACGGCGAACCGCACCGGCCCGAGCTGCATGTACAGGATCGGATGATGGCCGTCACGGCGTAGCGGCGTCGCTGTCAGACCGACCAGGTACTTGGCCTTCACCTCGGCCAGGACGCGCTCGAAACTGACGGCGGGGCAATGGTGCGATTCGTCCTGGATGACCTGACCATACCCGACAACGGAATCGGAGACCGAGCCCTTGCGGACAAGGCTCTGCACCATGGCCACGTCGAGGCGGCCGTTGGGCTTGGCCTTGCCCGCGCCGATCTGGCCGATCTCCTTGGGTTCGAGCCCGAGGAACAAGGCGAGCTGGCCGATCCACTGGTCGAGGAGCGGCTTGCGGTGGACCAAAACGAGCGTGCTCGTCATGCGGGCAGCGACAAGGTAGGTGCCCACCACCGTCTTGCCGATGCCCGGCGGCGCGACCAACACCCCGGTGTCGTGGGCGAGCAGCGCGTTGACGGCCTGCTCCTGGAGCGGCGTGAGTGTTCCCTGGAACGCGAAGTCGACCGTCTGCCCCTTCTCGCGCTCGTCCTCGACGCAGAGCGTGACCCCGTACTCGAGAAGAATCGCCTCGGCCTCGGGCAGACATCCACGTGGGAGGGCGATGTGCTCAGGGAAGTCCTCTGCACAGGCGATCACCCGCGGGGTGAGTGCCGTCGAAAGCCGCATGCTCTGCCTCTTGTAGTACTCCGGGTTCTGGAAGGCGGCCAGCCGCTTGAGCTGGTTGAGCAGGGCCGAGGGCAGACCCACCTTCTCGATGAACAGGCGCTGGCTCAAGACCGCCTTCACCGTGGACGGCAGCGACTCGGTGATCACGACCTTCCTTGGGCGACCGGAAGGCGATCGCGTCCACGGCGTCCGGTCGTCCTCGTCGGCCGCGTCGCTCATGCGCACGCCGATCACCTGCCCGCTACGGCCGGCTTCATCCGCCAGAGCATGGGCGAAGGCTGGATCAATTCGTCTCACCTGGGCGAGGAAGGTCACTGGTCGGGCCACGGCTTGAACGCGGCATCGACGAATACGGAGTTGCCCGCGTCGCGCGGCTCACGCTGCAAGGGAAGCGCGATCAGATTGCCGAAGCCCCCCTTGGGCATGGTGTCCTGGTTGGGGAACAGCCGGTCGTAGGACTCCATCGAGAGCTGGTGCCGGCGAGTCATGGTGTCGGTGATAAGGAAGCACCCGAGCTTGCGCGCCGCGATCGCCGGCACCGGCGATATGAAGAAGAACCATGCATGCGCGCCATTGCCCGAGCGGGACCGTTCGATCGCCACCGGCACGCCGTGCAGCTTGCACGACTCGGCGAAGGCCGCGATGTCTCCCTGCCACGTCTTCTTGTCGAAGTCGGCTGCGAGGAACCAGCACGTCTCATCGGGCAAGAGCGGGTACACGCCCATGACCTGGTCACCCCTCAGGTGCCGAGCGACCTCCCCGTCGGAAACCGCGATGAAGGCTCGATTGGGGCACTCGCCGCAGGTTGCACGCCGGCCTGCGTTCGGACCTTTCTTCTTCGCGCACAGGCCGTACTCCCAATCGTTGTCGCAGGCCGGCGCGTAGCCCGACTTGCCCTTCTTCACGTTGTCCCAGCGACTAGGGAAGACGTCTTCACGACCGCGGAAGAGCGATCGGAACAAGGCGACCTTGGCGGCGTTCGTCACCGGCGCACCTGCTCACGCGGGAGCTGGTTCCGGCGGGGCGGCGATCCTCACGAGAGGCTCGGCTGCGAACTGCTCGCGGAGCGCAGCAAGTCGAGCACTGGCCGCCTCGACCGCAACCCTGAGGTCGGCGAGCCTCAGCTCCTCCCGGGTGATCTCAGCCTCTAGCTCGTCTCGCCCGACCATTTGGTACTCGCCGGCCGGCTACTCGCCGCCCCTCCAAGGTTCGCCCGGAAGGAGTGGGAGAAGCTCGCGCCGCACGTATTCGGCCGCGTCGCCCATGTTCCAGTCAATGTCCGGGGCGACGAGGGGAGCGACGTCCGAGAGGAACGTCTCGTCGGAGAGTTTCTCTTGGAGGTTCATCTCGAGCTCCGCGCGGGTGACACGCTGGCCATCGTGCTCGAGGTAGCGACCGAAGCACTCGACCACCCGCTTCGGGGAGACCTTCGCCCTGCTGCCGGCCATGAACAAGTCGAAGAGGTCACGGCCCTTCTTGCGCTGGTACAGAGCCCGCAGCTTCGTGCCGAGCAACTCGTCGAGCTGGTAGGTCTTGACTTTGCCGGTTCCGGTGAACCACCGCGAGCGCACGGCCAGCTCGTGATCCTCGATCCCGAACACCGAAAAGTGCTCACGCGAGTTGATCTCGACCTTCAACCGCATCGGGATCGGGGGCTGCCCCTCGGAGCTCATCCGGTAGATGAGGACGATGCGGCCCTCCTTGGTGGTGCGGCGCGGCACGCCGAGCCACGGGTCGAGCGCGTGTCGGATCGCATCGAGGACGCCGCCAATCGGTCCGGCGGTGACCTGCACGAGGTCGATGTCCTCGGAGTAGCGCGCGGCCGGCCGAAGGTACAGCTTGTAGAGCGCGGTCCCACCTCGGAACGCGAGCAGCCGCGAGATCTCGGTTTCCGCGAACATGTTGACGACAGCTCGGGAGAGGATGAGATCCTGCTCGACCTGCGCCGCGGTCGTCCACGGTGCTTCCGCGCGCCATTCGGTGATGTAGTCGAACGGGATCACAGATCCGCCTCAACCTCTTCGTTCACCAGGAGCCGCCAGCGTGAGTCGCGCGAGGCTCGTGCGACGGACTTTCTCGGCCGAAGCGGTACGTACTCCTTCGCCCATGACGCGACATGCTCGGCCAATGGCGCCGCCAGGTTCGCGGCGTCGGCGTGCTCGAGCAGGTAGCCGAGGCGCTGGGCCCAGGGCAGCGGTGAGCGCTCGGTCTCGGCGAGCAGCTTCGCCGCGTCCATGTTCTCGGCGAGCTCGGCGAGGACGGTCACGACGTTTGACAGGCCGCCGGCGTGACCTGGATATCCGGCGAGGTCGAACGCCGTCGCTTCCGGCGTCGAGACGTGCAGGATGCCGCGCAAGGTGTTCTTCTGCACGGTCGGGATCTCGCTTACGTTACCTCTCGCCACGAACTCGACCCGCACCCGGCCGCACCGGATCCCGGGGCGGTTTGTCGCTACGACCGTCTGGAACACCATGGGCGCCTGGTGGGCCGCGCCATGCAGGCTCGCCGCGGAGAGCAGTCCCGCGTAGTAAGCCAGGCCCATGTGCTCCATGAGCTGCGGCACAAACTGGTCCGGAGGCAGGCACCCGAGGGTTCGGTATTCGGGCGGGACGATGACGTGGAAACCGCGAAACGGCATCGCGACTCGAGCCTTCTCTCGCATCCGGCGGATCGCCGCCCGAACCGCGACGGGTGAGGAGCCCATGGCGGCGACGGCCTCCGCGGTCACGAAGTGGTACCGCCCCCTGGCAGCCAGTTCATCGATGTACCTGCCGATGTCCATCAGTGGTCCTCCGGAACTGCACGGCCAAGGTAACGCGAGACGTTTCTTTTTTCAACCATTTCCGGACACTGGCGAGGAACCTTCGAGTCCCCACGGAAACGAGAGCAATCCCCTGGTTCGCGAAGATCAGTACGTAGCCTCGCCGGAAACCTGCCGTTTGCGGCGATTCGCGCAACTATTCACCGCTTGACTTGCGGCGAATACAGCAGATAATCACCGCAAGAGGGGCGGTGATTATGGCATTTATTCACGAGAAGCCCGGCTGGCCGGAGTTCGCATGGGATAGCGCGGCCCTCGCCGCGGCTCTGGCCGGGGTGCGCCACAGGCAAGGCAGGCACCTCGGGAAGATGGAGGCCCTCGGGTCTGAACTCCGAACGGAGGCCAGCCTGACCGCTCTCACGGAAGAGGTCGTCAAGTCCTCGGCGATCGAAGGGGAGCACCTGAATCCTGAGGAGGTCCGCTCGTCGATCGCTCGAAGGCTGGGGCTCGATGTCGCCGGTCTGCCCAGACCAAGTCGGGAGGTCGAAGGCGTTGTCGAGATGATGCTCGATGCGACGCGAGAGTTCGACGTTCCCCTCACGAAGGAGCGCCTCTTTGGTTGGCACGCCGCCCTGTTTCCGACCGGGCGAAGCGGCATGCACCGGATCACCGTCGGAGCGTGGCGGACCGGAGAGGCCGGACCCATGCGGGTCGTCTCGGGGCCTATCGGGCGCGAGCACGTGCACTTCGGGGCTCCCGAGGCCGAGCGCCTTGAAGCCGAAATGAAGCGGTTCCTCCGGTGGTTCAATGTTCCTTCCGATGTGGATCCGGTGCTGAAAGCCGGAGTTGCGCACTTCTGGTTCGTCACGATTCACCCATTCGACGACGGAAACGGCCGGATCGCGAGGGCCATCGCGGAAATGGCACTCTCGCAGGCAGACGGGACGAAGGAACGTTTTTACAGCATGTCCTCGGGGATCGAAGCGGTGCGCGGGGAATATTACCTTGAGCTCGAATCGGCCCAGCGCGGAGGCCTCGACATCACCAAGTGGCTAGCATGGTTTCTCAGGTGTCTCGATCGCACCATCGAGGGCTCTGACAAGACTCTCGGCTCGGTGCTCCACAAGGCAAATCTCTGGCAGCGAATCAACCGCCGCCCGGTCAATGAACGCCAGCGAAAGGTCATCAATCGCATGCTGGACGAATTCAGGGGGCACCTGACCACTTCGAAGTACGCCACTCTGGCCAAGTGCTCAAACGACACGGGGCTTCGGGATGTGCGGGAGCTGCTAAACCGAGGCATCCTCGTCAAGAACCCGGGAGGAGGCCGAAGTACGAGCTACCGTCTGGCCGATCCCGACGCGGTGCGTGATTGAAGTCCGGCGGTTCGGCTACGGACTACACGTCTCAGCGGAAGATCGCACGGATCATCCCCCAGCTTGGACCATTGATCGGCGTTTCCGGTGTCGGGTCGTCCACTTCGAAGACGATCCACTGGCATTCCTGGATCGTGATCGGCTGTGTCTTCAATCGGCACGGTTGCCCGCCGCTGAGCGTGATCGTATAGCCGAGCAGGTTTTCGGCCGTCGACATGTCGGGAAGGCCTCCCATTCCCGAGTCGGCCCGCCAGATCGTGAGCGATGCTCCGCCGGGAAGGGCGACGACGTTGATGCTGACCGTGTAGGGTCCTTCCGTCCCACCCCCGGTATCCCCGCTGACATCGGCGTGAACGCAGAGCTTGGCCGTGTTGGAGCCGCTCGCCTCGATCTTGGACTGACTCACCCGCGTGCCCGGACCCACCCACTGGTTCGAGGACGGGTCCCAATCCATCGGCTCGATTCCGAACGGCGTGTCGGTGGCGAAGTTCCACCCATTGGCCTCGGGCTGAGGATACCGGTGGGGGGGATTCCAATCCGGTGGGAATCGATACGGGGAACCGGACAGGAGGGCATCGCCCCCTGTTTTGTCGAGGGGTGTGTAGGCAATCACCCAAGTGCTATCCGGGTCAGGGAAAGACCATCCCTCATCTTGCCCGTGTGCGCAGGGCGCCGAGACGGCCACGAGGGCAAGGGGGACGAGAATGACAATTCGATTGGGTTTGCGCTGCACCGCGGTCTCCTTCCTTTGGCGGATGGGACTCGCGCGGCCACGCGAGGGAGAAACCCCCGGGCAAAGTCCTAACGGTACGGGTTCGTGCGGCCTGTCGCCGGCCCGTGGCATGGTGCGCGACATGGTGAGGGCCGTTCGGCGTTGTCAGGGGTGTAGAGCATCCCGCCCGCCCGGTCAAGAAGGACGAGTTTCATGCAAGGGACGGGTCCTTGGCCATCCCGGGCGATCGGCGCACCGTCCGTCCAAGGAGCGCGGTCGTCTCCGGCGACGGTTCGATGCCGAGTACCCGCTTGAGGAGGCGGGCGCAGTAGCGGTACTGGGCCAGGGCTTCGGCCTGCCGGTCTTCCTCAAGGAGAGATTGGATCACGATACGATGCGCGGCCTCGTCCAGGGGTTCCTCGGATAGTAGGCGGCTCGCCAGACCGCGGGCCGTCGCAAAATCCCAGCGTGCCAACGCCCATCTGGCCAGCTTGCGGAGCACCTGGAAGTAGTCCTGCCGGTACTTGACACGCAGTGCTTCCGCCCACTCGAAATGGACATCATCGAGGAAATCACCGTGCACCAATCCGACTGCGCGCTGGAGTTCGGCTTCCGCCATACAGATCTGGTCCGCATGCTCGAGTTCGCCCGCTCGCGAGAGGGCGGAGGCGAACTCGCTCGTATCCACCCAGACCGGTCCCGGCCACGAGAGCCGGTATAGCCCCCCCTCCTGCGCAAGCGGCGAGACCACCTCTTGGGCACTTCCCGATAGAGCGCGCCTCAAGTGGGAAACGGTCACGTGAAAGGTGTGACCGAGGGTGTCCGCAGGCGCTTCGGGCCAGACGGCGGCAAGAATCCTCTCCCGGATCACGCCCCTCCCCGTTGGGTCGCAGGCGAGGATGTAGGCGAGGATCTGTTGCGCCTTGTGCGATCCCCACTGCTTCTGGGGGATAGGTTCCGATTCGTGCGGTCGAAAAACGCGGAGCGGACCGAAGCATTCGATTCGGTAGGAGGCAGGAACTTCTCGAAGGCGTTCGGGAAAGGGTCCGCCCGTGACCGGCGGGGTCGGGGTGCCTGGGTCTGTGTACTTCACCGATTCCGGCGCCGCCAGCGTGGGAGTCCGGTCCGGGAGAATCTTGCCGGCCGCGGCGCGCGCGGCCGCCTCCCGCGCCGTGAGTCCCCTCGCACGAAACGCGGCCAACGCCCCCTCCACGCGACGTCGCGCGGCACCCACCGCCCCGGTACGCGCCAAGAGCAGTCCCTCCTCAAACGCGCTCTTCGCCACCTCGAGCTCGGCCCCGATGCGACTCAGTATCGCCCCGCTTTCCCTCAGGTGCCGGAGCGCTGACGGCTGGGAGTCGAGCGCCGCTTCCGCAAGCGCGAGCGATCGGAGGGACCTGCCATGGTCGAACGGCAGCCGGAGTTCTCGTGACAGCCTGACCGCCTCGGCCGCATGGTCGCGGCCGGCGGCTGGGTTGCCCGTTTGAATCTCGAGTCGGGCCAGCCCAACGAGGATGTCTGGAAGTGTGCTGGGAATGCCGAGCTCCTCGGCGTCTGCACGAGCCCGTTCGAGATAGGCCCGCGCTTCATCGTACCGGCCCAGCTCGAAATAGTTGCCCCCCAGGTTTCCCCAGATTTGCATCGCGGCCCGGCGGTCCCCGAGCCGCCGCACGGTGTCGAGAACCTGGTGATTGAGACGCGCCGCCGCTTCGTAGTCGCCACGTTCCTCGAGAAGGAGGGCGAGATTCTGCAGGCTCCCCGCCTCCGAAAGGAGCCGACCACTGGCACGGTGGAGGTCGATGGCCCGTTTGAAGCAGCGCCCTGCGTCTTCAATCTGGCCCAGGTTCCAGTAAATGAGGCCCAGATTGCTGCAGGCGTACGCGATTTCAGCCGAGGAAGCCGGCCGACCCACCCTCCCCTCCCCGCGACCTCTCTTGCCACCTTGGACACGCCGAACCCGGTTGCGGGCGATGGTGCCGGGACCTTCAGCGATCTCCAGGTGGCGCGCAAAGGCCCGAGCCGCTTCCGCGAGCCGTCCCGTGCTCCAGTACACGAGACCGATGTTGTTGAGCAGAAACCCGTGTAGATCCGGGCGCGCCAGGGCCTCCACGAGCGGCCGAGCGCGCCGTCCGCAAGCCAGAGCCCGTTCGAATTCACCGCGCTGGAAATGAACGAAGACGAGACGGATGGCCGCGCGCGCGGCTTGCTCCAGAACGGCCGGATCCGTCACGCCCGTCTTTTGCCAGCGCCCGCGCGTTCCCGCGGCCCGCCGATATGCCTCCTCGAGCAGCTTGATCCCCTCGCTCAAGTCCCCCAGCCCTGCCCGTACGTCGCCCAGATGACGCAGTACGCGGGCCTCGAGCAGGAGAGGGATCGATGAGCTGGCGGTTCGCGCCAGGTCCGCCGCCCGTTCGAGACCCTTCTCGGCCTCCGCGAGTCGACCGCAGTCGTACAGAGCGCCGGCATGCCCCAGGAGAGCGCTGACCATGACCTCTGTACGCCGGCTTCCCTTGAGATCGGGCACGAGATCCAGGGCGACTTCGTACAGCGCCACGGCGCGGGTCGCTTCGCCACGCTGGGCGGCCGCCGAGGCGGAGGAAAGCGCCGGCCGCAGCGCCTCCCGGCGAAGCGCCGGTTCTCCGCTGCGGGCCGCGTGTTGCGCGAACCGGGCCTCGGCTTGGTCGCGGGGCATTCCTCGCGGAGGGGGCTGCCTGGCGAAGCGCGCATGAAGCGCGCGCCGTTTCTCGGCAAGGAGGTTGTCGTAGATGACGCGCTCTGCCAGAGGATGGGCGAAGCCGATTGGATCTCGAGGCTGGCCGAGAGGATCGGTCACCACCCAGTGGCCCCGTGCAAGATGGGCGAGAGCGCGGCTCAAAGGTCCCGCACCGAGATGGGCGGCACGCGCCACCGACTGCACCGGCCCCGCGCCACCATGCACTGTAAGGGCCGCCGCCAGACATTGTGCCTCCGCGTCGAGCCGGCCGAAGCGGTCGGCAATGAGGGTCGCCAGGAGGGGCGGGACGGCGGTCTCGGGCAGAGTGCCGCGCAGTTCCCATGCGCCGCTCTCCCCAACAACCGAGCGGGCGATTGTCCCCTTCTCCGTAAGGAGGCGCAGGATCTCGACGGCGAAGAGCGGGTTCCCACGACTCGCATCGACAAGCCAGTCTCCGATATCTCGAGCGAGCTCAGGGTCGAACAGGGAACCGACCAACTCGTGGATCTCCCCCGACCCCAGCGGGCTCAGCTCGATGCGAAGGAGTATGTGTTGCACTTCCAGCTCCGTCGCGAATGCGACCTTGGCAGGGGTGATCTCATCGCTGCGGAGGGCCGCCGCCAGGAGGAGCGGCGCGCGCCGTGTGCGCACAAGAAGGTGGCGCAGCCCGGAACAAACTTCATCCGGGGCCTCATGGAGATCATCGATGAGGAGGGCCAACGGTCGTCGATGGGCCAGCCAAGCCAGGAAGCCGATGATGGCTTCTACACGGTGGGAGCGGGATGTCCGAGCGGCTGTCGGCGGGGCCGCACGGAGACGCGGCCGTGTGCGTCCGGTCGAGGAAGACGCAGGGAGCAGCTCCGAAAGAGAATCCACCATTTCGGCGGGAAGTTCGACGCGGAGACGCCGCGCGTGGCCCGGGGCGAGGAGGAAGGGACGTATGAGTTCGGAGAGAAGTGCGTAATCCGTGGCGCCGCGGACAGCGCGCGTGTGAAGGGTCAGATGGCCGCGGGCATTGAGACGGCTCGTGACCTCCGTGAGGAGGCGGCTCTTCCCCGCGCCGGTCTCCCCGCAGAGCCAAACGAAACGCGGCTCACCGCGTAGGGTTTCATCGAGCCCAGAATCAAACCGGGCAAGCTCGCTCTCTCGTCCGCACAGCGGAACTGTAGCTGGGTCCTTCATTCCCGTCCGTGGCCTCGCGCTCGGGCCGCCGCTTTCAGAACGGCATCTGACGCGCCAGATCTTGTCCCAACCAAGATACACCTTTCCCCGTGTTTCGGCGACCGGCGGCGAGGCGGGAGACCGATTTCACCCCACCCATTTGACTTTTTTTTGAGACCCATTTGAGTCGAGGACTCTCCGGGCCGCTCTTACGATTCAGGTGGAGAAGAAAGCACGGCCGGGTCGCCTTCCCCCGTTTCGGGGCAAGGGTTCTCCCCCGGCCCGAAAGGTCGCCATGTCTCAAGGAAAGTGGTCCCACGACCCGCGGTTCCTGCCCGGCAACCACCAAACCGGGCGTCGCCGGCGGGCGCGACTCCCGGCGAATCAAGCGCACCACGAGGAATCCCCCCCGCCAGAGTCCCACTCCGAGCGACCCGAAGCAGTCAAAGACGTGGTGCGCCCGCGGCGTACCTCGCGCAAGAAGGAAAAGGAGGCCAAGAAATGAGATTCCTCAGCACGGTTCGAAACAGAGTGGGGGGGATCTGTCTCTCCCTCGCTCTCACCCTGACGGCGGCTTGGATCACCCCCGCTGCCGCTCTCATGGTCAGGGTTACACCGGAGGATTCGATCCAACGGAGCGATCTGGTGATCCGTGGTCGCGCGCTCGATCAGCACTGTGAGTGGACGGCCGACGGCGACTGGATCGTGACCCTCGTTCGCATCCGGGTGCTCGAGACCCTTGGCGGCCAGGCCCCGGGCGATGAGCTCGTCGTCCGCGTTCTCGGGGGCGTTTTGGACGGGATCGGGCTCTCCGTGTCCGACATGCCGACTTTCGCCCCCGACGACGAATCCGTCCTCTTTCTCAAGAAGTCGGATGACGGCCTGGTCTTCACGGTCATCGACAACTTCCAGGGAAAGAACACGCTTGTCGATGGGCGCGTCGTCGAACGAGATCTCCCCGAGAATGACTTCTTGAACCTGGTGCGCGCCATCGCGCGCGACCGGATGCGGTAGGAGGAGGCCATGAACAGCAAACACGAACGCCCTGCCCCCCCCTGGAGGGACCTGATCCGGGGAACCCTCCTCTGCTGCGGCTTGGTCCTTGCAATGCTGCCGGCCCGGGCTTTCGCCTACGGCGTCACGAAATCGACCGACTGCGCGTATCCGAACAACAACTGGGATGTGAAATGGCTCGCGGCGAGCATACCCGTCACCTACAAGATCAACCAGAACGGCACGCCTGACTGCGACACCGAGTTCACAGCGGTTCAGAACGGCTTTCAGGCATGGGAGGACGAATGCCGTTCGAACATCGATTTCACCTACGGAGGTGTGACCGCGCTGGGAACCGGGAGTTGGGGCACGAACGACGGAAACAACATCGTCGTCTGGGCCGAGGCCAACTGGGACTGCCTCACGAATGGCTGCGTCGACAACTCCAACACGATCGCCATCAACGCCTACTGGTACCAGTGCGCGGATGGCCACTTGACCGATTCGGACATCATCATGAACGGTGAAGACTACACATGGTCGTGCTCGGGAGAGGCCGGAAAGATGGACGTGCAGAACGTCGCGACGCACGAGGCCGGCCACTCGCTGAGCCTCCTCGACCTCTATGGCGGCATCGACAGCGAGAAGACGATGTACGGCATCATCGCCAACGGAGAGACGAAGAAGCAGACTCTCGATCAGGACGACCGCGACGGAGTAGCTTACCTTTATCCGAGCAACGCCAACGAGCGCGTCTACATCAGGGATGCGAACGATGACTATGGTTGCATGCCTTATCCTGGTCCCGTTTGGTGGGCGAGCCCGGACGTAAGCTTGAATCCCGATCCGCCCGTTCTGGGTCAGCAGACGACCGTCACGGTCAGGGCCCGGAATCTCCTGCCGACGAGTGTCCAGGCAAACATCACGATCGAGGTGCACGATCCGTCGGTGAGCCTCTCTCCCGGCGTGAGTGTCCTCTGGACGTCGACACAGAACAACGTCGCCGTCGCCCCTGGATACACCGACGTCAACTTCAACTGGACCCCGAGCCCGAACGGTTTCGGCGAAGGGCACTACTGCCTGATCGCGATCGTGAAATCCGGCAACGACAACACTCAGACGGGCGTTGCCGAAGACAACAACGTCACCTGCCACAACTTCCACATCACGAGCCAGGCATCGGGGAGCGGAGGGTCCTCCGAGATGAGGGTTAAGGCCGGAAACAACCGCAGCGAGCCCATCATGGGGACCTTCTTCATCGATCGAAGCCAGCTCCCCGGGACCTGGATCGCCGCCGTCTATGATTACGCTGGCCAACCGTATCCGGAGGGCATGCCGGTTCTCCTCCCGCCGTACACGGAGACATTTTTCCGGCTCGTGATCACCACGCCGCCCGGGGTGGCGCCGGGGGAAACCGGCACCATTCAGTTCATCGGAGTCGTTGACCCTCCACCCACGGGCCGGCCGCCCTTGATGGGCGGCGTTTTCTTCCAGGTTCGCATCTTCGATCCGACATCCGGGATCGGGACAGAGTCGGATGCGTCCCTCACCTTCGCGGCAAGGGCATATCCGAACCCCTTCAATCAGGAGGTGACTCTGGATCTGCAAACCGCGCGGGCGGGCAGAGTCTCTGTGGTCATCTTCGATGCGGCCCAGCGACGCGTTCGGTCACTCCTCGACGAGACACTCGAAGCCGGACAGCGCCGCCTCGTTTGGGATCGCCGGGACGAGTCCGGGCGGGTCGTCCCGTCCGGAGCTTACTTCTACCAGATCACCCTTGACGGCCAGCGGCAAGGAGGACGCCTCCTACTGATCAAGTGAGCCAATGGACCTCTCGCGGAGGTCATCGAATCCACCGGCCGGCCTGGTCTCGTGCATGCGACCCGGGCCGGCCGGTGCTCCGATCGCCCGGGATATCCAAGAAACTGCTGGATCCACACGGAGGCTCAGTAATCCGGCCGGCTGCAAACCCCGAGTCCCCCACACCCCCTGTAAGACCCCTGTAAGACGCCCGTCGGAAGCTCTGGACTGTCAGCGTGGGGCGCTCCCGGAGGACACCAGGGTCCGGATCCGGGAACCCAAGACGGCGCGCCGCGCAAAACAGGAGGGACTTGCGATGAACGCCCGATTTCTCACTCGAATCCTGCTCGTCGCCGTGTGTGCGGCAGCGTGCGGAACGGCGTCGGCCGCGATCGAGATCGTCCCGATCGCTCAGTTCGGAGATGCGAGCCCCGACGGCGATGGCACCTTCGGTAGCCACCTCGACTTCGGTCCGCCGTGCATCAACGATTCTTCCATGGTTCTCTTTTCCGCCGACCTGACCGGAAACGCCGGAGGGACCGTCTCCGATGAGCTCTTGGTGCGCGGCAAGCCGGGCGGAACGCGCGTCATCCTCGCGCGCGAAGGCTCCTTCATCCCCGGCGGCACGGGTCGCTACGACAACCTCGATACGCCGAACCGGCGCTACGTCCTCAACAACGAGGGGCGAGCGGCCTTCGTCTGCGAGATGAC
>CAZNRY010000099.1:0-15122 GCA_964575675.1 uncultured bacterium
GATCATCTCGTGCCGTGGTAGGAGGTTCTCACCGGTGTTGTAGTGCCACTTAACGTTTCCGAGGATCGAGTTCGCGTTCGCGAACCAGGGCGATTTCGTGGGGGCGGTGATGTGGGTCTTGCCCGTCAGCATCTTCTTGCCCACCTTCAACGGGTGATCCTCGTGGTTGTAGTAGTGCGCCGATTCGGCCCGCCAGTATTGCTTCGGACGGGCTGGTTTCGCGGGATCGAGCTCGATGTCGAACGGGTTTTCGTTGATGTACTGCGGCGCCCCGTTGAAGAGGGAAACCCGGTAGTTGCCCGCGAAGGAACCGATATTGCCGGCCACCCTGCCGACATTCGAGGTCAGCGCGGCGAGGAGGAAGAGGGCCCGATCCTTGTTGTCGTTGTTGAAGAACTGGTTCGGTCCCATCCCGATGGCGAAGAGGGTCTTGCCGGGGGTCCGCGCCAGGTGCCGGGCGAGCTTCTCCACCGCCTCGACGGGGGCCCAGGTCATTTCCTCAGTGGTCCGCGGGTCGAAGTGGTCGAGGTACTCACGGATCAAATCGAAGCCGGGGCGGCATCGGACGGTCGATCCGTCGGCGAGCTTGACGTCCACGGATCCATCCAACAGGGGATCTTCCACCTCCGACCAGGCCCCGACATGGTCTCGCGTGATTGCCTTGGGCGACTCAGTCCGCCGGTCCCACCAGACGTAGTCTCCCCACTCCGCGCGCAACGCTTCGTCGATCAGCATCTCGCTCTGCCGGCCCGGAGCGGGTGGCTTCTCTCCCGCCGCCAAGACCCTCGTCTGGTTTGAGAGCGGTGCCGAAGATCCCCCGAAGACGTCGGTCGCGCTCAGGCGCTTCAGTGTGTCCATCCGGACAAGCATCGGCAGATCGGTCCATCGGCGAACGTAATCGGCATCGTAGAGCTTCTCGCGGACGATCACGCTTGCCAGCCCCAGGGCGAGAGCCGGAGTGGTCCCGGGGCGCACGACGATGACCTCGTCCGCCTTGCTCGACGTGGCGGAGTACTCGCAGGCGATCACGACGATCTTCGTCCCCTTCAGCCGCGCCTCGGTCAACCAGTGGGCGTCGGGCATTTTGGTCGTGATCCAGTTCATTCCCCAGACCACGACCGTCTCGGCGTGCTCCACGGCGTGGAGATCGAACTCCACCGTTTGCTGACCGGTGACCATCGGGTGTCCGGGGGGCAGGTCGGTGTGCCACGAGTAGTTGTCGAACCCGCGTCCCCCGAGGGCGTCGTCGGGGCCGACCCCGCGGATCTTGCTGTCGAGAAGGGCCATCGAGTTCGCCATGCGGTATAGGCCGAAGATCCGGGTCATCCCCAGCAGCGGCATCCCCCCGCGGAACTTCATGACCTGCGTCCCCGCCCCCTTCGTCGCGGCGATCATTTCCTCGCCGTACCCCTGGGCCTTGAGCCGTTCGGCCCCCTGGGCGCCCGTGTAGGTGCGGGCGATGTTGTCCATCGCCTTGGCCACGAACGCGGCCGCCTCCTGATGGGTGACCCGGACCCACTCATCGCGCCCTCGGTTGAAGTACTCGACGGGGGGAAGCCCGTTCGCTTGTCGGGGAAATCCCGCATCGACCCACTTCTTGAATCCCGCCCGAACCATCGGATGCCGCAGCCTCCGGTCGCCGTAGAATCGGCGGGTCAACGCAAGTCCCTTCTGACAAATCCTCGGATCCCACCGGTGGCTGCTCCGATTTCCGTCGAGATCGGTTGCCTCCCCGTATTTCATGGTCGGCCCGATGCGCGTGACGACGCCCGAGCGGACGTAGGCGCTGAGCAGGCAGTTGTGCGTGTCATTGGGCGCGCACACGAAGTTGAATACCGAGTCGTAGCGCCAGAGATCGCGGTAGGCGCGCTCCCAATCGCGATTCGGGTAGCTGGCAAGCGGATTGTCGATTGCCTCGAGGTTCCAGGCCTGGGCCGCCGATGCGACGAACACCTCGAACCCGGCCGCAGCGGCCAACTGAAGGAAGCTCCTGCGGGTTACCTGATCGCCCATCACGGTATGACCTCCCAGCTCCGAATGAAGGCAACGATCGCCTCGATCTCCGGCTCGGACAGAGCCCGAGAGACGCTTGTGCTCGTCTGAAAACCGCGCATCGCCGTACCGGCGCGGCCCCGGCGGATTGTCTCCACCAGGTAACGATCGGACGCGCTCGACAAGAGGACGGGGTTGCGAAGCGCGACCCCTTCTCCCCCTTCTCCCGCCGCTCCGTGGCACCGCGCGCAGTTGGCGGCGTATTGCTCGGCCCCGTTCCTCGCGTCCGCCACGACCCACCGCCGGGGCATGATCTCTTCTTCCGCCGGGATGCCTCCCGACATCGACCGGACATGGGCGGCCACGCGACCGATGTCCGCATCGGTCAGCGTCCCGCCTGCCCCCCCCCAAGCCGGCATCCGGCGTCCCGGCCGGCCGTACTTGATCGTCTTCACCAGGAAGGAGTCCGACGCGAGCGCCAGGAAGTCGCGACTGGCGATCGCCGGCATCGGGCTCGTCCCCGCGAATCGCCTTCCCAACCCTTCCTCTCCATGGCATGCGGCGCAAAACGTTCCATAGAGGGTGGCCCCGTCGCTCGCGAACTCGCGCTCGCCGAAGCGCTGGGCGCGGATCCGGTCCTTCGGCCAGAAGGCCTCCGGGACCTCCGCGCGCCTCAGGGACAGCATGTGGAATGCGAGCCCCTCGATCTGCCTCTCCGTGAGCCCCATCTCGGGCATCAGGGAACCGGGCACCACCTTCGCGGGGGCTCGGAAGTGCTCCTTCAGGTAGCCCGCGAGGCTTCGTTCCCCGGGGACATGACTGAAGTCGAGACGTCCGGGGTCCAGGTTCCCGACCTTCGTCAGATCCGGTCCTTCGTCGCCGCCGATCCCGGCAACCTTGTGGCAACCCATGCACCCCAGGGAGTGAAAGAGAGCCTTCGACTCCACGAGACCCGGCGCGCCAACGCGGGATGCAAGGAAGAGATCCAGTCCGAGGCGAGCCTCCTGCCGGATCGCCCGGAACGAGTTTCGGAAGGGCCCCAACGCCGGATCCGCCGCCTTTCTCAAGTGACTCTCATACCAGGACGGATTGAATCCCGCGGCCCCTGCTTGAGAGAGATCCGGCCCTTCCATCCCGCCCGCGCCGCCGGGCCGAATCGTCCCCCCTCTACCCTCCAGGCGGTGGCAAGCGAGGCAATCGGACTGCTCGAAGGCGGCGCGTCCCTGATCGAGAAGGGTGATGCCGGGAACGGCCAGTTGAATGTGACAGGAGCCGCAGCTCGCGTAGCTAGAACCAGCAGGGATCATCGGCTCGGGCCAGAACAGCACCGTACCGTGCGCCGCCCTGGATTCCGTCGCCCGCCCTTGTCCGCCGTGACAGATCGTGCAGCCGATCTCCGACGGGTCATGGTGCACTTTCGGATGTTTCCCGAACACCCGGCTTCCGGAGATCCCTACTTCGCCCGGGGCCATCCCCAGGTGACAGGTCACGCAGCGATCGGCGACCCTGAGGGAGGGCGCGACGATCTGGCGAAGCTGAATCCTGAACCCCGATGCCGTTTCCCGCGGAAGCGATGCCCGGTACTTGCGTTGAATGACGCGCCATTCCTGAAACCATGTCTCGCGCACCGCCGCGGTGACTAGAAGGGAGAGCGTCGCGAGGCTCACGATCAGGAGCATGATCTTGTTGGCACGCGCGCTCATCTCAGTGCCCCGGCCATTGGGAGGGGGACCAGTAGAACCCCCAGCTCGGCCCGCGGAAGTGGACGCCGATGATGGTGAGCACCAAGAACCCCGAGAGGAAGCAGGTGAAGAGAGCCAATGCTCCCGCTCGAGTGGAGTCGCGTCTTCGCACGATCCATATCGAGAAGGCTCCATAGAGGAGCGTGAGGACCGTTCCCGGATTGATCAGTGTGATGAGAAGCTGGGGAGCCTCGGGCCACCATTGGCGGATCCAGCCGATGCGGATGGCGAACGCCTCGATCCCCATGACGGAGATCAGGCCGAACGCCGCCGATCCCAGGACGAGCCGACGCCCGCCGGGTCCGCCGAACCAGTCTCCCGTGCCACTCCTCTCCTTGTCGAGGAACGGGATCAATCCCAATCCGAGGATGACGATCAGCGGAATCCCCATCCCGCCCATGAAGGCCGAGTAGGAAACCAGCTCCTGCAATCCGAGGAAGTACCAGGGGGCCTTCGCGGGATTCTCGGGCACGGCGGGATTGGCGAGCTCCTTGAGCGGGGCGTCCGACAAGAGCGCGAGAGCCATGCAGATCAAGACGGTCAACATCGAGACGGCCGCCTCGGCGTAGAAGAGGTGGGGAAATGACGGAAGGCAGTTCTCCGGCCCATTCCCGACGGCGGGAGTCCTCCCCCGGACGATGGCGGCGAGGCTGTAGGTCTTCTCCGGGGCCTGGGTGAAGACCGGGTAGGTGGCGGGCGAGGCGGGGCCCAGTCTCTGGTCGGCGTCGGCAGGGCGCGCCAATCCTCCGTCCTTTCGCACCCGCCACATGTGAACCGAGATGAGGGTGATCAGGGCGAGGGGGAGAATCATGACGTGGAGCAGATAGAAGCGAATCAGCGACTCCTCGCCCACGGTGTCGGATCCGAGGAGGATCAGCTTTTGGACGCCGCCGGGGTCGAAGTACCTCGTGATCCCCAGCGCGTCGGTCAACTCGCGCGGGGATTGGGCGATGTTCGCCCCGATCGTGATGGCCCAGTAGGCCAACTGATCCCAAGGGAGAAGGTAGCCCGTGAAGGACAGGCCGAGGGTCACGACGAACAGGATCATCCCGATGATCCAGTTGAACTCCCGCGGGCGCCGATAGGCCGCCGTGTAGAAGACGCGGGCCATGTGCAGGAGGACCGTGACGACCATGACGTTTCCCGCCCATCGATGGATGTTGCGGATGAATCGTCCCGTCGGAACCACGAAGTGGATGTCCTTCATCGATAGATAGGCCGCGTCGGGGTACGGCTTGTAGTAGAACATCAACAGCACGCCCGTTATCAAGGTGATGAGAAAGGCCGCGACGGAGGCAACACCCAGACCCAATGTCGTCGACCAGCGGAAGGTCCATCGATGGACGCGGACCGAGTGAACGTGGAGAAAGAGGCTCGAAAACACATAGGAAGACCGGCTTCGATCCGAATCCGGAGGGCCAGACCTGAACATGGCCCTGCAAAGCTCTCGCGGCGCTTCACGAAGATTTTGCGTGAAGCGGCTCAAGGCCGGACGGTCCAAGGGCGAAGGCCCGCCGGACTGCTCGGGCACGGCGGTCAAGCCTGCACCTTGCGCCCGTGGGTGATGACCGTCCCCTCGTCGACGATGCAGGTGCCGTCCACGGACAGACTCACCGCGAGCCACGGAAGGGCCTTGGGGGCGGGCCCCTGGACGACCTCTCCATCCCGCCTGAACTGCGACCCGTGACACGGACACTTGAAACCGTCCCCCTCCACCTTGACGACGCACCCGAGGTGGGTGCAGATGATCGAGACGGCGTAGATCCCATCCGGGTCCTTGAAGATCGCCACTGATCTCCCCGGCGGCATGTAAGGGATCCCCGGAGCGAGCGACTCGGGGAGCTTGACCGTGAAGCGCTTCGAGGGGGAAGGAAGGACCGCCGCCTTCGGCAGACGCAGAATGCCAACAAGTGCGAAGAGGACGGCGCCGAGCGAGGAGAGGATCGCGAAGCGACCCAGGAAATCACGCCTCGGCATCGGTTCGGGATCCAGGCGCGAACGCCGGATCGTCTCAGGGGACGGTCGAGTGGTCACGTACCTGCCCTCCAGAGGGTCCTAAAGGTCACCCGCTCCATCGTGATGGCATCGACCGGACAACGCTGCTCGCAAAGCCCGCAGCGGATGCAGCGATCCTCGTCCTTCAGAATCGCGGAGTTCTCGGCTCTGTCTGTTCCCGCTCCCAGCGTTCGCGACACGAGGTCGTCCAGTGCGTCCCCGGCATCAATGTCGTCGAGGGGAACGATCTTGAGACATGCCGTCGGACAGACATCGACGCAGCCGCCGCAGAGCACGCAACGCGCGCCGTCGAAAACCGGGGTGACGCCGCAATCGAGGCAGCGCGACGCCTCGCGGCGCGCATCCGCGGGCGCATACCCAATCTCGACCTGCGCTGCCGGATGCGAGAGGCGGCTCTCCGGGGGAGAGGTCGGGATCTCGGCGCGAGGGATTCTTTCGAATCCCGCCTCCCGTCGGTAACGATCCAGGACGAGATGCGCTTCGGTGATCTCGCTGCGCAGATCTCGTCCGGTAACGTACCGGTATATCGACCGGGCGGCGGCCTTCCCTGAAGCGACCGCATCGATCAAGAGGCGAGTGCCGTGGGCCAGGTCGCCGGCAACGAAGATTCCGGGGGCCGTCGTCATCTGTGTCACCGGATCGATCCTCGGCCAGCCGGGACGGATCTCCTCGATCCGGTCCGATTCCCCGACATCGAGGAACGAGAGATCGGGCATCTGACCTGCTGCGAGCAGCACGGTGTCGCATGCGACCAGTTTCGCGTCGCCGTCGTCAAACACGGGGGCGAAACGGCGGTCCTCGTCGTAGACGCGTATGCAACGCCGGAACAGAACTCCGGTCACGCGTCCGGAATCATCGCGCCGAATCTCGCGCGGCCCCCAGCCGTTCAGCCGTGTGATCCCTTCCTCGTCCCCTTCCACGATCTCGACCGTGTCGGCGGGCATTTCTTCCAGCGTCTCCAGCGAGACCAACCGGACCGAGCGCGTTCCCGGGAACCGGGCGGCCGTCCGCGCCGCATCGTACGCTGCCTGTCTGAGAACCGTCCGGGCCACGTCATAGGCGACGTTGCCGCCTCCGATGACCACGACGTCCCGGCCGAGGGAAAGAGGCTCCTCCAGCGCCACGCTCCGGAGCAGATCGACGCCGCCGTAGACATGCGGTCCCTGCTCGCCCGGCAGGTTCAGTTGCCGCGGAAGTTTGGCCCCGACGGCCAGGAGCACCGCCGCATGAGACCGACGGATCTCGCGGAACTCGAGATCCACGCCGACCTTGGCGCCAACCCTGATTTCGACCCCGAGCGCTTCGATCACGGCAACTTCCCAGCGGATCAGATCTCGCGGGAGGCGGTACTCGGGAACACCCATGTAGAGCATGCCCGCGGCGAACGGCTCGGCCTCGTAGACGATCGGGGCGAAGCCGAGAAGCGCGAGATCGTGGGCTGCCGACAAACCGGCTGGACCGGCGCCCACGACAGCGATCCTCTCGCCGTTCGCCCTGATTATCGCCGGATCGACGGCCCCCCGCAGGATGGCCGCCATCTCGTCCGCGTCGGCATCGATGCGGGGAATGTGCCGGCGGATCGCGTCGAGGGCGAGGCCGGGCGGTCCGAGCTCGCATCCTCCTGCCTCGCAGGCAAACCTCTTGAGCGCGCGGATTGCGATCGGGCGATCAACCCCGATGTAACCGCCGTCGTGATCGAACCTCGGAATCCTCCCCCGCCGGCAGGCGGCTTCACACGGCGCTCCGCAGATGCGGCCGCAGATCGAAGCGAACGGGTTGGGACCGCGGGCGATCAGATACGCATCTTCGAAACGCCCATCGGCAACGGCGCGAACGTATCCGCGGGCATCCGTACGAACGGGACAGGCCTGCTGGCAGGAGATCAGGCTCCGATGGTATCCCTCCCCCGGCGCCTGGACGCGGAGTCGGGGAGATTCGGGTCCCGCGGAGGTTCCGGACATGCTCAACGAAAACCCTCCCCCTGAGCGCCTGGTTCGATTCTCCCGGACGGCGTCGTCCGGATCGTCCACCCGCGCGCTATATTAGGACAAGAGGGTCCATTTGTCACTATGTTGATCAGGAAAGAAATCCGGTCCGGGAAGGACATCGCTGCCCACAGCCGGGGCGAGGAGAGCGGCTTATCGAATCAACAGGAGCTTTCGATTCGATGCTGCCCCTCTCCCATTTGCGCCGCACTCCTGCAGCCGGCAGAGATACAAGCCGCTGGCCATCCGGGTCGCATCCCAGGACACAGCATGGTGGCCCTGCGCCTTCTGCTCATCAAGGAGCAACGCGACCTCGCGCCCGCGGATGTCGTAGACCGCAAGCCGGATCCGGGTGTCCCGAGTCACTGAATACTCGAGAACGGTCCGGGAAGTGAAAGGATTGGGAGAGCACGCCCCCAACGAGGTTATGGAAGTCGCCACCGTGCTTGCGGAGCCCATCCCCGTCGGGCTCATCGCGTCGTATATGAATCCCCGCCCGTCGAACGAGATCTGCCAGTCATGGACGAGGGACGTGAAGTCGGTCGGGATGACGATGCCGCTGTTCCGCATTGCGATCACCGGCGCGATCACCGAGTCCTCGATCGCCGCGATCCCACCCGGACCCGTGATCGTCGCCGGCTTGATGTGGTATGACGAGGTCAGCATGAACTGCGTGGGGACCACGCCCGTCAGGTACAGGTCGAACAGCTCAGGAAGATCCTCGATGGTACCCTTGTATTGGCCGATCGCCGCGATGTTGGCGGTGCTGTCGTGGACGAAGTAGTTGTAACGGTCGCGCGGCCGCCACACGCCGCTCACCACCGGGTCGTTCACGTGTAGCGGCGTGCCACTTCCCATCAGAATGTCCCCGCGCCACTGCGCCCACGGGTAATGCTCTCCCCCAACCGGCACCCGGAACCTGTCCCATTCCTGGAACTGCGGGAGGTCGGGATCCCAGATGTGCCCCCCGATCACCGTGGTGGCCCCAACACCCAGCGAGTCGAGCAAGTGCGCCACATCCGTGTAGTTGTATCCCCCGTTCTCGTGGGAGTGCGGATCGATGAAAACTCCCAGATCCTCCTTCAAATATCGCAGGAAGTTCTTGCCGTTGGTCGTCGCCATCAATGCCGAATCCTCGTAGAGAAGGGCGGCCTCCAGAATCTTCCAATCGGGTTGCAGCGACCACGGGACACCGGCGTCCCCGGCCAGATGCGCCATGTCGATCAGGCGGCTGCGGTGGAGGAGATAGTGCTGCCGTGATTGGGCGGAGCCGAGGGCGCCTGCCGGAGTGTTGTCCTCGATGTGCGTGAACAAAACCAAGCGCACAGGTGGAACCTGGGCCAGAACAGATGCCGGTAGAAGCGATAAACCGATGAACAGGAACTGGTAGACCGGACGCTTGATGCTCATGAAGTACTCCGTTGCCGACTCTGTGACATCCGGTGCTCAGTGTGGACGCGCCGCCTGTTGATCTTACGCCGCCTTCCCCTCCGGGGCAAAGCTATCGGTTCTCGCGACCATACCCTTGACAGCTCCCCCCAAAATGCGGGAGGCTCGCTGGTCTCGGTTGAACTGATGTCACTTTTGAAGTTTCGAATCCAGGAGGAAGAGAGATGAGCACGCATAGAATGGGAAATCTGTCCAGAGTCCTCGTCGGCCTCGCGATGTCAGCCGCCATCTTGAGCCTCGCGCAAGTGCCTGCCAGCGCGCAGGACCCGCTCAAAGTCGCCCCGGGCATGTACAAGCTCATATTCGAGAACGACCGAGTCCGGGTGATGGAGGTCACCTTCAAGCCTGGGGAAAGGGTCGCGGAGCATTCGCATCCGGATCATTTCGTGTACGTGCTGACCGGCGGAAAAATCAAGATCACCGCCGGGGAGAAGGTCACCGAAGCCGACGTCACCCCGGGCCAGGTGTTGTGGATCCCGGCGGAGAAGCACTGGGCAGTGAATGCTGGGAATACCGAAGTGCGTCTGGTCGTGACGGAGTTGAAGGCTTCGGCGAAGGGCGCCGCCGCGCCGGCGAAGTAGAAACCGGAGACCGGAGCGGAGGGACATCTGCTTCCCTCCGGATTCGGTCGTATCCTGCCTCTGGAGGGCGAGCGCTCCTCAAAGGAGCGGTCGCCCTTTCTCAAGATTGCTCGCGACAGGGAGGGGCCGGTAGTTCCGAGGACGATTGATGCAGGTTCGGGCCGCCCGCACCACAATGGGACAGCTAGCGCCCGCGAGGACACGGGCTGCGCGAAGGTGTAGAATCATCCGCAGTAGGAGGATGCGAATCATGAGCCGTGATTTCAACGTCATCATCGAACGGGACTCAGAGGGGAACTACATCGCCTCAGTTCCTTCCCTCCGCGGATGCCACACCCAGGCCAAGTCCCTCGATGAGCTGATCGATCGCATCCGTGAGGCCATCCAGCTCTGTCTTGACGTCGAGGGCGAGGTGCCCGAAGAGATCGATTTTGTGGGTGTCCAAAGGGTCACTGTCACCTTATGACGAGACTCCCAAGGCTCACCGGAAGGCAGGTCATAGCCGCCCTGAGCAAGGCGGGATTCGAGGATATCCGAGCCAAGGGCAGCCACCACTTTCTCCGACACCCAGATGGCCGCGCGACGGTAGTGCCCGTCCATTCGGGCGAATCGATCGGCGCACTCTTACCGGAATAGCTGCTTGAGTCTCCCCCAGGTCATTGGCATGGCCGGTGTCTGCTGACAGCCCACGCCGAAGGCACCAATTCCCCCACAGCCATCCGGCCCGTTTCCGGGAGCGCAGGGGCTATCCTGGGCGATCGTCAGGTCGCCATTTACCTCGTCACAGAACAGAGGATCGGCAATGAGGTTCTCCTCCACCACGACGCTACCGGTGATGACCAGCTCACCACCAACAACGTCGTTGCAGCGCACTACCCCTGTTCCGGCGGTCGACACAAAGCAGTCGGCATCTACCACAATGCTGCGCTCCATCCTGGTATCCGCCGCCTGCCCGCAGTTCACATTGACCGCTGATCGCACGAATGTCGCGCTCTCAATCAACATCGATCCCCGAGACAAACCCATGTCGACCAGACCCTCGCGCACCGAATCCCTCACCCAGAATGCCACACCGTGCAGGGTCATTCTCGTCTCCAATTCCCCGACATGGTAGGGCTCCGAGAGGAGAATACTTGCGCCCATGGTACCCAGCTCCGCCCGGAAGACGCAGTTGCGTACCTCAATGTCAGCCGCTTCGCTCCGCACGATCGTCCCGCCCCCCTCCTCTTCTCCGGAGAAGCTGCACCCTTCCAAGAGCCACTTCCCGAAGCCGTAGACGAACACTCCGGCTCCGCCGTCCATCGCCGTGCGGGGACATTTAAACACAGAATCCTGGATCTCGAGGTCACCGCCGCGATCCTGGATGTAGCAGGCGCCGCCAAGCTCAGGAGCGGTATTCCCCTCGAACGTGCATCGCTCGATTCGAAGCCATGACAGCCCGGACAGATAGAGAGCCCCCCCGTTCCCTTCATCAGTTCCTGCCGTGTTGTCACGAAAGACGCAGTCGGATGCCTCCAGTCTCGCAAGACCGGATTGCCCCCAGAGGCAAACTGCTCCTCCGGCCTTTCGACCTGTCTCATCCGTCGCACCGGAGCCATTGACGAACTCAAGACCCCGGATGACCAGGACCTTCTCATAGTTCTCGGGAGTGTAGATGATCGCGCCGAGAAGCGATTCGCTTGCGTGTGCGCCATCCAAGATGACTGGCCCGGCGCCTTCGCCACGAAGCAGGGTAATGCTCTTGTTCGCGAGAACGATGTGTTCGTAGTAGTGACCTGGTTCAATCATGAGCGTGTCACCGTCAGCGGCCTCCGCTACCGCCTGGGCGATGAGATTATCCTTCGCCGCTTGGTGCTTGATGTTCCAAGGCCGTGCGCGGGCTGGCACGATCACGGCCAGCCCGACGCACGCCCAGGCGACGTATGCTCCCTTAGCGAAGGATGACAAGCGATTGGGCAACTCTCTCACCCCCAGCCATCATGGAAACCCAGTAGACCCCGCTGTCAACAGCTAATGGCCCGGTCACGCAACCCCCGGCATGTCAATGGGAGGTCGTGTTGATCTCGATTCCCGTCACCTCTGAAGACAGTTGAATTGAGACGATTCCCGCAGCCTCCCAGTCCGTCGTGCTCGGGTACCAGATAGTGGTGGCCGGCGCTTCCTCCGGGTATTGATGGGCGGCGGGCTGGCGCCAAGCCCCGACCTTCCAATCTCCATCTGGAAGGCCTTGGATTTGGAACTCTGGTGTCGGGTCAAAGGCGAATGTCCTGCCCCAAACGGCACGGTCATCTGCGCGAGTGACGAATATCAGAAAGTCGCTGCTCGATTCCTCGCGGTCGCGCACAAGACCCCTTATGATTCCTCCCCTCTCTAGCACGACCGGTAACTGGACGACCGATCCCTCGTTCTCAATGACGATGGTCCGCGCGGATTCAGGCGAATCGACGCGGTCGTACCATTGAGGCAGCCATCCGGTCGTGAAGAAGTACTCAGGGTCGAGATACATGAGGTATCTCCCCGGGCGAAGGTTGCAGATCCGCAGAACCCTGCCAGGGGGCATGATCGAGGGGGTCCATTGGGCTACAACTAGACCATCATCCGCATCGAAAAGGCGAACTCGGATATTCTCAGGGAGTACGCTCGATTCAGCCAGATCCAGCCGAATGCCGGATTGCGTGAATTGAATGCCCGAGACCGTCTGCCCGCGCTCGAGCTCGAAAGTCAGCGCTTCTTCGAAGGTCGCGCCCCCGATCCACTGCTTGATCCCCTCCTGCTCGACAAGAATCTTGACCGGCCTTGGGAGATAGATGTCGACCCCGAAGCTCCCATCGGCTGCGACCTCCCGGGCCCCCATCACCACAGTGGAATCCGGCTCAACGAGTGCGATCGTTGGGGCTTGGAAGCTGCCGATCTGCAGCCACGCCCCCAGGATCTTCCCCTCAATCCGAGCGGGCTCAAGATCGATCTCTGCGCTCACATCGACTGCTTGATTCACCTGGACCTCAACCCATGGTGATTGGCTCGAATCCTGGACGCCCGGTACCCAGAGATGCTCGCCATCATAGGGGCAGTAGCACGCGTAGACTCTCTTGCCGATCACGACCTCGACCTTGTACTCGCCGGGAAGAATGCCGAGAATGGTGATGTCTGCCGTTCCCCCTACGATTTCCGCCCCACCATCTCTTACGTACGATCGCCGCGATTCCGCCGCCAGCGCCCCTTTCAGGTACAGCCTGATGTACGCGTACTCGCCGTCCAGGCGCGATGAGAGCGTCAGATGGGCGCGGAGTGTGGCAAGATTGAAATCGACGACGAGCGGCCGATCTGGATCGTCCACCAAGACCGTGTCCGGCGGTAGATTTCCATAGCGGAGGCCGGAGGCGCTGTACTCATACACCTGGTTCCATGCAATCACGTACCGCCCGGCGGGCACGTCCAGTGCGTAGGCGCCGGTCGAAGTGTTGGGCCGCGCGTCCATGACGGCCTCGCTCTGCCCGCCGATCGGTATTCGGGTGGCGCGAACGATTCCACTGATCGGTTGGTGGCCGAGCCGGACAGTTCCCTCGATCCTCCCCGATGGGACCTCGGGACGACATGGCTCATTCGCATCTTCGCTACATCCCGTAACGATGAGCAAGAGCGCCACGCAGGTGAGGGCGAGGGATCTGGCGCTGCCTCCCCTGACACAGTATTGGGCAGACCGCCTTTGGCGCAGGAGCCAGAGAATCCCCCGTACTGTCATCGCCTGGCCCCTCGACCCTCCGGCGGAAGCCTCCATGTCACTCCTGTAACCGAGACCCGATCCCGAATCGAGAATGCTTGGGCCGAGTCCGGGTTCTCGGTTCCCGGGTACCACCAGTTCAGGACTGCATCCATCCGGACAGCCAGGTAGTAGTCGCCATCTCCCAATCCGGTAAACTCAAACGAGCCGGTCTCCCCTACGGACTTCCAGGAGCAGGTGGGTTCGAAATCCTGATCGAACAGCCCAGCTTCGGTCCACCACGCTGCCGGTGTCCCGTCCGCCTTGAGCAGCAGGCCGTCGATCTTGGCACCCTCCGTCAGATGAAACGTGATCGACACAGCCTGGCCTTCGACGACTTCCACAGGCGTGGCTTCGGCCAACGTCGACGCGCCGTCGTACCACTGATTCGCCCAGCCAGGATGACGATACGAACACCAGCTATCCACACGGATGTAGTGGAGGCCGGCATGGAGGTTGCAGATCACGGCTCGGGAACCGAAGGTCCCCGTGGACCAGGTGTGACCGTCCTCATCTCGGACGATGATTCGCGCATCGAGTTCGGAGGGAGACGCCGCGCCCTCCAGCGTGCAGATGATCCCGCCTTCCGACATGGAAACGTCGGAGAGTTGGTCTCCCGGGTTCAGCTCGAAGGCCGTGGCTGTCTCGAAGTCATTGCCCCCGAACCACCGCTTGATTCTCGTGATCTCAGACAGCAGCTTCACAGATTGCGCTTGGAGAACCACAAGGAGGAAGTCCCCGCTCTCATCAACATTGCCTGTTCCAATATGAGAGGAGTCGGACGCGGCAAATGCCTTCACAATTGGGCGACCGACCTCGAGTCCTTGCCAACTTCCCACCAGACTCCCGGAGATGATTGCGCACGATTCGAGATTGTCCTCGTAGACAATAGGGTGATCCACCGGCACGACGATCCGAAGGGCGGCATCCGGATCAAGGGTACCGGGGAGATAGACGCTCTGGTACGCGCCGGGAAGCTGAATGCGAATCGGGTAGGTGCCGGGCGCCACGAGGGGGAAGAAGAACGAGGCTGCGCCGTCCTCCCCGATGAATCCAGAAACTCGGTCGTCGTTCAAGGTGACCCAAACCCGATTTCCCGCAAGCTCAACGGGGAACCGGAGCCGAACGGTCACGCGTCCCTGGAGGATATCGAAGCGTCGAACCCGGGGCCAGACGTGGATCGTATCGCGGACGGGATAGGTGGTGCACCGGCATGGATCAGCCTCGATCCTGTAGGGACCCTCCGGCATTTCCAAGCGGTACCAGCCGGTCGAATCGGAAATCGTCCTGAACCTCACCTCGCCGATACTTGGACCATCGGCACATCGCGCACCTATCTCAGCGACCGTCGGCACTCCTCCTGCCAACAGGTAGCCCTCAAGCGCGCCGACTCGTCCCGGTGGACATGGCAGGGTGGGCGGATCCTCTTCACAGGATGGCGTGAGGGAGAGGCTCACGACGAACAAGCAGCCGAGCAGAATCCGCGAGCAATGCCGAGGGACAGCGAGCGTCATTGGGACCTCAATCTGTCGGATTGAGACTCGGGTCCCAGCCCGCGGCTCGAGAGGAACCCGTTCTCCGCTGAGCGAGGATAGCG
>CAZNRY010000100.1:0-14904 GCA_964575675.1 uncultured bacterium
GAGGTAATCTCCCGGCGGACGAAGCGTTCACGCTCTACCGGTATGCGAACCGGGGGCCGCTGGTCTACCAGCGGTCGGCGTGGGCGATCACGAAGGCGGTGATCGGGACCGACTGGAAGAACTACCAGATCACGCAGCCGCGCGGCGCGTTTCCGATCGGCCCGGCGATCCTCCTTGTCCACATCGCGTCGGCATGGGTCCCATTCACCTCTGAGAGCAAGGAGTCGATCGCGCACTACCCCGAGATCCTGAAGGAGATCCGTCTGGCCCTCCAGGAGTGCGGGAGGCGGCTCGCCCTGCACATCAATCGGACCCGGCGCGAGCACGACGAAGGGAAGAAGCGCTCCTACATCCAGCGCTACATCCCGCACATCGGAATCGCACTGCAGCAGATCTTGAAGTTCAGCGATATCGAGCGCGAGCGGACGGTCGCCACGCTCACGAAAACTCTCGAGAGGAGCCGGGCGGGCGGCGAGGAAGAGGACGGAAGATGAAGAAACTCGATGCGGGATCGCTCAAGATCGTTCGAGAGCGAAACAAGAAACGCGATCAGCAGACATTAGGCCTGATCGACGCCACGGCGTCCGAGATCCACAAGAGGATCGGCAAGCGGGAGAAGCCCGAGATGCGCTTCCCCGTGAGATCGCTCGCCAACGTTTCATACTCCGAGAAGAGGGGATTTCTCGAGATCGGGAAGCAGAGGAAGATCCGGACCTTGACCGTGAACACCGTGAAGACCTTTGCACAGACGCTGCGCATGATGTCTCTATCGAAGGACTTGATCGAAACCAACGACTTCGCGACGAAGAGGGACGCCTACTACCAGTCGAAGAACTGGGGCGATGCGATGTTCCACGACCAGGGCGAGTCCGACACGGTCATGGACGACATAGAGGCGCTCTTCTCCCAGAGCGAGGTCAACCGCGAGCAACTCCGCTTCATTCCAGACGAACACGGAGGCGCGGTCGCCGGAGAGCTGATCGTCCTCGACGCCGACATCGAGACGGGCGAGGTCGAGCGGATTGATTGCACCCGCTTCGGAAGCGGGGCCTATTCGATTCCTTCGTCCGTGGAGCAGCTCGGGTTCGAGACCGAGGCGAAGTTCGTCCTCGCGATCGAGACGGGCGGTATGTTCCAGCGCCTCCAGAGCCACAAGTTCTGGAAGTCTGCCGGCTGCATTCTCGTTTCGATGGGCGGGGTCCCGACGCGGGCGACCCGGCGGTTCATTCGCCGGCTGTCCGACGAGCGCAACCTCCCGGTTTTCGCGTTCGTCGACTGCGACCCCTATGGGATCTCGAACATCTATCGAACCCTGAAGGTGGGGTCGGGCAACGCAGCACACATCAATCAGTTCTTCTGCGTCCCGCGAGCCCGTTTCCTCGGTGTCACGCCGCAGGACATTGTCGACTACAAGCTGCCGACCCATCCCCTGAAGGATGTCGACATCAAAAGGGCTCGAGACGCGATCAAGAATGATCCATTCTTCCAGAGGCATCGCGAGTGGAGCCGCGCGATGGAGAAGCTGCTCCAGATGGGCGTCCGCGCGGAGCAACAGGCGCTCGCGAAATGGGGGCTCAATTACGTGATCGAGGAGTACCTTCCCGCCAAGCTCGCCCACGTGGAGAGGTTCCTTCCGTAGGATGGACTCCTCCGGCGGGGCAATCGGCGCTGCGATGCGCCGGCTCGTGTTGGCCGTGCTGTGGCTGGGCCGCCTCCTCTCGGAGGTCTGGTCCAGTTGGCACCGGCATCGCTGCACGCAGCTCGGCGCCGCGCTCGCCTTTTACGGCATCTTCTCGTTCCCGCCGCTATTGCTCCTGATCGCCTCGGTCTTCGGGTACGTCCTCGCCTTCTGGGCCGGTGCGGCGGCCTTCAAGGACAGTTTCGTCCAGCTCCTCTCGAACGCCGTCTCGCCTCAGGTTGCGCGGATCGCGACCGAGGCGCTCTCGGCCACCGAAAGCGCCCGCGGCCGCCTGGGAATGATCGGGCTCGGAACGCTCCTGATCGCCGCGACGGGTGCCTTCGGGAACATGGAGAGCTCGATGCAGGTCGTCTGGGACATGCACCTCCCGGGCAGGCCAGTCTCGTTGCGCAAGCACGTCCTTGGATTTCTGAGGACGCGCCTTGTCGCATTCCTTCTTGTGTGCGGCGTTTCTCTGCTCGTCTTCTTCTCGTTGGTCGTTGACATCTTCCTCGATGCCTATCGCAAGGACCTCATGAACGGGCTCAGGGCGGACTGGCGCCTTGCCCAGGTGGCGATGGGTCTCTTCGCCTCGGGCTGCATCGTGACGCTCCTGTATCGGTGGCTGCCGGCGCGCAGGGTGCCGTGGCGCGCGGCTCTCACCGGCGGATGGCTCACCGCGCTGCTCTGGGAAGCCGCGAAGCAGGTGCTGAGCGCCTACCTCAGGCGCAACGATTACGGCCATGCCTACCCGGTCTTGGGTTCGGCCCTGGCGCTCCTCTTGTGGGTGTACTACGCGGGGCTTGTTTTCCTTCTCGGCGGGGAGGTCGCGGCGGCGATAACGAGGATGCTCGAGGGGAAACGGTCAGACTCTGGTCCCGCGACGAAGGACGGTCTGCGCTCGCCTCGTGCATCCCGCCCGGGCATCTAGCGGAAGAGTGCTCGAATCCTTCCCCAAGTCATTGGATCCGCGGCGAGCGGCTGTTCGTTCAGGTCGAGGCAATCGATGCGGTTGTCGCCGTAGTTCAGGATCACGATCTTGATCGTGTACCAGCCCGGGTCGAGGCAATGGATTTTCGGGGACTGGACCCAGTCCCAGCGCTTGCTTCACCCGATCCCGCCGCCGGCGACGGTCAGCGTCGTGTCGCCGCTGCTCGTTAGCACGGGGGGATCGGGTTCATAGAGGACGATGTAGTTCCGCGCAAAACCTGCTTGCCCCTGGCTTCGCAGCGAGTCGGCGAAGCAGGTCTTCGTCGTGAACTCGTGGCGCAATGCCATCCAGTCGCCGGGGGAATCGACTCCCTTCACGCCCAGCCCGTTGGATGCGCCGCTGCATTCGACCGCCTGGACCTCGAATCCGCCGGAATTGCCCCAGGTCGCGTATGTCTCGGCCTCGAGCCGGAAGGAATCGGCGCGGACTGGTGAGAACGGTCCGCTCGCGGCGAGGGCCGAGACCCCGAGAAACACCATGAGTAGGAGAGTCTTGAGTCGCATGGGATCCTCCGCGGGTGATATTAGCACTGCCGGGCCGGCGGCGCGACCCCCGGCGAGTTGCGTTTTGACCCTCCTCGGAGTTGCCGGTACGCTGTCCACGCGAAGGATGAAGGCGGGCGAGGAGATGCGATGAAACGGGAGCCTCAGTGAAGGGCAGCACCCCGCGGGGATCGACCGAGGGGACCGCGCGAACGGCGTGGGTCGTTCACGATCCGTGGATTATCCTCATCGCCCTTGCGGGACTTCTGATCCGCCTTCCCGCGCTCGCTCACGTCTACTATCCCCACGACATCGCTTTCTGGAAGAGCTGGCTCACCTACTCGACGTCCTTCGGCATTCAGAACGTTTATGGCCTGCAGATGCCCGGGCAGACTTATCCCCCGATCCTGCTCTATCTCCTTTGGGGGTTGGGATCGATCTACCGGGGAATCTGGCCGCTCGCGGAGGACACGCCGCTCCTCACCGCATTTGTCAAGATTCCGGCAGTGGCAGGCGACATCGTGGCCGCCGTGCTGCTTGCAGCATATGTTGCGCGCCGTCCCGGCATCGGCGCGACGGGCCGTCGCGCGGCGGCAGGGATTCTCGCCTTCCACCCCGCCTTGATCTGGCTCTCCTCGCTCTGGGGACAGGTAGACGTCTTGCACGGTGGCTTGGCGGCCGGGGCGTGCGCCGCGGCGTTGGGTGGATCGGCGGGGTGGACGGGGGCTCTCGTGGCACTTGGAATCCTCACCAAGCCGCAGGGACTGATCGTCGCGCCGGCGATTGTGGTTCTTCTCGCGGCGCGGATGGGGAAGAGGGGGCTTCTTCGAGCGCTCATCTTCGGAGCGGCGGTCTCGATCGTCGTGACGTTGCCGTTCCTGCTCGCGGGATTCGCCTCCTCGATCGTCAACGTGTACAGGGGCGCGGGAAGCGTCTATCCGTACCTCAGTCTGAACGCGTTCAACGTCTGGTGGTGCGTTCTGGCCGCCGGGGGTGGGACGTCGCGGATCCTCGAGTTCCGCGACGACGTCCAGCTTCTGGGACCGATCACTCCCCGCGCGATCGGCCTCTTCCTTTTCTTGATCGCCACGGCCTGGATCATCCGGAGATGTTGGCTCGTCGCGCGCTCAGGGGGCCCGATCGATCACTCCCGCGCCTGGAGGCTTCTCACCCTCCAGTGGCTCGCCTTCTTCCTGCTTCCGACGCAGATTCATGAGCGCTATCTCGTTCCCGCGGTCATCTCTCTCGCTCCCGCCGCCATCCTCGAGAAGATGTGGCGATGGGTTTATGCGGCGCTTTCGCTCGGGGTCCTGCTAAATCTAATGTTCGTCGTTCCGGGAAGTGAGAGCGTGGCCCCGATCGTGCGTGCGATCTCGGGCAACGGTGTCTTCATCGCGCTCGTCTTCGCGGGAATCGCCGTTCTTCTCGCGATGGCCGAGATCAGAGAAGGGAAGCGGGGCTGTGAGGTAGGCCGGGGCGACGGAGAGGAAGGCAAGCGAGCGGCGGGCGATGCAAGGAAGTCGGCGGATCTGCCGTGAGGCGAGAGATACAGCGGATGCCGCATGACGCGCGAGGGGCGCGGGTCCGGCTCATGTCGCGAGGCGCGATAACGGCGTGCGCGATTTTCCTCGTCGCGCTCGCACTCCGTCTCCCGGGACTCGATCGGTGGCCGCCCGCGATCCACCAGGACGAGACGAGCAACGTCGTCGACGGTTGGAGTCTCTTGACCGACGGCGTCGATCGCGCGGGCCGTGCGTGGCCGGTTTTCCTAGAAGGATTCGGAGCTGGGGACAACCGGACCTCGCTCTACGCGGTGCTCACGATCCCCGGCGTCGCCCTGTTCGGGCCGGGTGCGTTTGCGGCGAGGCTGCCGGCGGCGCTCGTCGGCGCTTGGACCGTTCTCGCCCTCTTCCTGTTCACGCGGCGGGTGCGCGGGGATGGCGCCGCCTTCTGGGCGGAGGCCCTGCTCGCAGCGAACCCTTGGCACATCTACCTCTCGCGTTTCGGACACGAGGCGAGCATCACACCGGCGTTTCTGATCACCGCGCTCTGGCTGGTTGCGGGGCCGGGTCAGGCCCTCCGTTGGGCCGCAGCCGGACTTGTCCTGGCCGCAGGACTCTACAGCTACCCGTCGTTTCGCCTGTTCCTACCGCTGATCCTCGCGGCGGCCTGGATCTCCAAGGCCGGTCCGAGGCTCAGCCGCGCATCTCTCGCGTTGCCGGCCGCGCTCGCAATCGGGGCGCTCCCGCTCCTTCTCGCGAGTCTCGCCCACCCCGACCGTCTGCTGGGAAGGGCATCGGCGACTTTGATCTTCGGGAATGTAGAACCTCTGCCGCGGGCCATCGGACTTGCGGTACAGCAATACGCGCGCCATTTCCTTCCCGGGTTCCTGTTCGTCCACGGCGACGCGAATCTCCTTCAGTCGCCGCCCGGCGGGGAACTGCTTTGGGTGGAGTTGCCCGCGCTGGCCCTTGGATTCGCGGTGATGGCGCGCAGGCGTGATCGTTGGGACCGCCTCTCGCTCGTGTGGCTCCTGCTCTATCCGGTCGCATCGGCGATCACGCTCGGGGACCGCGCCGAGTACGTTCCCCACTCGCTGCGCGCCGCGGTGGGATTGCCGCTTTTCCAGTTCGTGGGGGGCGACGGAATCGCGACGGCTCTAGCGTCCATTTCTCGACGATGGGGCGGAGCGACACAGGTATCAGGCCAGGGCGCGGGCGGGAGTGGGACGACGCCAGAGGCGGATCAGTTGTTCTCGAGCAGGCGGGGATCAGGGCGAGGCGCCGTTCTGGCCGCGACGTTCTGGGCAATCGCAATCGCAGCCAACTTGACCATCGTCGCCATCGTTTTCACCGGTAGTTACGCGCGCGAGGTCGCGCCCCGCTACCACGCGGCATATCCCCCCGCGATCCGCTACATCGCGAAGCGGAGCGGCGCGCGCTCCGCCCTTATGATCAGCGGCCGCGGCGTCCAGCAGGCCTACATCTACTCGATTCTCTATGGACTCCAGACCCCGCGCTCGTTTCGGGAAGGGCCGAAGGAGATCTCCGAAACAGGCTTCTTCCACGTTGTTCATCGCACCGGAGAGATCTACTACTTCTACAGCCCCGACGACCTGCTGAGGATTCGATCGCTCGTTCGCGGGCGCGTCTGGACCCTCGCCGCGCCGGGCGAGATCCGAACGGGCAGCATCGTAGCGAGCTTCCCCTATGCCGGCGGTGAACCCGGCCTGGAGGTGAGGGAGATCGAGCTACGGAATCCCTAGATCTATCGGAGGACCGTCACCCTCCCACTCTCTGAAGCTCCGCTCGAGCCCCACCGGATCAGGTATGTTCCCGGCCCCACGTTCCGCCCCTGGTCGTTTGCGCCATTCCACTCCACGACCTGGTCTCCTTCGCGGATCTCACCGTTCAGCAGACATCTCACCAGACGCCCGTTGATGTCGTAAATCCGAAGAGACGCGCGAGTGGATCGCGCTTCCTTGAGGTCGAGCCGGATGCGCACACTCGCGGGTCCCGCGACCGGATTCGGTGTCACACGCACCGTGGCACCGGACCGGTTGCCGGTCTCGGCGCCTGACCCCTGGGCGACATCCGCCGGCACAGCGGGCACGGGAATGTTGAAGACGAAGTCGTCGATGCCTTGCCCGACCTCTTCCATCCGAAGCATGGCAACAGTGGGCTCAGGAAAACTGAATGTGACCGTGTGCCCGGACCCGCTGTTGAACTCCTGGGCCACAAGCCCGCCGTCGATATCAAATGCCTGCATGAGGATCCCTTCCCCTGGTCCCCAACAGAGATCCTGGGCGGTTCCGACGAAGTCCGTGACTGCTGGGGCTCCCGTGACCGGATCGACGAACCACGCGATAACCACGGGATCGCCTCCGACATGATTTGGCTGTGACTTGGAGCATGGGTGGGGAACCGCATACGCGGCTCTCGAGGAATCTCCCATTGAGAAGACAACCCCGAGCGACCTCCACTGGTCCGATACCGTGTATCCCTCGGGGACCGGCGTCCCATCCAGGTATGTGTCGAACTGGATGATCTCTGCCGCCTGGGTGAGGCATGCAACCGTGGCGAACAGAACAAGTGCGTGGGCCAGCGTGCGTATCATGAGCGAATGTCCCTCCTCCTCGTTCCGGATGCGTCCCGCGGGTTCTTCAATCACGTAGGTCCAGAGTCATGGTTTGAGCGGTGGACCATCGAGTCTCAGGCTAGATCGCGGCGGTTACGGAGGAGTTACGCAGAACGGCGGCATACGTTCGCCTCTTGCAACCCGTCAGCCTTGGCGTTTTTGCAGTTGGCATGATGCGTCGCAAGGGTTGCCTCGCCGTTCTTCCTTCGTCCACGTCCGTCCCATGCCAGGTCCGTTCTCTGGCCAAACTCAGCATAACATCATATAAGGCAGATATATACACGATCTTACTATCTCGCCGGCAAACTTGCCGGCCGATACGACTTCTATCTTGACGGATTCCTGAGAGGGTAGTAGGGTTCTCTCATGCCCACACGAGACTGGATCTTCGACCCCGTCGGAGTCCTCCCGGCCCTTTCCAAGGCCGGCTTCCGCTTCGGCGAGAAGGGGACCCATACAAGCCGGACCATGATGCTCGCCGAGCTCCGCGACCTCTTCACGGCACTCCCGGTCGACGCGACTCGAGATGCCTACGAGACCGAGATCATCGACCACAACGTCCTCGGAAAATCGACCGCGGCGACCCGTCGCCTGACGAACCAGCGTCTCAGCGAGCTTTATGGCCTCGATCCCAGGCTCCCGCTCTTCCGGGTGCTTCGTCACCTTTGGGCGATCGACGAAGCAGGGCGGCCTCTCCTTGCGCTGCTCTGCGCCATCGCTCGGGATCCTCTGCTACGATCGACGGCGCCGGTCGTGCTCGATCTCCCCGTTGGCGCCGAGCTTGTGAGGACAACATTCCTTGATGCCATCCGGGAGGCTGTGGGCTCTCGATTGAACGAAGCGGTGCTGGATAAGGTCGCGCGCAACGCGGCCAGTTCGTGGTCCCAGTCCGGCCATCTGGTGGGAAGAGTCCGAAAGATACGCAGGCGTGTGACACCAACCCCTGGTTCGCTTGCACTTGCCATCTGGATGGGATCGCTCGAAGGCTTGGCAGGCGAAAGGCTTCTTGAGAGCTGCTGGGCAAGCGTGCTCGATCGAAAGGGCCACGGACTCGTGCCGGATCTTATCCAGGCAAGGCAGCTCGGTCTGCTTCACGCCCGGGTCGGCGGCGGCGTCATCGAGATCGGAACGAGCCGCCTGGATTCCGTAGCGATGGGGTTCTAGACATGGGACGGATCGAGGATCTAGCCGCGGTTTACCAGCACCACGTGAGCGCACCCTGGCAGCGGACGGTCGCCGGGGCGCAGCGCGTCATGATGGTGGTCTACGAGAAGGAGCTCGAGCGGACGCTACGCGCCCGGATCGGCGAGTTCGAGCAGGCGACCGTGCGCTCCGGGCACGGCTGGAAGCTAGTGGACTGCACGAACTGGTTTTCGGCGTGGATGGTGCGAGACGACTACCGGGACGCCTACTTCGAGGATCCATCGCTCTTGGGCATGAAGCTCGAAGGCGAGTTCCGGCGCGATGTGGCGCGGAAGCTTGCGGATGAGCTCGAGGCGGCGGATGACAACACGGTTGTCGCCCTCCTCGGCGTTGGTTCCCTCTACGGTTTCCTGAGAGTGTCGGAGTTGATCCGGGAAGTGGAGCAATCGATCCACGGCCGCCTGGTCGTGCTCTTTCCCGGAACGAAGAACGAGAACAACTATCGTTTGCTCGATGCCCGCGACGGCTGGAACTACCTCGCCAGCGGCATCACACTCCATGGGGGAGGGATGATCCCGTGAAGATCTATGATGTCCTCGACCGCGACCCTCGGACAAGCCGTCTTGCCAACAACGGCCAGGCGCGCATCACCGGCACGTCGGACGAGAAGGCGCTCGCCGAGCTCCGTGCTGAGCTAGAGACTTTCGTTTGCGATGGGCAGTTCGGCAATGCGCTCCAACGCGTCCTCGGCCGCTACCTCGAGAACCTCGGCGCCCCCCGCCAGGATTCGGCGTGGGTCAGCGGATTCTTCGGAAGCGGGAAGTCCCACCTGCTCAAGATGATCACCCACCTTTGGGTGAACACGCCCTTCGAGGACGGCTCCACGGCTCGGAACCTCATTCGCGGCGGGTTGCCCGACGAGGTCGAGGCGCAGCTCCGTGAGCTCGACATACAGGCTCGACGGGTGGGCAAACCGGCGGTCGCCGCGGCCGGGTCGCTCCTCGGTGGGAGCGTGGATTACGTCCGCCACACGGTTCTCTCGATCCTGCTCCAGGGCTGCGGTTGGCCCACCCAGTATCCGCAAGCGATGTTCTGCTTCTGGCTCCGCGAGCAGGGGCTGCTCGACACGGTCCGCGCGTCAGTCGAAGGGGCAGGCCGCGACTGGCTGCGCGAACTGAACAACCTTTACGTGAGCCCGGTCATCGCCCGGGCACTGATCCAAGCCGATCCGGACTTCGCGGTCGATGAGAAGGCGGCGCGGCAGGTCCTGGTTCAGCAGTTTCCCCAGTTGACGACCGACATCACGACCCAGCAGTTCATTGAGGCTGGCCGCAAGGCTCTCTCGTCCGACCAAACGCTGCCCCTCACGATTCTCGTTCTCGACGAGGTGCAGCAGTACATCAACGAAGGCGGGGATCGAGCGTCGGCGATCACCGAGGTGGCCGAGGCGGTGCAGACGCAGTTCGACAGCCGGGTCATGCTGGTCGGCGCCGGACAATCGGCGCTTGGGTCGGGAACGCAGTCGCTGATGTGGCTCCGCGATCGATTCCGGATCACGGTGGAACTCACCGACGCAGACGTTGAGGCGGTCACGCGCAAGGTGCTGCTCCACAAGAAACCGAGCGCCGTCCCCACGCTCGAGGAGGTTCTGGAAGCGCACTCCGGGGAGGTCGCGCGCCATCTGAAAGGTACGCGCCTCGGCCAGCGAACCGAGGATCGGAGAGACCGCACGCCCGACTACCCGCTGCTCCCCACGCGCCGGCGATTTTGGGAGGCCTGCTTCCAGGCCGCAGACCAGGCAGGTACGCAAAGTCAACTTCGGTCCCAACTACGGATCCTCCACGATTCGCTCCATGAGATCGCAGAACAGCCGCTCGGGATGGTCATCCCCGCGAGCGATTTGTTCAACGCGCTGGCGCCGGCTCTGGTGAACACGGGCGTGCTCCTCAATGAGATCGACACGCGCATCCAGAAGCTCGACGACGGCACCGAGGAAGGTCGTCTGCGGCGCGACGTTTCCGGACTGGTGTTTCTGATCGGGAAGCTGCCTCGTCAGGAGAGCATGGACCTGGGCGTCCGCGCCGACTCGACCACCCTTGCGGACCTCCTGGTCAGAGATCTCAGGACGGACACGGGGCCGTTCCGCAAGGGCGTCGCCACAGCGCTCGATACGCTCGCGGGCGAGGGCGTCCTCATGAAGGTGGGTGAGGAGTATCGCCTCCAGACTACCGAGGGGGCTGAGTGGGACCGAGCCTTCCGGGAGCGGCAGACGGCCATTCGCCAGAGCGAGGTTGAGATCGCGATGCGGCGCGACCAGATCTTTGGGCGGGATATTCAATCGATCCTTGCGGACACGAGGCTTAACCACGGCGAGGCAAAGATCCGGCGGACCCTCATGCTCCACACGGGTGGCGATGCTCCCCGGCCCGGAGGTGACTCGGTGATCGCTTGGCTGCGCGACGGGTGGTCGTGCGCCCTGAAGGAAGTCGAGAGCGAGGCGCGAAGGTTGGGCAACGAGGATTCGACGCTCCACATCCATCTGCCGAAGAAGAGCGCGGATGAGCTGCGGGACCGGATCATCGACGTCGAGGCCGCGCAGCAGGTCCTCGACCACCATGGGTCTCCGGCATCGCCCGAGGGACGCGAGGCCCGTGAGAGCATGGAGAGTCGTCGTCGCACAGCCGAGGCGAGCCGGGACGAGATCGTCCGCGAGGTGATCCGCGCCGCCCGCGTCTTCCAGAGCGGCGGCAGCGAAGTCTATGGCGAAGGTCTCGCCGAGAAGATCGCGGCCGGCTGCGAGGCGTCGCTTGCCCGACTCTTCGCTCGATTCGACGAGGGCGATCACCGTGCGTGGGAAGCGGCGGTCAAACGCGCCCGCGAGGGATCGGATCAGCCGTTCAAGGTTGTCGGGTGGGATGGACCGACCGAGGATCACCCCGTCGCGAAGGAGCTGCTCGCGCGGGTGGGAACGGGTTCGCGCGGAACAGACATCCACAGGATTCTCAAGGCCGCGCCTTTTGGATGGCCACAGGATGCGATCGATGCCGTCCTGATCGCGCTTCATCGGAGCGGTCACCTTCGCGCCACGCGCAACGGTCAGCCGATCCCGGTCGGGAGCCTCGATCAGGCTGGGGTCAAGGCGGCGGAATTCCGCCCCGAGAAGGTGCGGCTCGCGACGAGCCAGCGGATCGCCCTCCGCGGACTGTTCGAGAAGGTTGGCGTTACGACCAAGAGCGGCGATGAGGAACTTCGCGCCCCGGCGTTCCTGGATGCCATGACGGACCTCGCTTCCCGCGCTGGCGGGGATGCGCCCCTGCCGCCCGTTCTCGACATGGTCTGGATCGCGGACCTGAAGCGCCAGGCTGGCGCCGAACAACTCGGCGCGATCCTGGATCGGAAGGACGATCTGGAGGCCGCGATCACGATGTGGACGAAGCGGGCCGACCTCGCGGGTAAGCGGCGGCCGACTTGGGAGATTGCGCTGGCGTTCAGCCGCCACGCCGCGGGGCTTCCCGTCGCGGACGAGGTTGGGCCGCAGCTCGACGCAATCCTGACGCAGCGGTCGCTCCTGGATGGGACGGATCAGGTGAAGCCTCTTGCGGCCAAGCTCGCCGCGGCCTTGCGCGAGACGCTGACCGCGCGGCACACCGCGCTGACGGGCGCGATCCGCGAGGCACAGCAGATGCTCGCCGGCGACTCGACCTGGGCGAAGCTCGATCCCAGTGCCGCGGCGGACGTTTGCCGCTCGGTCGGCCTTGAGTCGCCACCGGCGCTCCAGATTGCAGCGGATGAGGCCCTGCGGAGCGCGCTCGACGCGCAGTCCCTCGCCGGCTGGCAGGCGACCATCGATGCTGTGCCGCAGCGGGTGACGAACGCGCTGGCCGAGGCTGTCAAGCGGCTCGAGCCAGATGACCCGGCGAAGCGCGCGACCACCATCCCGATCCGCAAGGGGACCCTCGCCGACAAGGCGGCCGTGCAGGAGTGGCTTGCCGAGCACGAGAAGAAGCTCACCGAGGCCGTGGCCAAAGGCCCGGTGATCGTGAGCTAGGGAGTGAGGACCATGGACCTCGATCGAGGATGAAACCCCCCATCCACGCGTTGGACAATGAGTTACAGGCGAAAGTGCTCTCAGTGCACTCTTTGGCTGGAGTTGACAAGTAAACAGTTTTGCCCAGAATTGTTTACTTAAGTAAACAGGTGGAAAGCGCCATACATGGACACGACGCAATGAGCGGCCCACTCCCGACCGACCTCCGCAACTTGCTCGCCCGGGTGATCAAGGAAGCCCGGCGCGTAGCGGGATCGGGCGCGCGCAAGGCCCTGGAAGGGCTGGCGGTCCAACTTCGTGAGCCGCACGGCTCGATGACGGGCGAGGAGGAGAAGTTACTCCGCAAACGGCTGCGCGCCCACGGCCGACAATTGGGAGATGCTCGCGATACGGAGCGCGGCACGCAGCAGATCGATCGGCTCGCCCGCGAGGTTGCCTACGAGCACTGGCACCGCATGCTCTTCGCCCGCTTCCTAGCCGAGAATCGCCTCTTGATCGAGCCCGATTCAGGCGTGGCGATCACAATGGCCGAGTGCGATGAGCTGGCCCGCGAAAGGGGAGAGGATCCTTGGGTGCTCGCCTCGCGCTTCGCCCAGAGGATGCTCCCGCGGATCTTCCGGCCGGATGACCCCGCACTCGAGGTCGCCCTCGCCCCAGAGACTCGTCAAGCGCTGGAGCGTCTGCTCGAGTCGCTCCCGGCGGCGGTGTTCACGGCCGACGACTCCCTGGGTTGGACCTACCAGTTCTGGCAGGCGGAGAAGAAGGACGAGATAAACAAGATCGGCGTCAAGATCGGCGCCGATGAGCTGCCGGCCGTGACCCAGCTCTTCACCGAGCACTACATGGTGCTCTTCCTCTTCCACAACACGATCGGTGCGTGGCGGGCGGGGAAGATTCTGGCCGAACGACCCGATCTCGCGCAGGGCGCACAGAGCGAAGGCGAGCTCCGCCAGGCCGTACGGCTCGGCTCGCAGGACGGCTATGACTTCACCTACCTGCGCTTCGTGCGCGAGTCAAAAGAAGGGGACGAGGAGAGCGGCCCCGCCGGTCCTTGGCGGCCTGCGGCGGGAGTCTTCGAGGGGTGGCCCAAGCGTGCTGCCGAGCTTCGTGTGCTCGATCCCTGCTGCGGGAGCGGGCATTTCCTCGTCGCGGGGTTCGAGCTGCTTGTCCGGTTGCGGATGGAGGAGGAAGGGCTTCCCCTCGAGGATGCAGTCCGCGCCGTGCTCGCGGAAAACCTCTTCGGCCTCGAGATCGATCCTCGCTGCACGCAGATCGCCGCGTTCAACGTCGCCCTCGCCGCATGGAAGCTCACGGGACGGCCGATCGAGCTGCCCCCGCTTCAGATTGCCTGCTCGGGGCTTGCGGTCGGAGTAGAGAAAAAGGAGTGGCTCGCGCTGGCCGGACAGGATGAGCGGCTGCGCGGCGGCATGGATCGCCTCTACGACCTATTCGAGAAGGCGCCTGAACTGGGGTCGTTGATCGATCCGCGCTCGTTCGATCGCGCTTCGACCATGCAGAATCTCTACGCAGCCGAGTTCGGGGAACTCGAGCCCCTTCTCGCCGGCGCGCTCGGACGCAGAGCCGCGAACGAAGATCAGACGGAGCGCGCCGTCGCGGCACAAGGGATGGCCCGTGCGGCCGAGTTGCTGGCGGGGCAGTACACCCTTGTGATCACGAATGTGCCCTACCTCGGGCGTGGCAACCAAACGGACGTACTGAGGAGTTTCTGCGACCAGAACTACAAAGAGGCGAAAGCCGACCTCGCGACGGTCTTCGTATCACGCATCCTGCGTTGGCTTGGCGGTCGGGGGACGGTGGCGGCCGTGACCCCGCAGAACTGGTTGTTCCTGACGAGCTACAGGAAGTTGCGGGAACAGCTACTTACGAACCGTACCTGGGGCTTCGTGGTAAACCTCGGCCCCGCAGCCTTCCGTGACATGAACTGGTGGGCTGCAAGAACGGCTCTCCTCGTCCTCTCGGCCGGCGTCGCAGACGAATGCAATTCCATTGCTGGCATCAACCTCAGCTCTCACCGAATTACCGCCGAGAAGTCCGCGCTGCTCCGGGGCGAAGCGACCCAATCTGACGACGCGATCGCAGCCGACAACCTGGTTCCGCACGCCGCCGTGGAATCGGGAGCCAACCTGCCCGCCGCTGCGGATGCTGACGCATCCGGTGAGGTCGCCAGCCCTGCCGATGGTTCCGTGTGCCTGATCCCACAGGCGGAGCAGCTTAAGAATCCGGATGCGCGGATCAGTCTTGTGCTGGCGACGGCACATACGCTGCTCTCAGAATTCGCAAGGTCCTTCGTTGGCCTTCAGAACAACGACACGCCAAAGAACACTGCGCTGCTCTGGGAGATAAGCATGGTCGGAGACGGATGGGATCTATTTCAGCTGACAACCGAGAGAACGAAGGTATTTAG
>CAZNRY010000101.1:0-14674 GCA_964575675.1 uncultured bacterium
TTTCCGCAGGCAATGGACCCCTTTGTCGCAGGTCGATGAAGGCGATGAATCCCTGAAGTTGCGGATGCCTGGCCGACACACGACGCCCGTGCCAGTGCACGCCGAAGCAGATCCGGCAGGATCGATCCCCAGTGAGCAGACCGTCGCCCGACCCGATCCGTCCGCGCGACGCGCGATCCACAACCCACACGACCGTGGGATTCTCAGGATGCGCGCTGCGCGCCTCGATCCTTCAGGCGGCGCCTGCCATGGGATTCAGCGCCTCGCGCGGACGATCGCGGACTTGGATGGAACCCGCCGTCTACCCCTTGAGGATCTTCTCGACCTCGAGTCGATCCACATCCAGTACGTAGGTGATGCCGCTGATTCTCGCGGCCTCGGGAGTGAGCGCAGCGATGTCATCTCGACTGATATACTGCAATGCGAACTTGCGGCTCCCCGCCATCAACTGGCGAAGCCCCTGTGCGAGCCTCTCGTAGTACGTGTACAGACCGAGAGCGCCGGGGGGGACCTTCGCGAAAGTCTCCGCCCCCAGTTCCTGGCGGAGGTCGGATGCGGTCACGAAGATCTCGTCCACCGTGTTCCCGAATCGCTCGACGTACACCGGAACCTGCTGTTCCTCGATCGTCCGGCCGATCGTCTTCCCGACCATCGCGGCAGCGATCGGCGCTCGCGCCATCCCGATCAGCTTGACAAACGGCGCGCCCATGGCCAATCCCTTGAAGATCTGGTCCTCGAACGTGAAGCCGCCCGCAAAGGCTATCGCTGGCACGTACGCGCCGCGATCCGCGAGTTGCTTGGCGTACTGATAGACAAGCGAATGGATCTCGACTGGCGGAATCCCCCATTCGTTCATCATCCGCCACGGGCTCATACCGGTCCCTCCCCCCGCCGCATCCACGGTGAGGAGGTCCACCCCGTATTTCGACGAGAACATGACGGCCCTCGCAAGGTCTGCCGGCCGGTAGGCGCCCGTCTTCAGAAAAACGTATTTCGCACCGGCATTCCTCAGCTCCTGCACACGCTGAGCGAAGGATTCCTCGGTGACCATCCCGACGCGCGAGTGGCGCTCGAACTCCTTGAAAGCGCCTTGCTCGAAGGCCCGAATGACGTGTGGATTCGAGGGATCAGGAAGAACGACATAGCCACGCTCCTGCAAGAACTGCGCCCTCGGCAGCTCCCGTATCTTCACTTCCCCGCCGATGTTTTTCGCTCCCTGCCCCCACTTGAGCTCCACGATCTCCACGCCCAACTGATCTATGGCGTATTCCTGGACCCCGAGGCGGGTGTCCTCGATGTTTGCCTGGACGATGATGGCGCCGCAGTTGTCACGCTGGAAGTCTTTGAATAACCGAACGCGGCGTTTCAAGTCGACCGTGTCCACGACGCGGCCTTGTTTGATGACCGCCTGTGGATCCATCCCCACGACGTTCTCGCCGATCGTGAGACCGGTCCCCGCTAGTGCCGACCCGATGGCCAGGCCTTCCCAGTTGTTCTTCGCGATGTTCGTGGAGCCGATGCCCGGGATGATCCAGGGGTGGCGGAACTTGATCCCCCGATCATGCCCAAAAGCGACATCGAGATTGACCGCCGGGAAGACCGCCTTGTCGCTGTCCGCCTCGATGCCCACCGCCCCGACCGCCGTGCCCATGATGTTGAAATGGGAGTAGTCGACCGGATAGATCTTCTCAGCAGCCGTCGTGATGACACCGAACGGTTGGGGGTAGATCACCTCGTGCCCGCGGTATGCCGACTTCCCGATCTCGCACATCCCGATGCAGCCATCGACGCAGGTCACGCACATGCCTGAGGTCGGCACGACGGATCCCTCTGTCCGGTTCTTGGTCAGGGTTGCTGCGGATGCGTTTACCTTGGACAGTGACATTATATGGGCTCCTTTCCGGTCGTGTTCCTCGTGATCTCGCATGCGACGCATGGCTCCATGTAGCACATCATGTCTTCAAACGTCTCTGTTTTCAGGCACGGCGGGCTTAGGTTTGCGCAACCGCCACAAACGGCCTTCTCCGGCTCGGTGAAGGTGCAGCGAAGCTGGCAGGCAGGACACACGTACATGCACCCTCCGCAGAGCCGGCACTCCTCGGAGCGAATGTCGAACGGCGTTCCAATGCCGCGCCGGCCGCCGCGACCGCGGAAGCCGATCGCCTTGGCCATCATCTGTTGCTCGCACATCCGAACGCACAATCCGCACAGGATGCAGTCCTCGTGTTCCTGCTTGAATCGCTGCTGCCTCACTTCGTGCGCCGAGGCGAGATCCTGGATCACCTTGGATTGGGGACAGGTCGCCAGGAGAAGCTCCAGGACCATCTTGCGCGCCCGGACGACCCGCGCCGATGCCGTGCGCACCTTCAACCCCTCCTCGGCGGGGTAGGTGCATGATGAGACCAACCTGGCGTTCGCCCCGGTCCCGATTTCCACGACACACAGGCGGCAGGCCCCGTAAGGAGAAAGGCCGTCCATGTGACAGAGCGTCGGAATGGGGAAACCCAGGAACTTCGCGGCCTCCAGAATTGTGGTTCCTCGCTCTACCGACACCTCCAGTCCGTTGATCGTCAGCGTGGGCATGTCTGCTCCTCTGCATCCACGACGCCCTCCGTTCTCGGCGTTGTGCGCTGGGTGAACTCCAGATCGCACCTGAGGCAGCGCCTGGCCTCGTGCACCGCTTCCTCCTCGGACAACGCCCCCTCGACCTCGGCGAAGCTTCCCACCCGCGAGGTTGCCGGCATCGTGGGCACATTCACACGAGCCGTCACACCGGCTGTTTCGTCGCTGGAGGCCGACGGCGGAATGACCGCTTCCGGTAGATTCGTCCTAGCAGGCTCGACAAGCACTTGGCCTCGCAGATATCGATCGATGACTGCTGCCGCCTTCTTCCCAGCAGCGATCGCCTCGATGACGGTCCGAGGGCCGCTCACGACATCGCCGCCGGCAAACACCCCTGTCCGGCTCGTCGCGAACGTATCGGCGTCGGCTGCGATCGTTCCCCACTCCGTCATTGCCAGGCCGGTTGCGGAGAGTATCTCCACGTCCGGTTCCTCACTGATCGCGACGATCAGGGTGTTCAGATTCACCACGTACTCTGTTCCCGGCAGCGGGACTGGCCGACGGCGTCCGTCGGGACCACGAGCGCCGAGATCGTTCTTCACGAACTGCACTCCCGTCAGGGAGTTGTCAGCGTGGAGCACCTTCGTCGGGGTGACGAGTGTCACCAGCCCGACGCCCTCTTCCAGGGCCCCGACCACTTCCTCCTCGTATGCCGGCATCTCCTTGCGGGTGCGGCGGTAGTAGATCGTCACGCTGGAGACCCCTTGCTGCCGGATCGCAACCCTGGCCGCATCGAGCGCGGCGTTCCCCCCACCGATGATTCCGACCCGTCCGCGAGCAAGCTCCACGCCGCGCAGGTTGAACTCCTTCAGGAACTGAATGGATGGGTAGACGCCAGGGACATCTTCTCCGGGGACATCCAGTCTCCGGCTGCGATGAGCGCCGGTCGCCAGGAAGACGGCCTCGAAACCACGGAGAAGAAGCCCGTCCAAAGTGAAGTCACGTCCCAGCGAAGTCCTCACCTCGAGCGTCACGTTGGGGTCGAGGAGGGCGTCGATCTCCGCGATGAGGCCTTCGCGTGGAAGCCGGTAGGCCGGGATGGCGCTCACCATCATGCCGCCCGGGCGGTCTTCGGCCTCGAAGATCGTGGAACGATACCCTGCCAAGGAGAGGTAGTGGGCTGCAGCCAGGCCGGCAGGCCCGGCACCCACGATCGCCACCCTAGGTCCCTTCTCGACCTTCCTGGCGACGGGCTCATACACGGCCGGTCCCACCCGGTCCGTCACGAAACGCTTCAACGCGCGGATGGAGATCGCCTCGCCGCCGCTCGTCCCGGCCCGGCACTTCTCCTCGCACGGATGGTCGCATACGCGTGCACAGACGGAAGGAAGCGGGTTCGCATCGCGAATCACCCGGTACGCGCCCTCGTAGTCCTGCTTCTCGATGAGCGCCACATAACGCCAGGCCTCCGTGCCGACAGGGCATGCCGACTGACACGGTGCTCCGACGAGTTCCTTGCACACAAACGCGTCGCACTTCTTCCGATGGATGTGCCCCTCATACTCGTGCCGGAAGTACTTCAACGTGCTGAGGACCGGGTTGGGCGCGGACTGCCCCAACCCGCACATTGTTGTGTCCTTTACGGCCAGAGCGAGCTCTTCCAGAAGATCCAGGTCGGTGGATGTGGCCTTGCCCAACGTGATGTCCTCCAGGATCTCGTGCATCCGCTGGGTGCCCTTGCGGCAGGTGAAGCACTTCCCGCACGACTCATCTTTGAGGAAGCTCATGAAGTACTTGGCGATATCCACCATGCAGGTGCCCTCGTCCATGACGATCATGCCGCCCGAGCCCATCATGGATCCGGCCTCTCTCAAGCTCTCGTAGTCAATCGGCAGATCGAACATCGTCGCCGGGATGCATCCTCCGGATGGCCCGCCCGTTTGCACGGCCTTTAGTCGCATTCTGCCCAGAGGGCCCCCGCCGATCTCGTAAACGACGTCGCTGATCTTCATGCCCAGCGGGATCTCCACGAGACCGGTGTTTCGGATCTTGCCCACGAGCGAGAAGATCTTGGTTCCCGTGTTGCCGGGGACACCGACCGCCGCGTACGCGGCCGAACCGCGGCTGATAATCACCGGCACATTGGCCCAGGTTTCGACGTTGTTGATGCAGGTGGGATGGCCGTCAATTCCGCACTCGATGGGGTAGGGCGGACGCTGTCTCGGCTCGCCCATCCGTCCTTCAATGGACCGGATCAGCGCAGTCTCCTCGCCGCACACGAACGCACCTGCGCCTCGAACGATGCCGATATCGAAGGAGATGCCCGTGCCGAGGATATCCGAACCCAGGAGTCCCAGGTCGCGCACCTGCCGGAGGGCGATGAGGAGATGCTTGATCGCCAGGGGATACTCGCTGCGGACATAGACGAAGCCCTGTGTCGCCCCGACGGCGATCGCCCCGATCAGCATCCCTTCGATGATAGCGTGCGGATTGCCCTCGAGGAGACTGCGGTCCATGTAGGCGCCCGGATCTCCTTCATCCGCGTTGCAGACGACGTACTTGGGTTCCCCGGGTCTTCCCGATGACCGCGCCAGCTCCCACTTGTTGCCGGCCGGGAAGCCTGCACCACCGCGGCCTCGAAGCCCCGAAGCCTTGATCTCACCGATGATCCACTCGGGGTTTGGGTTCAAGAGGACCTTCTCGATGGCCGCGTAGCCACCCCGCCCGATGTAGTCGAAGATCCGGATGGGGTCCAGCTTCTGGTTGTTGCCTAAAAGGGTCCTCGTCTGCCCTCTGAAAAAAGGGATGTCCTTCTGGTCATGGCAGGGTCTCCGATCCTGAGGATCTCTGTAGATCAGCTCGTCGTCTACGAAACCCCCGAGGGCCGCGTCCACGACTCGAGCGACGTCCTCCATCCTGAGCTTGGGGTACAGGTGTTGCCCGGGCTCCACGACAATGAAGGGGTCCATCTCGCAAAAACCCTGGCACCCCGTGATCCTCAATCTGATCTTGTCCTGCAGGCCGCGCTCTAGGATGTGTCGCTTGATCACCCTGATGATGTTGTTGGAACCGCTGGCCAGCCCACCGGTACCGGCACAGACGACCAGGGTCAGTTTGCCGGCCTGATCTCCAGCCTCGCTCGATACACGTCCCCGAAGCTCAATCAGCTCCTGGACGGAGGAAAGTCTAGGCATGTAGAGTTCGCTCCCGCTTAGGACTCGCCCGTGCCCTTGGCTAGGCCGCTCCGCCACCGAGATCCAGGATGTGGCCCTTGCAACCTTGCCGTGAACAGACCTGGACTACACCGCCTCCCTCGACGATCATCGGGACCATCGGCGCGCCACATTCGGGACAGCCCGTGCTGCTGCGCAGCTCCGTATGGCAATGGGGGCAGAAGAAGTTGATCACAGACTCCCTTGGAATCTCGTGCTCGGCTTCGACCACGTGGCTGCCGTAAAGACTGGACAGTCTGAGCCATCCGTGATCACCCCCGAAGGAAGCCGTCACTCGAACCGCCGGATGACCGTCGATGGATGTCCCGGGATCCATGAGCGTGTGATTGCACCGCGGACACCTCACACGAAGGGGGAAGATCCGCTCGTCTCCTATCCTCTCGACCCTGTCGAGTCCCGCACGGGATTCCGCGATGATCGCTTTGATCTTTGGGGGACGCATTTGCGGGAAGTAGTGTCCGTCCACGACGACCACTGGACCCAGCGCGCAGGCACCCAGGCAGTTCACCGTCTCGAGGGTGAACTGGCGATCGGAGGTGGTCTCGCCTGGAGCCACGCCAAGTTCACGCTCGAGCTCTCGGACCACGGCGGGGCCCCCGCGCACGTGACACGCCGTGCCCAGGCAGGCCGAGACCAGATGCTTCCCGCGAGGCTGTAGACTAAAGGCTCTGTAGAAGGTCGCCACGCCGTACACATCCACAAGCGACATGTCGACGGCTTCGGCCACGGCCCTCAGCGCGTGCCTTGGAAGGTAGCCGTATCTGGACTGGATCTCCTCGAGCATCGCCATGAGGCCACCCGGGCGACCAACATGTTTCGCAACGATGCCGCGGACACGGGGAGCCTCGTAGTTGTCGAACTCCTCGCATTCCCAGACCACAAGATCCGGGTTGCGATTCAGCGTCATGCAGGTTGGGGCAAGATTGCATGTAGAACAGATACCGGTGTACTGCCCTGGCTGACCAACGCTCTGGGGTGCGCCGGTCCCCGTGCCGGCCCCTCCCGTCGATCCCTTCTCGGTCGTCTCGTCCATCGGCGCCTCCGCAGCCCATGAGAGCTGTACCCACCCGACCTCCTCCGGCCGCAGTCTCAGATCTCACCCAGTCCTCACGCGACGATTAGACCCTGTATTCGGCGCAGTGCCAGACACCTCCTTCAGGCCGGGGGTAGCTGCAGGTCTGTCGCTCGGCACAGTTCACGCACAGCCCGGCGCGTCCTCCGTAGTCCTCGAATCCCGCCTCAACATCAGGGCTGGCCGCATATGTTGGAGCGGTTGGCTCCACATAGTTGTCGAAGTTCTCACAGTCCCAGATCATCAGGCTGGGATTCTCGATCAGGTGGATGCAGTTGGGTGCCAGATTGCAGGTGATGCAGATACTCCTGGTCTCAGGTGACGCTGCAGCGACCTGCTGGCTCGGTGTCAGCCTTGTCGTATTGCTGGTCTCCCGCTTCTCGACATGAGCCATCCCCCATCCTCCTTCTCTCAAACCGACTACCCGACGGTTCTGTCCATCTGCCGATGTCCATTGTCTCGCGGACAAACGTGCAAGCACCGTGCCAAAGCAACCGCCGACGCATTCGGGCTTTGCGAACGAAGATGCCCCGCACAACTGGCTTGCATTGCATTTGGTTAGGAAGGGGGAATCGCCGGACAAAGAAGAGAAGTCGATCCGAGGTGACACGTGCGAGCCAAGCCACCCGATGGAAGAGGCGGGGAGAACAGAACCACCGGGGAGTTTCTCCCCGGCGATCGCGAGATCAGCGAGCGTCCAGCCCGCGCGTCGTCTTGAGTCTCTCCCGGAGGGTCTTGCGATCGATGCCCAGTACTTCCGCGGCGCGCGTCCTGTTGCCACCCACCTGGGCAAGAACGTTGGCGATGTAGTCGGCCTCAACCTCCGCCAACGTACGGGTGAAGCGCATCTCCCGCGGAGCGGAGAACCGCATGAGCGAAGGCAGGTCCGGAACGTCCACGAGCTCGGCATCGCTCATGACGACCACGCGCTGCATAACGTTCTCCAGCTCCCGGACGTTCCCGGGCCAGTAGTAGTTCTTCAGGACGCGCAAGACGCTGTCGGAGAACTGTGGCGGAACTTTGCCCAATTGCTGCGCGAACTTGGTTGCGAAGTGCCGGGCCAGCAGGATAATATCGCTGTCACGCTCTCGAAGCGGGGGGACATCGATCGTGATCACGTTCAGACGGTAGTAGAGATCCTCGCGGAACAGCTTCTTCTTCACCAAGTCCAGCAGGTTGTTGTTTGTAGCCGCGATGATTCTCACGTCCACAACCCGTCCACGCCGTGAACCGATCATGTAGACATTCCTGTCCTGGAGAACACGGAGAAGCTTGACCTGCATTGCCAGGCTGGTCTCACTGATTTCATCCAAGAAGATTGTGCCGCCATCGGCCGTCTGGAAGAAGCCCGCTCGCGTTTCCGCCGCTCCGGTGAAGGCCCCCTTGACATAGCCGAACAGCTCGCTCTCCAGCAGCTCTCCCGGGATGGCTCCGCAAATCACCGGGACGAACGGCGCGGAACCGCGGGTACTGGAGTAGTGAACTGCCCGGGCGACCAGCTCCTTGCCGGAGCCGCTCTCCCCCGTGACGAGTACGGTTGCCGAGGTCGCCACGGCCTTCCCCACCTCCGCGATGACCCGCTGTATCGCTGCGGAGGTGCCGACGATGCCGTGCGGGGTCACGGGCGCGCCGTCCCGACGCAACTGCGTCAGCCACCTCATCTTGAGCTTGTCGAATGCCCGCTGCACGGCCTCAAACAGCTCATCGTCAGTGAACGGTTTCGCCAGGTACTCCTCGGCCCCTGTCTTCACGGCCTCCACGGCGCCTTGCACGGTCGCGTAGCCCGTGATCACCATCACCTCGGTATCCCTCAGGTTCTCGCGGACGTGCCTGACGAGATCCAGGCCGTTTGCACCAGGCATCTTGAAGTCCGTTATGACCAGGTCGATCGGAGTCCCCTCCAGGATGCTCAGCCCCTCTGCCACACTGCCGGCCGTGTAGACCTCGTAGCGGCGCGACGCCAGATTCCGTTGGAGCATCTCCAGAGTATCCGGAGCATCGTCCACCACGAGGATCCGCTGCTTCCTAGTGCCCGTGGGCATCCGTACCCCCATTCCTCTGAGTGCTTGCATCTCCTACCGGCAGGAAAACCTCGAATCGACTGCCATGGTCCGGTGCGCTAACGACGCTGATCCTACCGCCATGGGAAGAGACGATTCCATGGACCACCGCGAGCCCCAGGCCCGTTCCGTGCCCAGGCTTCTTCGTCGTGAAGAACGGCAAGAATATCCGGTTCGCCACCTCCTCATCCATGCCGACTCCCGTGTCTTCGACGGCGAGGACCACGCCCCCCTCGCGCACGACGGTGCGGATCGTCAGGTGCCCGCCTTGCGGCATCGCCTGGACCGCGTTGACCACGAGGTTCACCAGGACCTGCTGCAGTTGGGCCGGGTCCGCGAGAATCCGCGGCAGTGCCGGATCCAGGACCTGGTCCATCTGTACGCCCTCCTTGGCGCAGCGGGCGCCGAGGAAGCTGAGACCTTCCCGCACGATCTCGTTGAGATTGACCGTCGTCTTGCGGACAGGCATCTGGCGGGAGAAGATGAGGAGCTTCTTCACGACCTCCCGGGCATACAAGGATGCCGTCACGATCTTCTGCAAATCCAGCGACACTTGATCGGGAAGATCCCCGACCTTGCCCGCCAGCTGTGCGAACCCCAGGATGCTGGCTAGCGGCTCGTTCAGTTCATGCGCCGCGCCTGCAGCGAGCTCGCCGATTGTCGCCAGACGATCGGCGTGTCGCAGCTGTTCCTGCAGATGTCCTTGCTCCATGACTGCTTCGCGTTGCTCGATGAGCAGGGCCAGCTGGTGGGCCACGGTACGTAGCAGGCTTGTCTCTTCCCTTAGGAACACGCTCTCGTCAGGAAGGGATGCTGTCTTCGAGTACGTCACCTCGATCCTGCCGCGCGCGACGCCATTCAGCACGACCGCCGAGGACAACCTTGGGCCATCGTCTGGATGACCGGGCGTCGCGAAGGAGCATTCGTCCATGACAACTCTGCCATGTGCATGATCAGGGTACTGCATGGCGGGAGGCAGCAGGGCGGCCACAGAACCCAGCAACTCTTCTATCGAGGTGCGGGCGTCGGCACCGAGCTGGGCGATGCCGTAGAGGCAGGTGAGTTCCTTGATCCGCTCGCGCAGGGCATGCTGGCTGTTGCGGTTAGCGAGTGAGATTCCTACCAACCCGGCAACTGTCTCGAAGAAACCTACAGCTTCCGCGGTCAGACCCTGCGACCCTTCGTTCCCGAGAAGCAGAAGACCCTTATCGAGCTCGTCCACTGCGAACAGGATTGCAGCGAGCGATTTCGGAGTGCGAGAACGCCTCGCGTCCTGTGGTTTCTCGAGAACACCGGCCTGGCTGGGCGAGGGCAGGAGACTATCCGCGTCGTTCGTCCAGAAGCTCCCGTTCTTCGTGAAGTGTGGCAGCGAGCGGTCTCCGTCACCACGTACGACTGCCGCGTACGCGCTCTCCCGCGGCGAACCATCAGCAAGCCACAGAATCCGCTCTCCGCCGGGCCCGGGAGGCATCTTCTCGTGACGACACCCATCAGATCCGCGCCTCGCCTCCCACCTTTGGCTCGACTCGCCGAGCTGGAGTCTGATTTCCAGCGCATCGCAGCCTGAGAATCGCAGCAGTCTCCACGCGACCTCACACAGGAACTCCTGCTGGGAGGTGTCGGGCGTTGCGCTTAGGAGAATGTCCCGAAACAGCCCGGCGCAACTCCGAAGGGACTCGAAGCTGTGCATGGGCATGGTGTCGGGATCCGGACGATCGCCGTTCATCGACCTGACTGCCTTCCGTGATGCTCGATCATCACACATGGGACCGGTTGAGGTGATTCAATAGCCGACATCGTCTCGACGACGATCAGCCGGCGCCGATCATCTCCCGGGAGACGGCGCTCCTTGTCAGAACCTCTCGCTCTCCATGCTATGCCCCTCACGGTCCGGGGTCAACGCAACGGTCGTGGAACTTGTTGTGTATGACAGTGTTTCCGCTGTCTCCTGTACCAGAACGCGGGGGCACTCTACACCGATCGAGACACGGGACGGGTCGCCGCGGCTTGACGGACCGGCGGGCCCCACCTAGGCTTGTCGCATGAGTCGGTGGAACCGCATGCTTCGCATTGCCTCCGTGATCCTGGGGATGGCCCTCGTCCTTGCCGGATCTGCGGAGTTGATTCAGAAACACGGTCACGGTCCTCTGGAATGCGATCACGACTGCCCTGCCTGCCGCATCGCCGGATCATCTATAGACCCCCCGTCGGATCCGATCAGTCCGATCTCCACGCCGGTTGATTGCGCGGAGGAGATCCTGATGGCTGATCCGGCCGTGATTCCCCAACTCCTTCTTTGCGCGGCGCTCCACCTCCGCGGTCCTCCCGCGGCCTAGCCCCCCCCAGCACCGCCCGATCATCGTTCCGCGGGCCTCATTCCCCGGAACCATCGACGATTCGTGCTGCTTCGTGCGCGGCATTGCGCACGGTGGGAGGTTTGCATATGCGTCGCCTCTTCCTTTGGCTTCTCGCCGGGATGGCGGTCGTCCCATGGCCGCTTCGCGCCGGAGTGGTGAATCCGGACATCTCGGTCATCGGCCAGCCGGTCGTGTCCTTGACCGACGATTCCGCCGATCCCGACCACGATCGACCAAGGATCGACCCCGGCGAGACCGAGTTCGTCTTCGATGCCTATCTCAATCCCTATGCGAAGGGCATCTTCACCTTGTCGCTTGGCGAGGAAGGAATGGCACTCGAGGAAGGGTACTTCACTCTCTTCCGGGGCCTTCCCCTCGGCTTGGCCGCCAAAGGCGGCAAGTACCGCGTCGGCTTCGGGAAGTTGAATCCGATGCACCCGCACACCTATCCCTTCGGGGAACGATTCGAGGTCATGGCCGCGTGTTTGCCGGGAGACGAGGCTTTCAACGACACGGGACTCTCGCTGTCGGGGAGGATTCCTCTCCCCGGCGACGCATCGTTGACGGCGACGGTCGACTATCTCCAGGGCAACTCGTTTCGAATCGACCGCGAGACGAGCGAGAGTCCGGACGATCCGCTCCTTGCCGGTCGGGGCGACGATGGCGACCGCGCGCGTCCCGGGGTCGTCGCGCGTCTCAGCAGCTTCAGCATGGTCGGCGAACAGTCGGGTCTAGAACTCGGCCTATCCGTGGCTCACGGGACGAACAATGTTGCGGCTCAGGCACGGACGACCATCGTGGGCGTCGACGCGAAGGCGAAGATCTGGTCGTCGAGCACTTCCTACGTCGTTCTGCAGGGGGAACTCCTGAAGCTCGAGAGAGAGGAAGCTTCGTGGTCACCCGATGCCGGCTACGCAAGGGATATGGTCAAGCCCCTCGGCGGGTACGCATTCGCCGACTACAACTTCGCCCGCCGCCTTAACGCCGGTGCTTCCATGGAGCGCTACCAGGAACCAACCGTCGAGAAGGCTTGGAGTCAAACGTTCGGCGCATTCGCCGGGTACGCGCTGATGGAAGAAACCCTCGTTTTCCGTCTTGTCTACGACCGTTCGATGCCGGCGGTCGGTGAGGCGGCGAACACCGTCCGCCTCCATGTCGTCTACTCGATGGGCCCGCACAAGGCCCATCAGTTCTAGGGGGATGCGATGAAGAAGCACTCGGTTCTCTGCGCTCTTCTGCTTCTTGCGATCCCGGTTTTGAATTCACCCGTCACGGCAAAGATCCGCGTGGTCGCATCGACCACCGACCTCGGCTCGATCGCAAGCGCGGTCGGCGGCCCGGATGTCGAAGTCATGTCAATCGCCCGGCCGACCAGCGATCTTCACAGGGTCGAGGTCCTTCCCTCCTACATGGTCCGAGTCGCGAGAGCGGATCTCTACCTCAAGGTCGGACTCGGGCTCGACGGTTGGGCTGACGGGATCATCGACGGGTCGCGCAACAGCCACCTCGCCATCCTCGACTGCTCGAAGGGGATCGATATCCTCGACAAACCGACGGGGAAGGTCGATGCGTCGATGGGGGACGTCCACCCCGAGGGCAACCCCCACTACTGGATCGACCCACGCAACGGCGCGATCGTGGCCCGAGCGATTTCGGAAGCGCTGGGCCGGATCGATCCGCCCCACGCCGGCGATTTCGGCGCGCGGGCCGAGGAGTTTGCGAAGTCGGCGGAGGAGTCATTCGCGCGCGGCCGCCAGGCCGTCGCGTCGATGCCCGGCAACGACATCGTGACCTATCACGCTTCCTGGATCTACTTCGCCCACGCCTTCGGGCTGCGCATCGTAGGGACGATCGAACCGATCCCCGGCATTCCGCCGACCGGCCGGCACTTGCAGGAACTGATCGTCTTGATTAGCGAGAGGAAGGTGCAAATCATCCTCCAGGAACCGTACTTTTCGGATGACGCAAGCGCGTTCCTTGCCCGCGAGACCGGAGTCCGCGCCGCGAAGGTCTCTCCTTCGTGCGATACGGTTGAGGCCGGAAGCTACCTGGCCCACTTCGATACGCTCTTCCGGGCGCTCCTGGCAAGGAACTGAGGCGGCCATGTCAGCGACGCTCGCACTTCCGTTCTTTCAAACCGCCCTCGTTGCCAGCCTGGTGCTCGCGGGGATCCACGCCTACCTCGGCTTCCATGTCGTGCGCCGCGGGGTCATCTTTGTCGATCTAGCGCTCGCGCAAATGGCAGCTCTCGGCGTTGCAGTCGGCGTCGTCATGAACGTGCACGATAGCCCGGTGGCCTCCTATCTCCTGGCACTCGGGATGACGCTGGTCGGAGCAGCGAGCTTCGCCTGGCTACGGCGCCAAGAGCGCCAGGTCCCGCTCGAGGCATTCATCGGAATCGTCTTCGCCACCGCGCAAGCGATGGTCTTCTTGGTTCTGGAGAAGTCGCCCGCGGGACCGGAGCACTTGAGGGAGACCCTCGTGGGGACCCTCTTCACCATCGCTCCCGACAAAGTCGTCAAGACGGCGATCCTGTATGCCGCAGTCGGTGTGGTGCACTTCCTCTTGCGGCGACCGTTCTTCGAGATCACGAACGATCCCCGAGGCGCGGAGGCGCGAGGGCGAAGGCTCTTTGCGTGGGATTTTCTCTTCTACGCGATCTTCGGACTTGTCGTCACATCCTCCGTTCAGATCGCGGGGGTGCTCCTCGTTTTCGGCTTCCTCGTGATCCCCGCGGTTGCTGGCTTGATGGCGACGGAGCGTCCTGGCGGAGCGCTTGCCGTAGGGTGGATCTTCGGCTTCCTGGCGAGCTTGGTTGGACTGCTTGCGTCATTGCGATTCGACACCCCTGCCGCTCCCATGATTCTAGTCTCGCTCACCGTTTTCCTCGCCTTACTGGGCGCGGGTTTGGGGCTTCGGGGAAGATTGCGTCGTGCGTGAGGAAAAGGACGTCCCTCATGCCGCCGTCTCGCCCCTGCGGTAGTACCTTCGTCCCAGCCAGAGCGCGACGTTAACGAGTCCGATCAGAACCGGGACCTCGACGAGCGGGCCGATCACCGCGGCGAATGCGGCTCCGTGGTGGATGCCGAAGGTCGCCACCGCCACGGCGATCGCCAGCTCGAAGTTGTTCGACGCCGCGGTGAACGACAGGGTCGCCGCTTGCCCGTATCCGGCCCCGACCTTCTTGCTCATAAAGAAGGAGATGAAGAACATCAGCACGAAGTAGATGAGGAGCGGAATCGCGACCCGCACGACATCGAGCGGGAGCTGAACGATCGCCTCGCCCTTGAGCGAGAACATGACGACGATCGTGAAGAGAAGCGCGACAAGCGTGATCGGACTGATCTTCGGGATGAAGCCCTTCCAGCGACGGACGGTGCCGCCATAGTC